>NZ_CP120983.1:7427199-7736665 GCF_030719215.1 Streptomyces sp. Alt3 | reverse complement strand
CGCGGTGGCGTCGGCCGATGTGGCGCTGCTGCTGACGCGGGGTACCGGGGTCGCCTGACGGGCCGCGCGGACGGCCCGTCAGGTGTGCCGTGACCGCTACTGGCCGGCGAGACCGGTGTGCGCGATGCCACGCACGATCTGCCGCTGGAAGAACGCGAAGACGATCAGGAGCGGCAGTCCGGCGATCACGAGCGAGGCCATGATCTGGGCGTACCGCACCCCGAAGGTCGACTGGACGTTCACGAGTCCGACGGGCAGCGTCATGCCGCCCGGGTCGGTGGTCACGAGGAACGGCCACAGGAAGTTGTTCCAGGTGGAGATGAAGGTGAAGATCGCCACGGCCGCCAGTACGGGCCGGGACAGCGGTATGACGATGGTCCAGAACACCCGCCATCGCCCCGCGCCGTCGACGAAGGCGGCCTCCTCCAGTTCGCGCGGTACGCCCTCGAAGAACTTCACCAGGATGAACACCATGGCCGGCACGGCGACCTGGGGCAGTATGACGCCCCAGTAGGTGTCGACCAGACCGAGCTGGACCATCTCCCGGAACAGCGGCGCGATGAGTACCTGCGGCGGCACCATGATTCCGGCGAGCACGAGACCGTAGAGCAGCCGCTTGCCTCGGAAGTCGGTGCGGGTGAATCCGTACGCGGCCATCGCGCAGGTCACCACGGTCAGCAAGGTGGTCGTGACGGAGATGTAGGCCGAGTTCATCAGCCAGACCATCAGGTCGCCCGACTCCCAGACCTTGCTGTACGCGTCGAAGGTCACGCGGGAGCCGGTCCAGGAGAACGGTGTCCTCGTCGTGTCACCCTCGGGCTTCAGGGAGGTGGCGACCGCCCAGGCGAGCGGCAGGAGCCAGGCCGCGGTGAGCAGCAGGGCGACGACGAGCAGGGCGATCCTGCCTGGTGTCCAGCGCGGGCGGCGTCCTCCCGCGTCCACGGACCGGCCGGAGACCTGGGCGGGGCGGGTGGTGACGGTGGCGGAACCGCTCACTTCGCGGCCTCCTCAGCTCGGCGCCGGGACAGCAGCGGCTGTACCAGGGAGACGGTCAGGATCAGGGCGAAGAAGATGTACGAGACGGCCGAGGCGTAACCGATGCGATAGCCCGTGAAGCCCTGCTGGTAGACGTACTGGAGGATCGGCCTGGTGGACTCGTCGGGGCCGCCGCCGGTCATGATGTAGACCTGGTCGAAGATCTTCAGCGAGGCCAGTACCTGGAGGACCACGACCAGACCGGTGGTGCGGCGGAGCATCGGCAGGGTGATGTGCAGGAGGCGCTTCCAGGCGCCGGCCCCGTCCAGTTCGGCGGCCTCGTACAGATGCGCCGGGATCGCCTGGAGGGCGGCCAGGTACAGCAGGAAGTTGAAGCCGACGGTCCACCAGACGGTGGTCGCCACGATGCTGAGCATCGCGTACCGCTCGTCGGTCAGCCAGCCGATCTCCGGTGTCAGCCCGACGGCGGCGAGCAGTTGGTCGGCGAGGCCGAAGTCGGACGGGAGGATCATGTTCAGGAACAGCAGGCAGACGACGCCGGAGGGCAGCAGGAACGGCGCGAACCAGCTGAGCCGCCACAGCCACTGCACCACGCGCAACTGGTGGGCGAGCAGGGCCAGCACGAGGCCGACGACGACGAGGGGGACGGTGGACAGGACCGTGAACCAGACGGTGTTCCACAGCGAGGACCAGACGTCCGGGTCGCGCACGGCCTCGGCGTAGTTGTCGAGGCCGACGAACTCCCCGCCGGAGCCGGTGATGTTCTCGCTGGTCAGGCTCATTCCCAGACCGGACACGAGGGGCCAGATCAGGAAGAGGGCGTACACGACGAGGAAGGGCGCGACGAAGACCAGACCGTGCTCGGTCCACTTCCTGCGCACGCCTCGGACGGGACGCCCGGCCGCCCCCCTGCCGGGCTTCGCCACGGGTGCCGGCGCCGCCGTGGTGGTGGAGGTCATGACGCGGCTCCCGGGAGGGGGTTGCGGGTGTCGAGGAGGGTCCGCAGCCGGGCCTTGGCCTCGGTCAGGGCGTTCCGCGGGCTGCGGGAGCCGGTGAGGACCCCGGAGAAGACCGCTCCGAGCTCGATCCACAGGCGGGAGGCGGATCCGGCGAACCACGCCGGTTCGTCCAGCGCCACGTCGTCGATCACCGTGCGGTACTCGGACTGCGGCTTCAGGGCGAGGTAGGCCGGGTCGTCGAGCACCGGCAGATAGGCGGGGACGTGGCCGCCCCGGGCCCAGGCCACGGAGTTCTTCAGCATCCAGGCGACGAGGGTGTGGGCCGCCTCGTTCGTGGCGCCGCCCCGGTCCTTCTGGTGCGGCAGGACGAAGGCGTGGCAGTCGGCCTGGGTGGCCGCGGTGCCGAAGAGCGCGGGGATGCGGGTCATGGAGAACGGGAGGCCGGTGGTCTTGAAGGTGGTGATCTCCCACTCGCCGTTCAGGTGGAAGGCGGTCTTGCCGCCGTTGAAGACGCCGATGGACCCCGCGTAGTCGACGCGGCGCACCATCAGCCCCTCCTCGACGAGCCTGGCCAGGTACTCCAGGACGCGGAGCGCCTTGGCGTCGTCGAGCGCGAGGCTCTTCCCGTCCGGGGAGAGGACCGTGCCGCCGGTCTGCGCGTAGAAGCTGGAGAAGAGCCGCCAGGGTGTGATGCAGTCGGGGCCGAGCGTCTCGGTCACCAGCCCGGGCTGCCCGGTCGCCTTCTTCGCAGCGCGCAGGGCGTCGGCGAAGTCGTCCGCGCCGCTGATCGGCCTGAGGCGGCCGCCCGACATGAGACCGGCCTTCTCGCAGACCTCGGTCTGGTAGTAGAGGACGAACGGGTGGGTGTCGAGCGGGACGGCGTACTGCTCGCCGCCCGACTGTCCCCGGCGCCAGATGTCCGGCGGGAAGTCCTCCTCCTTCACGCCGAGTCCGGCCAGCAGATCGAGGTCGAACGGGTCGAGGAGCCTGCCGGGGGCGAAGCCCGCGAGTCGGGCGAGGTGCAGGGCGGCGAGTTCGGGTGCCCTGCCGCCGGCGCTGGCCATGCCGAGCTTCGTGTAGTACGGGGCGCCCCACTGGAGGGTGGAGGCCTCCAGCGCGATGTCCGGGTGTCCGGCCCTGAAATCGTCCAGCATTCCCTGCATGTTGACGCCGTCGCCGCCGCCGAACAGGTGCCAGTACCGCAGCAGGGTCTGTCCCGGGCCCGCGGCGGTCGCGGGCGCGGCGCAGCCCGACAGGGAGCCCAGGGCTCCGGCGGCGGCCAGGGCGCCGGCACCGCCCGCGAGGGCTCGGCGCCGGCTGAGGAGGGGTGGTTGCATGGCGGCTCGTCTCGACTCGTCGATGAGGTCCGGGGACGCGCGAGGAGAAGGGCACGGCGTTCGATATTTCGACGCCTGCCCGTCACTTCGGACGGGACCGTAGGCCCGGGAAAACGCGGCGTCAATGACTCGCGCTGAAATTGCGAACGATGTTCGACATCACGGACAAGAGGCGCCGCCGGAGCCCTTCACCCACGGTAGGAACGTGCGCGCACGGGCATACGCGAGGAGATATCGCGGGGATCGGCTCACATTTCTTACTGGGGGGTAGGCCCGTCCGGCATCCTTGCTATACCTTCCGTCTAACAAGAGGGACGGAAGGCTGCCCGGCAGGAGCCCGCACCGGCCCTTCGCCTGACGCTGCCACCTTCTCCGGTCGTCAGGACGGCATATGACGAACCGTCACCGGCGACGCACATGTGACAGCACCAAGGACATCGCTGACGAACCGAGGAGCCGCACCATGGCAAGCAGCACCGTTCGACCGGATGCAGAGGACCGGCCGCCCGAGGACCACCTCACCCGCCGCCTGCTGGAATCGGCCGCGACGCTGGCCTACGACCCCGCCACCGAGGTCGACTGGGACACGCCGCTGGACAAGGAGTTCCACGGCGCGAGCCCGGAGTGGAGCACCCTGTACGGCACCGCGTACTGGAGCGAGCTCACCGAGGCGCAGCGCAAGGAACTCACCCGTCAGGAAGCCGCGTCGGTGGCCAGCACCGGCATCTGGTTCGAGATGATCCTGCAGCAGATGGTCCTTCGCGACGTCTACGCGAAGGACCCCACGAGCGCGGACGTCCAGTGGGCCCTCACCGAGATAGCCGAGGAGTGCCGGCACTCCATCATGTTCGCCCGCGGCGCCCAGAAGCTCGGCGCGCCCGCGTACCGGCCGCACCGGTTCGCGGTGGAACTGGGCCGGGCCTTCAAGACGCTCGCGTTCGGGGAGGCGGCCTACGCGGCGATCCTCGTCGCCGAGGAGGTCCTGGACGTCATGCAGCGCGACTGGATGAGGGACGAGCGGGTGGTGCCCTTCGTCCGCACCATCAACAACATCCATGTGGTCGAGGAATCCCGTCACATGAAGTTCGCCCGCGCCGAGACCCGCAAGCACCTCAGCGGCGCGGGCCCCGTGCGGCGCCGGATCAACGCCCTCGTCATCGCGATCGCGTCGTACGTCATCGTCACCAGCATGGTGAACAAGGACGTCTACGCCAACGCCGGACTCGACGGCAAGCGGGCCCAGGACGAGGCGAGGGCCAACGAGCACCACAAGTCGATGATGCGCTCGAGCTGTTCGGGCCTGATGGACTTCCTGGCCTCGGCCCGGCTGCTCACCAAGCCCGCGCTGGTGTTCTACAAGCGCGCCCATCTGATCTGAGCGGACGACATGACCTACGCCATCACCCAGACGTGCTGCAGCGACGCCACCTGTGTCTCGGTGTGCCCCGTCAACTGCATCCATCCGACGCCGGAGGAGCCCGACTTCGGCCGGACGGAGATGCTGTACATCGACCCGAAGTCCTGCATCGACTGCGGCGCCTGCGCCGACGCGTGCCCGGTGGAGGCGGTCTTCCCCGTGGACAGCCTCCCCGCCGCCCAGGCGCGGTACGGCCCGATCAACGCGGAGTACTTCGCCGGGCGGGAGCCAGGGCAGGACCCCGAGGGACCGAACTTCCACGTGTGGGGGGAACCCACCTTCAAGCGCAGCCTGCCCTCGGACTTCGCACCGCTCCGGGTCGCGGTGGTGGGCACGGGACCGGCGGGGATGTACGCCGCCGAGGACCTGCTGCTGCACACCTCGGCCGAGGTGACGCTGATCGACCGGCTGCCCGTCGCGGGCGGGCTCATCCGCTACGGCGTGGCGCCCGACCACCTGTCCACGAAGAAGGCCGGTGACACGTTCGCCAGGTTCCACACGCATCCGCGGGTGCGGATGCACCTGGGCCTCGAAGTGGGCCGGGACATCACCCCGGAGGAGCTCGCCGCGCACCACGACGCGGTGATCTACGCCGTCGGCGCACCGGCGGGCCGGCAGCTCGGGATCCCCGGCGAGGACCTGCCCGGCAGCATCTGCGCCACGACGTTCGTCTCCTGGTACAACGCCCACCCGGAGGTCGCCGCGGACGCCGTGGACGTGTCCGCGGAGCGGGTCGTCGTGGTCGGGAACGGGAACGTCGCCCTCGACGCCGCACGGATCCTTGTCTCCGACCCGGGGGCGCTGGCCAAGGGCGACATCGCCCACCACGCGCTGGAGGCTCTGCGCGCCGGCTCGGTGCGCGAGGTGGTGCTGCTGGGGCGGCGGGGGCCCGAGGACGCGGCGTACACCGCGTCCGAACTGCTCGCGCTCAAGCATCTGGAGGGCGTGGAGCTGGTCGTCGACGACCACGACCCGCGGACCGGCGCCGCGATCGACGCCGCCACCCCTGGAGACCGGGCCGCGCTGCTGCGGGACGCGGCCCGGGAGACGGTGGACTGGTCGCGCCCGCCGGTGGAGGGGCGCCGCATCGTGTTCCGCTTCCACTCCGCGCCGTTGGAGGCGGTCGGCCGGGGCGCTGTCGGCGCGGTCCGGGTCACGGACGGCCCGGGGGGCACGAGCGGCAGGGAGATCCCCGCCGGGCTGCTGCTGCGGGCCGTCGGGCAGCGCGGACTGCCGCTCACCGGGCTGCCGTTCGACGAGGCGTCGGGCACCGTGCCGCACGAGAGCGGCCGGGTGGCGGGCCGGCCCGGGACGTACGTCGTGGGATGGATCAAGCGCGGCCCCTCGGGGGGCATCGGGGCCAACCGGACCTGCGCCGCCGAGACCGTGGGCACATTGCTGGAAGACGCCGTCGGCGGTGCGCTCCCGGCCCCTGAGCACGGGGCGAAGGCGTTCCAGCGGCTCGCGCGGCGTCGGAACCGGCGCCTCGTGGACGCGCGCGGCCTGGCGGAGATCGAGCGCGTCGAGCTGGCCCTCGGGCGCCGCGACGGCCGCCCCAGGGTCAAGCTGGCGACCGTTCCCGAGCTGGTGGCCGCGGCGAAGGGCGGTCGTCGCCGGATTCCGGGCTGAGCCGGACGGATCCGGCCCGGCCCGCCGAGACGTCGGCGGGCCGGGCTTTCGCACGTCGCGGCACGGTTTCACGGACCTCCCCGTCAACTCTGCTGCCAGCGACGAACGCTGTGCGTTTAGGTTAGGCTTGCTTTACTAAGCTTCGTCGTCGTTGCGAGGAGAACCCCGTGCGGGTCGTCATGTTCGGCTGTCAGACCTGCCGGGGCAGGCGCCTCGAAATCCCGTCGGCGGTCGTGTCGGAGGACCGCTACGGCGGCGCCCCCGGACGGATCTTCCACCGCGAGGGCGACGGTGTGGTGATCGGCGCCGGGGCGGACGCCAGGACCGGCCGCAACCGTGGACCGGCCGTCACGCGGGTCCGTGCGCAGGAGGGTACGGAGCTGTCCGCGGCGGAGTACTTCACCTCGATGGGCGGCTACCTCGCCGGCCGGTCATGAGCCTCCGCTCCTTCCCGGCCCCACCTCAGGAAGAACCATGCACCAGCAGACATCCGCGGGGGCCGTGCACGGCTCCCGGAGCACCGGCGTGACGCCGCCGAGCGTGCTGAACCTCAACGCCTACCTGATGTACGTGACGGGCAAGGCCGCGCGCCGGAGACTCACCGACACGCTGACGGCTCACGGACTGCGGCTGTGGCACCTGACCGTGCTGGCCATGCTGGAGGAGGCCGGCCCGCTGTCCAAGGGTGATCTCGCCTCGCGGCTGGACATGAACCAGAGCGATCTGACCCGGACCGTGACCGACCTGGAGGCGGCGGGCTACGTCGAATCCGCCCGGGACCCCTCCGACCGCCGACGCATCGAGGTGGCGCTGACCGCTTCGGGCGGGGGCGCCCTGGCCCGGCTCGACTCCGAGGTGTCCGCCACCGAGGCGGACCTCCTCGCCCCGCTCAGTCACGAGGAACGCGACCGGTTCGCCGCCCTGCTGCGCCGTGTCCACACCCACCTCGAGCGGGACCGGGAGGGCCCGTCCGCGCGGTGAGCGGCTGAAGGTGTTCGGGCGGGACGGGGCCGCGCGCCCCGACCCGGCCTCTCCGCGGCAGGCGGCAGGCTCAGGCACCCGCTGTCGACTGGGTTTCGGCCTCCGCGCGGTAGAGCCGGCGCAGCCGCACCACGCCGAGGTCGTGCTGGTAGAGGTTCTCCCGCTGGTCCGCGTCGGCGGGCATGGCCTCCAGCATGACGCGGTCCTGCTCCAGGACGTCCCAGTGCCGCTGTTCGATCAGCGTCCGGTACAGGAAGCGCCAGGACGCGCGCTGCCAGTCCTCGACCCGGCGGTAGCGCCAGAAGAAGACGCCGCTTCGCCGCTCGTCCACCGGGCAGACCATGCCGACGATGCCGAACGGGCCGCCGGGGCCGGCCGACGGGGGGTACGGGATCGAGAGGTCGACCCAGTCCACCCCGGTGCGGCAGAGCTCCACCCAGTCGAAGTTGACGCCCCGCTGGTCGGTCTTCTCGAAGAAGTAGCCGCGCGCGGTCTCCCGGATGCGGAACTTGGCGGTCGTGTCACCGTCGAACATGGTGTGCGAGTCGTGGTGCAGGAACGCGCCGTGCATGGGGTCGAGGAGGTTCTCCACGGCATAGCGCCAGGGCGAGTTCCACTCGGCGTAGCAGAGGAACGCGTCCACGTCGGGGTCGGTCAGCGGCTCAGGCGGAGTCAGCTCGGCGGGTTCGGGGTGCTCCTCGTCGCCGAAGTAGGCGAGGATCGCGCCCGCGACCTCGCGCACCGGCAGCGAGGTCACCAGCTTCTTCCCCTCCAGGCTGCAGCCAGGCAGTCCGGGGACGGAGGACACGGTTCCGTCGGGCTCCACCTCGACGCCGTGGTACCAGCAGGCGACCCGGTCGCCGAGGTGTTTGCCGAGTGAGAGCGGCGCTCCGCGGTGCGGGCAGCGGTCGGCGAGCATGGACAGGGCTCCGTCGGAGCGCCGGAACAGGAGCCACTGCTCGCCGAGCGCGGTCACCTTGCGCATCCCGCCCGGGGCAACGAAGTGCGAGGGGACGACCGGGTGCCACTGGTTGCGCAGCCCGGTGGCGTAGATGTGGTCCGCGGTGGCGGAGGACGACAGCGTCATGGTCAGGCTCCCAGTCGGTTCATCTCGGCGCGGAAGGATTCCTCGGTCCAGGGGCTGCCGTCGGAGGCGTGGACCTGTCGGGCGTTGAGCCCACGCACGACGTCGGCGAGCTCGTGGCCCTCGCGGGTGTAGACCTCTTCGAGGGTGGCGGCGAGTTTGTACTCGTAGGGGGTGGGCTCGTGCGTGCGGGACTGGTGGACATCCAGGTACGGCCAGGTGTCGGTCACGGTGGTGTCTCCTGAGGGTGCGGGGGTAAGGGTCACAGGTCGAGGACCAGCCGGCCGGAGGCACACCGCGAGACGCAGATCATCATCGAGGCGCCCGCGGCCCGTTCGGCCTCGCTGAGCAGGAAGTCACGGTGTTCGGGGGTGCCTTCGAGCACCCGGGTCTCGCAGGAGCCGCAGATGCCGTCGCGGCACGAGCTGTCCACCGTGAGCCCGGCGCCTTCGGCGGCCTCCAGGACGGAGGTCCCGGCGCCGACGGTGAGCGTCACTCCCGAGATACGGCATTCGACCTCGAACGCCTCGTCGTCGCCGGTGCGTTCCACCGTCGGTGCGGCGAACCGCTCCAGGCGCAGCCGGTCGCCCGGGCAGCGCTCCTCGACGGCCGCCAGCAGTGGTTCGGGGCCGCAGGAGTACACCAGGGTGCCCTCGGGCAGGTCGGTGAGCGCGGCGTCCAGGTCGATGTGGCCGAGTTCGTCCTGCGGGACGAGGGTGACATCACCGCCGAGCGCGTCGAGCTCGGCGGTGAAGGCCATGGAGGCCCGGCTCCTGCCGCCGTAGACCATCCGCCATTCGGCTCCCCGGCGGGCCGCCTCCCGGGCCATGGCCAGCAGCGGAGTGATCCCGATGCCACCGGCGACGAACACGTAGGACTCAACGTCCTCCAGCGCGAAGTGGTTACGCGGCTCGGAGACCGTGATCTGCTGGCCCGGCCTCAGCTGGGTGTGCACGAAGCGTGAACCGCCGCGCGAGGCGGGCTCGTTGAGTACGCCGATGCGGTAGACGTCCGGGGTGTGCGGGTCGCCGCACAGGCTGTACTGGCGGACCTGGCCGCCGGCGTGGACATCGAGGTGCGCGCCGGGGGTCCAGGCGGGCAGGGGCTTGCCGTCCGGGTGGGTCAGCTCGACGGACAGGACGCCCTCGGCCTCCCAGGTCATACGGCGGACGGTCAGCCGCAGCGATTCCTCGGTCATGGTCTGGTGCCTCCTTACCGGCAGTCCGGGCGGCCGGGCTACTGGCCCGGGATCCTCACGGGCGGGGTGAACGGGTTCTTCATCGGGCCGAGGGCCTCCAGGTCGACCTCGACGAGCGTGGGCCCGTCCGAGGCGATGGCCTCGGTGAGCACCGCTGCCGCGTGTTCCTCGGCGGATACGCGTGCGTACGGCAGCCCGCAGGCGCGGGCCAGCAAGCCGAAGTCGGGGGTGGTCAGGTCGACCCCGGAGCGGCGCTCGCCGTGGCGGTCCTGCATGTTGCGCAGGACGCCGTAGCCGCCGTCGTTGAAGACGATCAGGGTCAGGCGGGGCCCCTCCTGGGCGAGGGTGAGGAGCTCGCCGAGGTGGACGGCGAGTCCGCCGTCACCGGCGATCACGACGGTGGGCGCGCCGGGCCGTGCGAGTGCCGCGCCGATGCCCATGCCCAGCCCCTGGCCGATGCCTCCGCCGCGCGGGAAGACGTTGTCCTTGGGGTCGTACATCTCCAGGAGCCGGTTGCCCCAGCTGCTGGACGGGATGGTGACGTCGCGCGCGACGACGGCCTCGCGGGGAAGGGCGGCGCGGATCGCGTCGCAGATCGCGGCCTGCGGCCCGATGTTGTCGTGGAGGATCGCGCGCACCTCGGTGCGTACGGCGCCGACGCGGTCCGTCCAGCCGGGCTCGGCGGCCACGGCGTGCGGCAGCAGGCCGGTCAGGACCGCGGCGGCTTCTCCGTGCAGCGCGTGGGTGGCCGGGTGGACCCGGCCGAGCGCGGCGGCGTCGACGTCGATCTGGATGTGCGCCCCAGGGAGCGCGAGGGTGTAGTCGGCGGTCTCGTTCGACCGGAAGTGCGTGCCGACGGTCAGCAGCAGGTCGGAGTCGGCGAGCAGGGCGCGCACGGCGGGGGTGGTGGCGAAGTTCCCGATGACCTGCTCGTGGTCCTCGGGGACACTGCCCCGGCCGGAGTTGGAGGTGATCAGTCCGGCGCCGGTGGCTTCCAGCAGGGCGGCCAGCTCGCCGCGCGCGGAGTTCGCTCCGCCGCCTGCCCAGACGAGCGGGCGCCGGGCCGCGGCCAGGAGGGCTCCGGCGGCGGAGAGTTCCGCCTCCGTCGGCGTGGGGCGGGCGGGTTCCTCGTAGGCTTCCGGCTCGTCGGTCTGGGCCGCGTACTGGAGGTCGATCGGCCACTCCACACTGGCGGGGCCGCCGGGCGCGGACAGCGCCGTGCGGGCGGCCTCACGCAGGATCCGGCCCGCCTGCCCGGCGTCCGGCACGCTCGCGGCGTACGCGGAGACGGCCCGGAGCATGCCGAGCTGGTCCTTGGTCTCGTGGATGAATCCCCTGCCGCTGCCCAGGAACCCGCTCTCCACCTGGCCGGTGACGTGCAGCACGGAGCTGCCCGCGCTGAGCGCCTCGATCAGTGCAGCCGGCCGCGTTGCCCGCGCCGGTGCCGGTCGAGGTCAGGGCGCAGCCGAGGCTGCCCCGGGCGCGGCCGTAGGCATCCGCGGCGTTGACGGCGGATGCCTCGTGGCGCACGGGGACGAACCGCAGCTCGCGGTCGACGGCCTCGACGAGTGGCAGGTTGTGGACGCTGACGATGCCGAAGACGGTGTCGATGCCGAGTTCGCGCAGGACGGCGACGAGGAGATCGCCTCCGTTGTCGTGACGCATGGTGTCTCCTCAGAGGATGGAACGGCCGACGCCGCCGCAGACGTCGATCGTGGTGCCGGTGATGTAGGAGGCGCGGGGCGAGAGCAGGGCCACGACCGCGTAGGCGACCTCTTCGGCGCGGCCGAGGCGGCCCAGGGAGATGCCTCGGTCCTCGGCCAGCGCCGTCTGCCAGTCCTCGTAGGACAAGCCGGAGTCCGAGGCGGCGTGGCGGCGGGTCCACTGGCCCGTGTCGACGAGTCCGAGGCAGACGGAGTTGACCCGGATGCCGTCGCCGGCGAGTTCGGTGGACAGGGATTTGGAGAGGTTGAGGATGCCGGCGCGGGCGGCGCTCGTCGTGATCAGCCGGGTCTCGGGCTGCTTGGCCAGGACCGCGTTGATGTTGACGACGCTCGCCGCTCCGGACGCGGCCAGATGGGGGCGTGCGGCCTGGAGGGGGTTGAGCACCCCGGCGAACTTCAGCTCCAGTTCGTCGCGCCAGTCCTCGGCGGTGGAGTCGTCGAGGCCCTTCATCCGGGACTGCCCGGCGTTGTTGACCAGCCCGTCGATCCCGCCGAACTGCTCGGCGGTCCTGCGGACGAGGCCGCGTACCGCGTCGGCGTCCCGTACGTCGCAGACGCCGGTCAGCAGTCGGTCGTGTCCCGCGCCCAGGTCGGCCGCGACCTTCGCCAGCCGGCAGGCGTCGCGGCCGCAGGTGGCGACACGGGCGCCTTCTTCGAGCAGGGCGCGGACCGTGGCAAGGCCGACGCCCGAGCTGCCGCCGGTGACCACGATGGTGCGGTCGGCGAGGCCCAGATCCATGACTCGTTTCTCCTGCGGTTCAGTTCATGGTGAAGCCGCCGTTGACGGCGATCACCTGTCCGGTCAGATAGCGGGATTCCTCGCCGAGCAGGAAGGAGACGACCCCGGTGAGGTCGTCCGGCTGCTGGGGGCGGGAGATGGCCCGGTTCACGCGATAGAGGTCGTGGCGCTCCGCCGGCACGGTCTCGGTCGCCTCGCCCTCGGTGAGGCCGGGGGCCACCGCGTTGACGGTGATCCCCTTCTCGCCGAGTTCGCGTGCCATGGCGCGGGTCAGCGCGATGACCGCGCCCTTGGAGGCGATGTAGTGGGCGAGGCGCGGGGAGCCGTAGAGGGCGGCGTCCGATGCGAGGTTGATGATCCGGCCCGGCCGGGTGAGGAGCGGGTACAGGGCCTTCGACACCAGCCAGGGGCTGCGGGCGTTGACCGCCATCAGCCGGTCCCACACCTCGACGTCGATGTCCTGGAACTCCTTTCCGCCGACACCGTTGGCGAGCGCCGCGTTGTTGACCAGGCCGTACAGCGGGCCGAGTTCCCGGACAGCGCCTGCCAGCGCCTCCACCGACGCGGGGTCGGCGACGTCGCAGCGTACGAAGCGGGCGTCGATGCCGTCCCCGCGCAGCTCCGCGGCGGCCGGCTCGCCCCGTTCCCGGTCCAGTTCGGCGAGGACGACCCGGAAGCCGTCGGTGCCCGCCCGGCGGGCCATGGCCAGTCCCAGGCCACGGCCCGCTCCGGTGACGACGACGGTGCGCCGGTCTGCCGGGGGCTGGTCAGCCACGGGTGACGCCGTGCATCGGCGAGTACTCGGGGTAGGTCGGCACCTGCGGCTTCCGCGTGCCGATGACGACGCAGAACAGGGCGTCGGTGTCTCCCTCGTTCTTGAGCGAACGGGTCACTCCGGCGGGGACGACGATCATGTCGCGGTAGCCGAGGGTGCGGTACTCGGCCTCGTCGGCGCCGCGGTGGATGCCGACCTTGACCTCGCCCTCCAGAACGAAGAATGCCTCCTCGACGTCGTGGTGGGTGTGGGCCGGGCCCTCGGCGCCGGGCGGCAGCAGCATGTTGGAGAAGGTGAACCCGCCGGACGGCAGGATCCGGCTGTCGCTCTCGTGGTTGCCGGTCGCGCCGGAGCCGACGTAGCGGATCTGGCCGCGGCGGAACTGCGCGCCGGCCTTCTCCTGGAAGGACAGGGTGTCGAAGTCGGCGACCCGGGAGGCCTTGGTGGCGATGAGGGAGTCGGTGTACGCGGAGAGGTCGTCGCCGTTGTCGTACGCGTCGGTGGTCAGAGGCATGGTGGAGGCTCCTACTCGGGGATGGATGCGGTGATGCGGAGGCGGGAGAGCACCCAGGCGTCGAAGTGGCCCGGCTGCTCCTGGTTGGCCAGGTGACCGGCGTCCTTGACGACCACGTAGGCGGTCCTGTGGATGGCCCCGGCGACGGCCTGGCTCGCCTCGGTGCCGGTGACCCGGTCCTGTTCGCCGCAGAGCACGAGGGTGGGCGCGGCGATCGAGGGGAGTTCGGCGCGCAGGTCGGCCGAGGCCATGGACTCGGCGGCGTACGCGTAGCCCGGCAGCCGCACCGAGGAGGCCATGGTGTCGACGACGCGGCGCACCAGGTCGGGCGGCGCGTCGGGCGACACGAGGCGCGGGCCCCGGGCCTCGGCGAACGCGCGGGGACCCAGCGCGGCGAGGTCGTCGGCCCTGGCCCGCATGGCGGCCGCCCTGGTCCCGTCCGTTCCCGATCCGGGGCTGGAGTCGGCGATGATCAGCGAGTCGACCAGGCCAGGGTGGCGGGTGGCGAGCCGCAGCGCGATCACTCCGCCCCAGGAGACGCCGAGGACGTGGGCGCTGCCGGCGCGTTCACGGATGAGCGCGGCAGCGGCGTCCGCGTAGTCGTCGAGGCTCATCGGCCCGGCGGGGTCGGGCGACCTGGCGTACCCGGGGGCGTCCCAGGCCACGACCCTTACGTAGGAGGAGAGTTCGGCGAGCTGCGGGGCGAAGGCGGCCGAGGAGGAGCCGATGCCGTGCAGGCACAGCAGCAGGGGCCCGTGGGTGCCTGCCTCCTCGACGTGGACGGGTTCGGCCGCGGTGGCGGCGCTCACAGGATCTGCCCGGTCCGGCCGGCGAGCGCGGCCAGGCTGCGGAGCACCGCGTACGGCACCACCTGGCTGGTCGCGGGGTTGCCGGGATCGGGCAGGTGCGCGACCTCGAAGCGGTACGAGCCGTGCCCGCCGGACGCCTCGATGACATGGCGCGTGTGGTGCGCCGCCGGGTCGGCGACGACCTGGACCCGCACAGCGTCCAGGTCGCCGACGGCCAGCGCGACCGAGGCGGCCACGTTCGTCGACTTGGGGAATCTGACGGGGACTTCGCGGGCGGTCCCGGACATCACCTCGACCGGTCCGGTCGCCGTCCGCATGCGTCCCAGCAACTCGTCGTCCATCCAAGGCTGTTCGAGTGTGGACGGCAGCTTGGTGGTGGTCAGCCGGACGTGGTCGAGCGGGCCCAGGGCGCGCACCGCCTGCAGCAGGTCGAGTCCGCCGACGGCCCCGCCGGTGAAGTACACGCGGCCGGGGCCTGCCGCCAGCAGCCGCTTCGTGAGCTCGTCGTCGGTCAGCGCTCCGGTGGAGGCGATCAGCAGATCGGTGCCGGAGGCCAGGACACGCTCGCCCCACTCCCGTACGACGCCCTGCCCGGCGGCCTCGACGACCAGGTCGCAGACTTCGAGGGCCTCCTCGAAGGTGGCCTGCCGCACGGGAGCGGCCTCTCCGAGCGGACGGTTGTCTACGATGCGGACCAGCTCGGCGCCGGTCACGCGGCCTTCGGCGAGGGCGGTGCCGACGACCCGGCCGATGGCTCCCCAGCCGATGACGGCGACCTTGCGTACGGTGCTCATGCGGTGGCCTCCTGGGCGTCCACGGGAACGAGCGGGCCCGGGCCCTGTCCGTCGGATCCGGCGAGCGGGCCGGGGTCCGGGGAACCGGCCATGCTGCGGCGGATCTCCTTCGACGGCGGTCCGGCCGTCCCCCACAGGTCGGACAACTCCGGGACCCGTCGCCACACCCGGGCGATCCAGGCGTCCTCGACGATCTGGGCGACCTCGGAGGTGTACTCACAGACCAGGCCGGAGGGGTCGGTGAAGTACGAGAAGGTGTTGTTGCCGGGTCCGTGCCGGCCGGGGCCCCACTGCGGGGTGATGCCGTGGTGGCGCAGGCGCCCGAGGCCCCGCATGAAGTGGTCGACCGAGGTCATCTCGTACGCCACGTGGTTCAGCGAGGTCCACTCCGCCTGGTTGAAGGCGATGCAGTGGTGGTCGCTGTTGCACCGGAGAAACGCCATCTGATGCTCGGACCAGTCGGAGACACGGAGGCCGAGCACGTCGCAGTAGAAGGCGACCGCCGCGTCGATGTCGGTGGTGTTGAGCACGGCGTGCGTCACCCCGACAGGCACGGCGCCGCCCCTGCCCCGCGGTACGACCGCGTCGACCTGGGCGCTGATCTCGATGAGGCGGCCCTCGGGGTCGGTGAACCTCAGTCCGTAGCCGCCGCCCGCCTGGTCCAGCGGGCCGGGCCCGGTGACGGGCACGAGGGAGCGCGCTTCGAGGCGCCGCGCCGCCTGGTCGACCTCGGCGGGCGTGGCGACGGCGAAGGCGATCCTGCCGAGGCCGACCCGGTCCCGCTCCGTCAGGCGCAGGACGTGGTGCTCGTCGCTCGTGCCCCGGAGCCAGCGGGATCCGGTGTCGGACTCGACGGTCTCCAGGCCCCAGACGTCCTCGTAGAAGTCGGCGGCCTCGGTGAAGGCGGGGGTGTGCAGTTCGACGTAGCGCAGCGAGCGGAGCCGGGCGATCGGACCGGGCGGCGGTTGGTGCATGGGATTCCCTCCAGGACGGGCAGGTGTGCCGGGTCAGTTGGCCCACGGGAGCGGGTGGTCCGAGACGCCCCAGTACAGGGACTTCTGGCGCTGGTAGGCGCGGATCGCGTCGCGGCCCTTCTCCGTGCCGAGGCCGCTGTCCTTCCACCCGCTGAACGGGGTGGAGGCGCTGAACTGCTTGTAGGTGTTGATCCAGACGGTTCCGGCCTCGATCCGGCGCGCCAGGGCGCCGGCGGCTCGCAGGTCGCGGGTCCAGATCCCGCAGGCCAGGCCGTAGACGGAGTCGTTGGCCTGGCGGACCAGATCGTCCTCGTCGTCGTAGGGCAGGGCGACCAGGACCGGGCCGAAGATCTCCTCCTGGCAGGTGCGCGAGGTGTTCGGGAGCCCGTCGAGAACGGTGGGCAGGTAGTACGCCCCGTCCTCGTACGGTTCGCCCTCGGGCGCCGATCCGCCGCAGAGCACCCGCGCACCTTCGGCCCTGGCGAGGTCGACGTAGGCGGCGACGGAGTCCCGGTGGCGGTGGTGCACCAGAGGGCCGACCTGGGTGGCCGGGTCGGTGCCGGGGCCGACCCGCAGCTCGCGTACCCGCTCGACGAGTTCGCCGAGGAAGGAGTCGTAGATCTCGCGGGCCACGAAGAGCCGTGAGCCCGCGATGCAGGACTGGCCGCTGGACGAGAAGATCCCGAACAGCACTCCGGAGAGGGCCTGTTCGATGTCCGCGTCGGCACGCACGATCGTCGGCGACTTGCCGCCCAGCTCCAGTGAGGCGGGTATCAGCTTCCGGGCGGCGATCCCGGCGATGGAGCGCCCTGTCGAGGTGCCTCCGGTGAAGCCGATGCGGCCGACGAGCGGGTGGCGCACGATGGCGTCACCCACGACCCGCCCGCTGCCGGGGAGTACGGAGAGCAGGGCGGCAGGCAGCCGGAACTCGTCCAGCGCCCGGGAGATCAGTCGCCCGAGTGCCAGGGACACCAGCGGGGTCCAGGCGGCGGGCTTGAGGATCACCGCGTTCCCCGCGGCGAGCGCGGGTGCGATCTTCTGCGCGTCGCTGGCGACCGGGGAGTTCCACGGGTTGATCGCGCCGACGACACCGATCGGCTCGTGCGTGCTCACGGTGACGTACGGGCCGCGGGACGGGGTCACCGCGTCCTCGGCCGTCTCCAGGACGGCCGCCATGTAGCGGAAGGTGCCCGCGGCGCTGAGCGCGAGCGCCCTGGTCTCGGTGAGGGTCTTGCCGGTGTCGGCGGTCTGGAGGGCGGAGAGCTCGTCGGCCGCCTGCTCGGTGAGCTCACCGATCCGGTGCAGCAGCCGGGCCCGCTCGTGAGCGGGCAGGTCCCGCCAGGCCGGGTCGGCCACGGCCTGCGCGGCGGCCTCGGCCGCCTCGGCGACCTCGCCGGGCGTTGCCGAGTGGACGGTGGCGAGGACACGGCCGTTCGCGGGATCGATCGTGTCGACGGGCTCTCCCGCGCCACGCCGCCACTGGCCCGCGATCAGGATTTCGGTGGGGAACTGCAGCACGGGTGGACCTCCGGGCGGGGCGTGAAAGGGGTGGACTCCGGGTGCGGACAGGCTCGTTGGGCTACCGCCACCGGACTGCCGAAGTGCTAGAAATCTAAGTGCTTAAGCATCTAGACACAAGACCCCAGGGGAAATCGTTGCTCGGAAGTCCTTGAGCACTGCTTCCGTGGCACCGATGATGGCGTTCGGTTCACGCGGGACAAGCTTCCTAAGCTCTTAACTATTGACCGCTTAGGTATGGCCCCCTACTGTCTCCGCAACTCATCTGCCCGCGGAAGGACACCCTCCATGACGACTGTGGCCGGCAAGCCCGCTCTCGGCTCCATCGCCGCGAGACTCGAACGACTGCCGCACTCCCGCTGGCACGTCAAGGTCCGGTTCCTGATCGGCGCCGTCACCTTCTTCGAGGCGTTCGACCAGCTACTTGCCGCATCCGCGCTGCCCGTACTGATGAAGGAATGGCACCTGTCCACCGGGCAGGCCACCTTCGCCGTCACCTCCGCCTCCGTCGGCATGCTGCTCGGCGCTCTCGCCGCCGGCTGGCTGGGGGACCGGATCGGGCGGGTGCGCACCGTCGCACTGGGTGTCGTCGTCACCGGCCTCGCCAGCCTCGCGGTCGCCCTGTCCGGCAGCATCGAGACCTTCTCGCTCTTCCGGTTCCTCCAGGGACTCGGGATCGGCGGGGTCGTTCCGGTGGCGGCCACGTACATCAACGAGATCGCACGGTCCGACAAGCGCGGTCGCTTCGTCCTGCTGTACGAGATGATCTTCCCGGCCGGGCTGGCGGCCGCCACGCTGCTCGCGGTCTGGGTGGTCCCCGCCTTCGGCTGGCGCGCGATGTTCCTCGTGGGGGCCCTGCCGGTGGTGATCGGCGCGATGCTGCCGCGTCACGTCCAGGAGTCCCCACGCTGGCTGCTGTCCCGTGGGCGTACGGCCGAGGCCGAGGCCGCCATCGCCCGCATCGAGGCGGAGGTCGCCCGCGCGACGTCCGAGGAGCTACCCGCCCCGGCACCGTCCGCCGATGCGCCGAACGAACCCAAGGGCTCCCTGGGGGACCTGTTCCGGGGGCGCTACCTGCGGCGCACGGCCGTCCTGTCGGGGCTGTGGTTCGTGGCGTACTACGTGAACCACGGCATCTCCACCTGGCTGCCTTCGCTCTACACGAAGGAGTTCGGCCTGGATCTGACCACAGCGCTCGTCTACACCCTGCTGAGCAATGTCACCGGCCTGCTGGGCACCTTCGTCGTGGCCATGCTGATCGACCGGATCGGCCGCAGGCCTGCCCTGATCGGCGCGTTCGTCGGCACCGTGCTCTCGCTCGCCGTCCTGGCTCTCGCGGGTGCGACATCGGGCGGCCAGGTCGCCCTGTTCGCCTCCTGTACGACCTTCTTCCTGTACGCCATCAACGCGGGCCTCTACCTCTACTCCCCCGAGCTCTACCCCACGTCCAACCGGGCCAGGGGTGCGGCGTTCGGCGGCCTGTGGAACCGGTGCGGGGTCATCCTGGGCCCGGTGGCCGTGGGCGCCGTCATCGGGGCGGGCGGCGGGCTGGCCCTGGTCTTCGCGCAGCTCGCGGTGGTGGGCGCGGTGGGAGCCGTGATCGCCTGGTTCGCCGTGGAGACCAAGGGCCGGACGCTGGAGGAACTCAACGCCTGACCAAACCCGTACGGGGCCGGGGGCCTGCTGGTGCGGCAGCCCACCGGCCGCCTCGCAGCGCTGTCGCGGGCCCTGTCCCGGTGAGGGCGGCGGTCCCACAGCCGACCACCCCATCGCCTCAGCGGTAAGATTCTCAGTGCCGTGAGAAGCCGGGGGGACGCCGGCCGAAGCCGTACAAGGGGATGAGATGGCAGCATCGAGGCGCGGGGACCAGGACGCCGTGGCGAAGGTGGTCGAGGACTGGGCACGTGAACGTCCGGAACTGGACACGAGCCCGCTCGAGGTCCTCGCCCGCCTCCACCGCTCCTTCCTCCGCTACAGCACCGGACTCACCGAATCCATCGAGCGGCACGGCCTGTCCGTGGCCGGCTTCGACGTCCTGACCGCGCTGCGCAGGTCCGGCGCGCCCTACCGGCTCACGGCCGGACAGCTCGCCGACTCCGGGCTGGTGTCGTCGGCGGGGGTGACACTGCGGATCGACCGCCTGGAGAAGGACGGCCTCATCGTCCGCGAACGGGACACCCAGGACCGCCGGGTCGTCTACTCCCGCCTGACCGAGAAGGGCCTCGCGACGGTGGACACGGCCTTCGCCGAGCACCTGGACAACGAGAACCGGATGCTCGGAGGCCTGTCCCCCTCCGAGCGCCGGCAGCTGGCGAGGCTGCTCCGCAAGCTGGAGATCTCGATCCTCGACGCCGACGAGGATCGGGGTGTCGCCGGGCGGTAGGCGGCCCGCACGGGACCTCCGGGGCCGTCCGCCTTCCGGACCCTTCCGCCCCTCAGGCGTTCGCCGGGCCCGTCGACACCGGTGCCGGCACCGAGCCGTGCCCCCTCCCCGGCTTCGCACGCGGACGAAGTCGCGTGGCGCGGGACCGTGCTCCGATGCGAGGGAGACGCCGCCGAGCATCGCCGGTGCCAGCTCGTACACCCCCTCCTCTGCCTCCTCCTCAGGGCACAATCAGGCGACTTTCTATCCACAAAGTGACAATTCGACCTGGTCGAAACCGCCAAGGACACCGATCACTTGATCAAAAGTCGGGTGCGGTTAACATATGAGCACCGCCTAGCTCGAAAGATGGACTTGTGACTGCCACCGAGGACTCGTTCACCAATTGGAAGACCCGCGAGGAGATCGCGGAGTCGATGATCCCGGTCATCGGAAAACTGCACCGGGAGCGGGACGTCACGATCCTGCTCCACAGCCGCTCGCTGGTGAACAAGTCGGTGGTCAGCATCCTCAAGACCCACCGGTTCGCACGGCAGATAGCCGGCGCGGAGCTCTCGGTCACCGAGACGCTGCCGTTCCTGCACGCGCTCACCGCGCTCGACCTCGGCCCCTCTCAGATCGATCTCGGCATCCTCGCCGCGGCGTACCGGAGCGACGACCGCGGCCTGTCGGTGGACGACTTCACCGCCGAGGCCGTGGCCGGCGCGACGGGCGAGAACAAGACGGAGCGCCGCGAGGCGCGAGACGTGGTCCTCTACGGCTTCGGCCGCATCGGCCGCCTCCTGGCCCGACTGCTCATCGAGAAGACCGGCTCCGGCAACGGCCTGCGCCTGCGCGCCATCGTGGTGCGCCAGGGCGCCGGGCAGGACATCGTGAAGCGTGCCTCCCTGCTGCGCCGCGACTCCATCCACGGCCAGTTCCAGGGCACCATCACCGTCGACGAGGCGAACAGCAGGATCATCGCCAACGGCAACGAGATCCAGGTGATCTACTCAGACGACCCGACGACCGTGGACTACACGGCGCACGGGATCAAGAACGCCATCCTCATCGACAACACGGGGCGCTGGCGCGACCGCGAGGGCCTGTCCAGGCACCTCCGCCCCGGCATCTCGAAGGTCGTCCTGACCGCCCCGGGCAAGGGCGACGTCCCCAACATCGTGCACGGCGTCAACCAGGACATGATCAAGCCGGACGAGCAGATCATCTCCTGCGCCTCGTGCACCACCAATGCGATCGTCCCGCCGCTCAAGGCGATGGCGGACGAGTACGGCGTGCTGCGCGGCCACGTGGAGACCGTCCACTCGTTCACCAACGACCAGAACCTGCTGGACAATTACCACAACTCCGACCGTCGCGGCCGGTCGGCGCCGCTCAACATGGTCATCACCGAGACGGGTGCCGCGTCCGCCGTCACCAAGGCGCTGCCCGACCTCGACGCGAAGATCACGGGCAGCTCGATCCGCGTCCCCGTTCCGGACGTCTCGATCGCGATCCTGAACCTGCAGCTGGCACGAGGCACCAGCCGGGAGGAGGTCCTGGAATACCTCCGCAACGTGTCGCTGACCTCGCCCCTCAGGCGCCAGATCGACTTCATCACCGCGCCCGACGCGGTGTCGAGCGACTTCATCGGCTCCCGTCACGCGTCGATCGTCGACGCGGGCGCCACCAAGGTCGAGGGCGACAACGCGATCCTCTACCTCTGGTACGACAACGAGTTCGGCTACTCCTCGCAGGTCATCCGGGTGGTGCAGCACGTCTCGGGAGTCGAGTACCCGACCTACCCGGCCCCGGCGGCCTGACCGCTCCGGCAGGCGGCTCCCCCACGCGGGTAGCCGCCTGCCCCACGGCCGGCCTGTCACCTGCGCAGGGCGGCCGTCAGCACAGGCAGCGCGCGTCGCAACTCCCTGTACCCGTACGTACCGCTGTGTCCGCCCGGATAGAAGTGGGTGGTGACGGGTGCGCCGAGAGACCTGAGCCGGTCCGCGAGCATCCGCGTCTCCTCCCCGCAGACGGCCTCGGTGACGGACACGACACCTTCGTCGGCGAGCGCCACCCACTTCTCGGTGCCGGGGATGTGGGGGTCGGGCTCGTCCCCGTCGAGCGGGCCGGGCCTACCGTCGCCCGAGGCCAGGTGGACCGGCGTGCGACGCAGCCCCGCGGCGTGGTGGTACGGATCCCAGTCGAGCCAGGTCTGCCACCGGGTCCACGGGTCACCGAAGACGGCGTAGCCGTCCACACCGACGTACTCCGCCCCGGAGAGCCACATCTCCGGGTGCCGCACCGGGTGTACCGGTGCCCCGAACGCGGCTACGGCACCGAACAGTCCAGGCACCCGGGCCGCCATGCCCAGAGCTCCGAATCCTCCCTGGGACTCCCCCGCGACGGCTCGGTTCGGCCCCGCCCCGTAGTCCCGCTCCACCAGGGGCATCACCTCACGCAGGAAGTACGTGCGCACCCGTGGCGTGCCCTCCTCGCCGTGGTTCCACCAGTCGGTCCAGAACCCGAAGAGCGGCATGCCCGGCATCACCACCAGTACGTCGCGCAGTTCGGGGAGCTCCTGCACCTTGAAGAGGTTCGTCCACGTCGTGTGGTCCCCGTCACCTCCGGCCAGGAGATAGAGGGTCGGCCACCGGTCACCGGGCTTTCGCCGGTCCCAGCCGCGCGGGGTCAGCAGGGCGACGGTGCTCCGGCCACCGAGAGCGGGGGAGTCGATGGTGAGCTCGACCAGCCGTTCGTCCCGACGCCGTTCGGCGAGGACCTTCCCCTCGGCTCCGGCGGGGGCGGCGGCGCCGAGCAGCGTGCCGGCGCCCAGCAGGGCCCCGGTCGCCAGGACGGTGCGGCGAGTGTGAGTGTGCGACATGTCTGAGTCTTCGGCCGACCGGCCCTTCCCCTTGAACCCTCCCGCTCGACGCCGGACTCAGGCCGGGTCCGGCTCCTCGACGACCGGAAGCGGCTGTTCGGCCCAGATGGTCTTGCCCGTACCGGTGTAGCGGGTGCCCCAGCGCTCGGTGAGGCTCGCCACGAGCAGGAGACCGCGTCCGCCTTCGTCGAGCATCCGGGCGCGGCGCAGATGCGGGGCGGTGCTGCTGCCGTCGAACACCTCGCAGATGAGCGCGGTGTCCCGGATGAGGCGGAGCCGGATGGGATCGCCGCCGTAGCGGATGGCGTTGGTGACCAGCTCGCTGACGACGAGTTCAGTGGTGAACACCGCGTCGTCCAGGCCCCAGGCCGCGAGTTGGGCGGCAGCACGCCTACGGGCGTCCGAGACGACGGCCGGGTCGGAGGGAAGGTCCCACGAGGCGTAGTGGTCGGCGTCGAGACGCCGGGTACGGGCCAGCAGCAACGCGACGTCGTCGTTCGGGTGCTCGGTGACCAGTGACTCCATGACGGTGTCACAAGCCTCTTCGATGGATCGGGCGGGACGGCCGAGCAGATCGCGCAGCTCGGCGAGCGCCTGGGCGGTGTCCCTGCCGGCCGTCTCGATCAGGCCGTCCGTGTACAGGGCGATCCGACTGTTCTCGGGAAGCTCGAACTCGGCCGACTCGAAGGGGAGTCCGCCCACTCCGAGGGGTGGCCCGGGAGGAAGCCGCAGCAGTTCGGCGGAGCCGCCGGGACGGGTGACTACCGGCTCGGGGTGGCCGGCCCGCGCCATCGTGCAGTGTCCGGTGGCCGGGTCGTACACGGCGTACAGGCAGGTCGCGCCCGCGACCTGGCCGCCCTCGGGTCCGTCCGCGGGCTGTTCGCGGTCGAGGGCGAGCGCCAGGTCGTCCAGCTGGGTGAGCAACTCGTCGGGTGCCAGGTCGACATCGGCGAGCGTCCGTACGGCGGTGCGGAGCCGGCCCATGGTGGCCGCGGCGTGCAGGCCGTGGCCGACGACGTCACCGACCACCAGCGCGACCCGCGCGCCGGACAGCGGGATGACGTCGAACCAGTCCCCGCCGATCCCCGCGCCGTCGGCGTTCGGGAGGTAGCGTGCGGTGACCTCGACGGCCCGCTGGCGGGCGGCCCTGCGCGGCAGCAGGCTGCGTTGCAGTGCGAGTGCCGTGGCCCTCTCGCGTGTGTAGCGCCGGGCGTTGTCCACGCAGACGGCTGCGCGTGACACGAGCTCGGCCGCGAGCTGCAGATCCGCCGCACTGAACGCCCCCGGTGTGCGGTGCCGGCAGAACAGTGTGGTGCCGAGGATGATGCCGCGCGCCTTGAGCGGGACCACCATCACCGAATGGATCCTGTGGTCACGCATGCTCTGCGACCGTGCGGGTTCGATCGTGGTCCAGCGGCGCAGCGCCGCGTCGTCGAGAACCATGCGCGTAGGCTCCCCCTTGATCAGTGTGCGGCCCACCACGGAGTCGGGCTCGTAGGCGTGGGTGTCACCGACCGCGACGACCGACTCGGGGCACCCTTCGAGGACGGAGCACTGGGCGGCCCGGTGGAAATTGATCGAGTCGCGGTGCAGCACCGAACGCGCCTCGTCGCCCGCCACCACCTCGGACAACAGGTCGACGGTGACGAAGTCCGCGAAGTCCTCGACGGCGAGCTCGGCCAGTTCCTCGGCGGTACGGCCCACGTCGAGGGTGCTGCCGATCCGCATGCCGGCCTTGTTCAGCAAGGCCAGACGACGGCGTGCCCGGACCTGCTCGGTGGTGTCGAGTATCACGACGGACACCCCCTGGACCTCACCGGCGGCATCACGTACGGGCGACATGGCCGCCTGCCAGATGTGCTCGCTCCCCTTCATCGTGAGCTGCGTCTCGTACGGCTCCGCCTGGCCCGTCCTCAGCACCCGTTCGATGGCTTCGACGAGCCCCTTCCCGCCCTCCAGGTACAGTCCGGGCTCGATCTCACCTGGCAGCAGCCCCAGCAGCGACGCCACGGGTCTGTCCACCGACTCCCCCGCCGCCCGGTTGGCCAGGGCGAGGACCATGTCCCGGCCGAAGTAGGCCACCGGCACCGGCAGCTGGTCGAGAATCCTGGAGCGTTCCTCGTCCGAGGGCACGGAGACGAGCGGCCGGTCACCCGCAGTCACCGGCGTGGGCTCGCCGCTGTCCGGAGGCGGGCCCGCTCGGCCCGTCCCGTCCCTGCTCATGGGCCCATCACCGGTCCTCCCCGCCTTAGCAGGTCACCCTGGACACATATGCGACCTTGGCTCAAGAATGCCCTTGTACGTCCAGCCTCTCAACCGAGCCCCCTCCCACTCACAGCCGATCGGCTCGGTCATCGGCGACGGCGAGCGGGCCGCCCGGGCGAAAGGCCAGCCGCGCGAACCGCTCGCCCATGCGGCGGTGTGTGGCCGCGTCGGGGTGCAGGGCGTCGGGGAGCGGCAGCTCGACGGAGTCCGCCTCGCCGTAGAGCTCGCGGCCGTCGAGGTAGTGCAGGTTCGGGTCGTCCGCGGCCCTCTGCGCGACGATGCGGGCGAGTTCGTCCCGGATGGTGCTCAGGGTGAGCTTTCCGGCAGCGGTCTCGGCAGGGTCCCCCGCGGCGCTGAAGCTCAGCCTTCCCTCGCTCAGGGCGCGGTGGTCCGGAGCACTGGGGCCGGGCGTGGTCTCGTGGATGGGACACAGGATGGGCGAGACGACCAGCAGCGGTGTGGTCGGGTGGCCCTCGCGAACGGTGTCGAGGAAGCCGTGGACGGCCGGGGTGAAGGCGCGTAGGCGCATCACGTCGGTGTTGACCAGGTTGATGCCTGCCTTGACGCTGATCAGGTCGGCGGGCGCGTCGCGCAGGGTGCGGGCGGTGAACGGGTCGAGCAGGGCACTGCCCGCGAAGCCCAGGTTGACCAGCTCCACCCCGCCGAGCGCGGCGGCGAGCGCGGGCCAGGTGGCGGTGGGGCCGGCGGCGTCGGAGCCGTGACTGATCGAACTGCCGTGGTGCAGCCACACCGCACGGTCCGGGGCGGTGACCGGCTCCACCGGAGCGTCGGTGCGCAGGGCGACCAGCTCGGTGGTCTCGTTGTGCGGCAGCCAGATCTCGACGTCCTTCACCTCGGCGGACAGACCGCTGAAGCGGACGGTGCCCACCGGGCCCGGTCGGGATTCGGCGGTTCCGGCGGCCATGTCGATCATGAGGGTGTTGCCCCCGCTCACGCCGGTCCGGCCCGCGAGGCGGCCGTCCACCAGCAGGTCGTAGACCCCGTCCGGCCTGGGCGGTGCTCCCACGTACACCCGCTTGGTGGGCAGGGTGTCCAGCTCCACGAGGGTGGCGCGGGTGCGCAGGACGATCCGTACGCCGGAGGGCTGGGCCTCCGCCATGGCCAACTGGCCGTCGGTGTTCTGGGCGCGGGCACGGGCCGGCAGCCGGTGCGGCAGCAGCCCGTGTGCGGTGCGCTCCAGTTCGAGCGCACCACGCAGAAGCTCCTCGGTTATGGGGGTACTTGTCAGCTGGGGTCGGGTGCTCATGGTCAGCCGCCTGTCCGGGTGAACGTATCGGATTCGATGGTGAGGGGCCGCGCCCCGGGTCAGGGAGCGGGCCAGTTCCGCAGCAGGGCGTCGAGGGCGTCCAGGACCCGGGCCCAGGTCTCCTGCGTGCCGGGGGAACTGTGGTCGAAGCTTCCGCCGGACTCGAGGCTGATGTAGCCGTGGAAGACGCTGCCCAGCAGGCGGACCGCGTGTGTCCGGTCCGGCTCCGTCAAGTCGTAGCCCCGCAGGATCGCCCGTGTCATCTGCGCGTGTCTGGGGCCCGCGCCGGCGGCGGCCGCGTCCGCGTCCAGCCTGAGCTGGGCCGCCGCGTAACGCCCCGGGTGTTCCCTGGCGTAGTCGCGGTAGGCGTTGGCGAACGCCTCCAGCGCGTCCTTGCCCGCCCGCCCGGCCAGGGCCGACGCGACACGGTCGGCCATCTCCTCCAGGGCCAGCAACGCGATCCTCGTCCTGAGGTCCTGGGAGTTCTTCAGATGCGAGTAGAGGCTCGCGTCCTTGACGCCGAACTGCCGGGCCAGCGCCGCGACGGTCACCTTGTCGAAGCCGACCTCGTCGGCCAGCTCCGCCCCTGCCCGCGTCAGGCGTTCCGCCGTGAGACCTGCCCTTGCCATGACCACCCCTTTCGACAGAGTCGATTATGCATTTACCTAGGAGCATTAGGCAAATTATTGATCCACCTAAGTTTCACGTCCTCCGCCAGGGACGTGAGGGACCTGTATGGACACGGCCCGTCGCCGTCAGGAGCCGGGTCGGGGGTCCGGCCGGCCGGGGGCGGCCGCCAACCTCTCCATGGCGTCCGGACACAACCTGGCCGGCCCCCCGCTCGTGGCGGGCGGCAGCGGATCGTCCCGGCCGCCGGTGCGCCGGGAAGCCCTCGCCGACTTCCGCAGCCGGGACGTCGGGGAGGAGGGCAGGACCGAAAGCCCTGAATCAGCCGTCCCTCTCCGCAGAAGCGGCCTGCCGCACCAGGCGGAAAGGGGAAGGGACGGCACCGTCCCACCCCTTTTCCGCAGCCTGGCGTACGAACCGCGTCAAGAAAATCGACGCACCCGTATGGAGCCCGTCAACGGCGCGCATCGCACGGCCGGACCTGCGGTTCACTTCTGTTCGGCCGCCCCGGCCGATTCCACTCCATTCACTTCACACAGGAGCTCACGATGGCCGACCTGGCCTTCGTCGCCACCACGGTCGCGGTATTCGCACTGGTGGCTCTCATCGCGAGGGGGGTGACGAAGCTGTGACCGCCGAGAACATATCCGGCCTGGTCGTGGCCGTCTCCCTCCTGGTCTACCTCGTCCTCGCGCTTGTGTACCCGGAGAGGTTCTGAAGCTAGACATGAGCCCCGTAACAGCTGGTGCGCTCCAATTGCTCGCACTGATATCCGCGCTCGCCCTGGCGTACCGCCCGCTCGGCGAACACATGGCCCGGGTCTACTCCTCGGAAAAGCATTACAGGCCGGAGAAATGGATTTACCGCGCCATCGGAGCCAATCCCTCGGCATCGATGCGCTGGCCCGCCTATCTGCGCGCCGTACTCGCGTTCTCCGGAGTGAGTGTCCTTTTCCTCTACGCCCTCCAGCGCCTCCAGGGAATCCTTCCGGGTTCGCTCGGCTTCGTGTCGATCGATCCGGACCAGGCGTTCAACACCGCGGCATCCTTCGTCGCGAACACCAACTGGCAGTCGTACTACGGCGAACAGGCCATGGGACACGTCGTCCAGACGGGCGGCCTGGCGGTGCAGAACTTCGTCTCGGCCGCGGTCGGCATGGCCGTGGCGGTGGCCCTCGTACGCGGGTTCTCACGCTCCCGCACCGGGGAACTCGGCAATTTCTGGGCGGATCTGGTGCGCGGCACCGTGCGCATCCTGCTGCCGATCTCCGTGGTCGGCGCGGTCGTGCTGGTGGCGTGCGGTGTGATCCAGAACTTCTCCGGCATCCACGAGGTAGGGCAGTTCACGGGTGGCGCCCAGCAGTGGAACGGCGGAGCGGTCGCCTCGCAGGAGGTCATCAAGGAACTGGGGACGAACGGCGGGGGCTACTTCAACGCCAACTCCGCCCATCCCTTCGAGAATCCGACCCCCTTCTCCAACCTCTTCGAGATCTTCCTGATACTCCTGATCCCGTTCGCCCTGACCCGCACCTTCGGCCGCATGACCGGGAACCTCCGCCAGGGCTACGCGCTCCTCGCCACGATGGCCACCATCTGGATCGGTTTCACCGCTCTGATGATGTGGACCGAGTTCGCCCACCACGGCCCGGCCCTGGAACTGGCCGGCGGGGCGATGGAGGGCAAGGAGACCCGCTTCGGCATAGGCGGGTCCTCGATCTTCGCCGTGGCCACCACCCTCACGTCGACCGGTGCGGTCAACTCCTTCCACTCCTCGTACACGGGCTTCGGCGGTGGCATCACCATGCTGGGCATGCAGCTGGGCGAGATCGCGCCCGGCGGTGTCGGTTCCGGCCTCTACGGCATGCTGATCATGGCGGTCATCGCGGTGTTCATCGCCGGTCTCATGGTCGGCCGCACACCCGAGTACCTCGGCAGGAAGATCGGCACCCGCCAGATCAAGCTCGCCGCGTGCTACATCCTGGTCACCCCGGCACTGGTCCTCTGCTTCACCGCGGTGGCGCTGGCACTGCCGACCCCGGCCGATTCCATGACCAACAGCGGTGCGCACGGTTTCTCCGAGATCCTCTACGCCTACACCTCCGGGGCGAACAACAACGGCTCCGCCTTCGCCGGGCTCAACGCCGACACCCAGTGGTTCAACACCACCATCGGCATCGCGATGCTGCTCGGCCGGTTCCTGCCGATCGTGTTCGTCCTGGCACTGGCCGGCTCGCTCGCGGAGCAACGGCCCGTCCCCGACACGGCGGGCACCCTGCGGACCGACAAGCCCCTCTTCGCCGGCCTGCTGGCCGGCACGATCCTCATCATCACCGGTCTGACCTACTTCCCGGCCCTGGCACTGGGTCCGCTCGCCGAAGGGCTCGCCTCATGAGCACCCCAACCCCCACCCGTGCCCCGCACGAGGACCTGTCCGGCGCCGGGACCGCCACCTCCGGCCGCGTCGGCGGGGGCCTCTTCGACCCGAAGCAGTTGCTCAGGTCCTTCCCGGACGCGGTGCGGAAGCTCGATCCGCGCGTGATGGTCAAGTCCCCGGTCATGTTCGTGGTGCTGGTCGGCTCGGTGGTCACCACCCTGCTGGCCCTCCAGGACCCCGGTGACTGGTTCGGCTGGGCCATCACGGCCTGGCTGTGGCTGACCACCGTGTTCGCCAATCTCGCCGAGGCGGTCGCAGAGGGCCGCGGCAAGGCCCAGGCCGACACCCTGCGCAAGGCGAAGACGGACACCGTCGCCCGCCGTCTGGAGGGCCGCGACGAGAGAGAGGTGGCCGGCACGGAACTGCGCGTCGGTGACCTGGTCGTCTGCGAGGCGGGCGACGTCATCCCCGGCGACGGTGACGTCGTCGAGGGCGTCGCGTCCGTCGACGAATCGGCCATCACCGGCGAATCCGCCCCGGTGATAAGGGAGTCCGGCGGCGACCGCAGTGCGGTGACGGGCGGCACGAAGGTGCTCTCCGACCGGATCGTCGTCAGGATCACCACCGAACCGGGCAAGACCTTCATCGACCGGATGATCGCCCTGGTCGAGGGCGCCGCCAGGCAGAAGACCCCCAACGAGATCGCGCTCAACATCCTTCTCGCCTCGCTGACCATCGTGTTCCTCCTCGCCGTCGTGACGCTCCAGCCGTTCGCGGTCCACGCCGGTGCCAGGCAGTCCCTGATCGTGCTCACCGCGCTGCTGGTGTGCCTGATCCCGACGACCATCGGCGCCCTCCTCTCCGCGATCGGGATCGCGGGCATGGACCGGCTCGTCCAGCGCAACGTCCTCGCCATGTCGGGACGCGCGGTGGAGGCGGCGGGTGACGTCTCGACGCTGCTGCTCGACAAGACCGGCACGATCACGCTGGGGAACCGGCAGGCCGCGGTGTTCGTGCCGGTGGAGGGTGTGACGGAGGAGGAACTGGCGGACGCGGCGCAGTTGTCGTCGCTGGCCGACGAGACCCCGGAGGGCCGCTCGGTCATGGTGCTCGCGAAGGAGCGGTACGGCCTTCGTGAACGCCACCGGGGCGAGCTCGCCCGGGCCACCTGGGTCGCCTTCACGGCTCAGACCCGCATGTCGGGTGTGGACGTGGACGGCCTCAAGGCCCGCAAGGGCGCGGCCGGTTCGGTCGTCGCCTGGGTGCGGGAGCGGGGCGGCCGAGTCGGCGACGAGGCCGGCCTCCTCGCCGACCGGATCTCGGAGGCAGGCGGCACACCACTCCTGGTCGCCGTGGAGGACGCGGAGGGTGCCCGGGTCCTGGGCGTGATCCACCTCAAGGACGTCGTCAAGGGCGGCATGCGGGAGCGGTTCGACGAACTGCGCCGCATGGGCATCAGGACCGTCATGATCACGGGCGACAACCCCCTGACCGCCAAGGCGATCGCCGAGGAGGCGGGCGTCGACGACTTCCTGGCCGAGGCCACCCCCGAGGACAAGATGGCCCTCATCAAGCGGGAGCAGGCGGGCGGCAAGCTCGTCGCGATGACGGGCGACGGCACCAACGACGCCCCCGCGCTCGCGCAGGCGGACGTCGGCGTGGCGATGAACACCGGCACCTCGGCCGCCAAGGAGGCCGGGAACATGGTGGACCTGGACTCCGACCCGACCAAGCTCATCGAGATCGTCGAGATCGGCAAGCAGCTGCTCATCACCCGGGGAGCCCTGACCACCTTCTCCATCGCCAACGACGTCGCGAAGTACTTCGCGATCATCCCGGCCATGTTCGCCGTGGTGTACCCGGGCCTGGACAAGCTGAACGTGATGGGTCTCGCGTCGCCGGAATCCGCGATCCTGTCCGCCGTCGTCTTCAACGCCCTGATCATCGTCGCTCTGGTGCCGCTCGCCCTCAAGGGGGTCCGGTACCGGCCGACCAGCGCGGACACGATGCTCCGCCGGAATCTCGGGATCTACGGACTCGGCGGCCTGGTCGCCCCGTTCATCGGGATCAAGGCCATCGATCTTCTCATCTCCCTCATTCCCGGGCTCTCCTGAACCAGAAACGGCTGATCAGCCATGAACACCTCTCTCAAGAACACCGCCCGGCTGCTCGGGGCGGGGCTGCGTGCCCTGCTCGTCCTGAGTGTCGTCTGCGGAGTCCTCTACCCGCTCGCGGTCACGGGTGTCGCCCAGGCGTTCTTCAGCGGCGGCGCCAACGGCTCCGAGGTCGGTGACGGAAACGGGCACACCGTCGGGTCGTCCCTGATCGGGCAGAGGTACGACCTGCCGAAGCGGGACCCCGACGACCCGGACGAGACGGCGAAGCCGGACCTCAGGTGGTTCCAGCCCCGCCCCTCGAACGGCCTGGGCGGCAACAGCGTCAACACCGGGTACTCACTGATCCTCTCCGGCGCCACCAACCGCGCGGCTGACAACGCCGACCTGGTCACATGGGTGACGGAGGCGAAGGCAGCAGTCGTGGCCGACAACTCCACCCCGGCGCACCGGGTGCTGGCCGAGGACGTGCCGGCCGACGCGGTGACTTCCTCCGGCTCGGGTCTCGACCCGGACATCTCCCCGGAGTACGCGAAGCTCCAGATCCACCGGGTCGCCGAGCGGAACGGCCTCCCCGTCCCGCAGGTCGCGAGACTCGTGGCCGAGCACACCGAGGGACGCACCCTCGGCTTCATGGGCGAGCCCCGGGTCAACGTCCTTGAGCTCAACATCGCGCTCAAGGAGGTGAGCGGCGGCTGACGCGGCGCCATCCGCGCCGGGCGGGCTGCGGCGGTTCCCTGCGGAACCGCCGCAGCCCGCCGCCGTCGTGGCGGTCGGCGCCTCTCCGACCGACCGCGCCACACCCTCCGAAAAAGTTTCGAAACTTTCGAAGAGAATGAGCGGAGAAGCTGAACCAACCCTCACCGAAAAGCGCGTTCGCGATTCTCATAACCTGAGCACAACGGTCGCGAACAGCGACTATGACGCGATCCTGCACCCTCATCAAGAAGCGACCGTTTCGTACTTCCTGCCGAAACCATTGACACCCAACGGGGTCGGTTCAACACTGTTGGCCGTCGACAGACCTCGGTCAATGTCGATCCGGGTCCACCCCGACCCGGCACCCCGACCGGTCGCCGAGCACGACGACCGGCCACGTCCGGCCGGGAGAGCGACACCGACGCACGGTCGTCTTCACCGGTTCACGCACCACCTGTCACGCAGGGCGTCCCGCGCTGCCCGGATCCCCCACCCGGCCTGATGAGGACGAGGAGGAGAACACGCACATGAACGACGCACCCGCACGACCGACGAGCCGCACACACGGCCGGTTCGGACGGTCCGTCCGCAATTTCCTGGCCATGGCGATGGCCGCTGTGGCCGTGCTGGCCCTGCCCGGCACGGCCACAGCCGACACCGTCGTCAACTCCAACCGCACCGGCACCGACAACGGCTACTACTACTCCTTCTGGACGGACAGCCCCGGCACCGTCTCGATGAACCTGAAGTCCGGTGGCGCCTACAGCACTTCGTGGAGCAACACCGGCAACTTCGTCGCAGGCAAGGGCTGGAGCACCGGCGGGCGCAGGAGCGTCACGTACTCGGGCACCTTCAACCCCTCCGGCAACGCGTACCTGACCCTCTACGGGTGGTCGACGAACCCGCTGGTCGAGTACTACATCGTCGACAACTGGGGCACCTACCGCCCGACGGGAACGTTCAAGGGCACCGTCACCAGCGACGGTGGTACGTACGACATCTACGAGACGACCCGGGTCGACGCACCGTCCATCGAGGGCACGCGCACGTTCAAGCAGTTCTGGAGCGTCCGCCAGTCGAAGAGGACCGGTGGGACCATCACCACCGGCAACCACTTCGACGCATGGGCCCGGCAGGGAATGAACCTGGGCACCTTCAACTACATGATCATGGCCACCGAGGGCTACCGGAGCAGTGGAAGCTCCGACATCACCGTGGGCGGCACGTCCGGCGGTGGTGGAGGCGGAGGCGGAGGCTGCACCGCCACGGTGACCGCCGGCCAGAAGTGGAGCGACCGCTACAACCTCGACGTCACCGTCGCAGGCTCAGCCAACTGGACCGTCACCATGAACATCCCCACCCCCGCCAAGGTCCTCTCCACCTGGAACACCACCGCCGCCTACCCCAACGCACAGACGCTCACCGCCAAACCCAACGGCAACGGCAACACCTGGGGCACCACCATCCAGGCCAACGGCAACTGGACCTGGCCCACCGTCACCTGCACCACCGGCTGACCACCGGACGAGCACTGGGCAGGCTGCGGCACATCTCGCCGGTGCGGCGGCGACAGAGCACCCGTCGCCGCCGCACGCCCGGAGCACCCGTCACCGCCTCGCACCCAGGGCACACGTCACCACGCACGCCCAGATCTCCCCACCCCATCGGCCCGGGACGACAAGGACTCACCCCCATGCGCATGCGAACACGCCTCTCCTTACGGCACGTGGTCACGGCACTGGCCGTCACCGCGACGGCCGCGACCGCCGCGGTCGCCGTCGACACCGCGCCCTCCCACGCCGCGACGGCCGCCGCCTGCACCGGATACGTCGGGCTGACCTTCGACGACGGCCCGTCGAGCAGCACCCCCGCACTGCTCAACGTGCTGAAGCAGAACGGACTGCGGGCCACTATGTTCAACCAGGGCCAGTACGCCGCCTCCAACCCGGCCCAGGTCCGGGCACAGGTCGACGCCGGCATGTGGGTCGCCAACCACAGCTACACCCACCCGCATCTGACCCAGCAGACCCAGGCACAGGTCGAGTCGGAGATCTCCCGCACCCAGCAGGCCATCGCCGCCGGCGGCGGAGGCACGCCGACCCTGTTCCGGCCACCGTACGGTGAGTCCAACGCGACGGTGCAGGCTGCCGCGGCCAAGTACGGCCTGACGCAGATCATCTGGGACGTCGACTCGCAGGACTGGAACAACGCGAGCACGGACGCGATCGTGCAGGCCAACGCCCGGCTCACCGACGGTCAGATCATCCTCATGCACGACTGGCCGGCCAACACGCTCGCAGCCGTCCCGCGCATCGCGCAGGGCCTGGCGAGCCGAGGGCTGTGCGCCGGCATGATCTCCCCGCGGACCGGCCGCGCCGTGGCTCCCGACGGGGGTGGCAACGGCGGTGGGGGCAACGGCTGCACCGCCACGGTGACCGCCGGCCAGAAGTGGAGCGACCGCTACAACCTCGACGTCACCGTCGCAGGCTCAGCCAACTGGACCGTCACCATGAACATCCCCACCCCCGCCAAGGTCCTCTCCACCTGGAACACCACCGCCGCCTACCCCAACGCACAGACGCTCACCGCCAAACCCAACGGCAACGGTGGCAACACCTGGGGCACCACCATCCAGGCCAACGGCAACTGGACCTGGCCCACCGTCACCTGCACCACCGGCTGACCACCGGACGAGCGGACGGTCCGTGGGGGCGGTGGCCCTGCCTGTCGCCCCCGCGGACCGGTATCGCGAGATCCCGGCGCGCCACAACCCGGCACGTAGGTGACATCCGCGGGCGAAGTCCCCCACCTGGTCGGCGGAGTCGACCACCACCCGCCGCCTCCGCCACCCGCGTTCCCTATTCTGTTGGCAAGCCGATCAACCGCTGTCGCACACCCAGGAGTTCGCCATGTCCCGACCGGAGAACGATGCCTCCGACCTGCGCATCGACACCAGCAGACCCCATCCCGCCCGGATGTACGACTGGTTCCTCGGCGGCAAGGACAACTATCCGGTCGACGAGGCCATGGGCCGGCAGATGCTCGCCGTGGAGCCCGGGGTCCCGGTCATGGCCAAGGTGAACCGCGCCTTCATGCACCGAGCCACCCGATGGCTGACCGGCCAGGGGATCCGGCAGTTCCTCGACATCGGCACGGGAATCCCCACCGAACCGAACCTCCACCAGGTGGCCCAGCAGGCTGCTCCCACGACGCGGGTCGTGTACTGCGACAACGACCCCATCGTCCTGGCACACGCGGAGGCCCTGCTGAAGGGCACCGAGGAGGGTGCCATCGACTACGTACAGGCGGACGCCCGCAACGTGGACGCCATCCTCCAGCACGCGGGCAAGACGCTGGACTTCGCTCAGCCCGTCGCGCTCTCGTTGATCTCGCTGCTGCACTTCGTGAGCGACGAGGACGGTGCCTACGAGCTGGTGGACCGGCTGACCGAGGTGCTCGCGCCGGGCAGTCACGTGGTGATCTCCCATCTCACCGCGGACTTCCACCCGGCGGCGGCTCGCAAGGTGGACGAGATGTACAAGGCGAACACCCTCACCCTGGCACCCCGCACCCGCGACCAGTTCGCCCGGTTCTTCGACGGACTCGACATCGCGGAACCCGGCATCGTGGCGGCCGAGGCATGGCATCCCGAGCTCGGCGAGCCGGTGGCGGGGCAGGACGACATCATCAGCGCCGGCTACGTGGCGGTCGGCCGGAAGCCGTAGTCCGCCCCTGGAGTGTGCCGACGGCGCTCGGGCCGTCCCGGGGTGACTGCCCGGGACGGCCGTCGGGACGCTGTCGAGTACGTCGGCGCCGCCGCCTGACCACGGTCGGGTTCGGCCCCTGCGTCACCTGGTGGCGAGCCCCGCGGGCGGATCTCAGGTCTTGACGGCCCCCGCGATCCGCTCGGCAGCCTGCGCGGGCGTGAGGTGGGTGGTGTCGACGACCTCGGCCTCGCTGTGCAGCCATGTGCGAGCCGCCTCGGCATAGGGCTCGAGGTAGGTGAGACGGAAGGTGGAGGGACCGAGAACCGTGTCCCCCTCGATGCGCCCACGGAGAGTGTCCTGATCGGCGTGGAGGACGAAGTGCCGTACCGGGATCGAGTGCCGGGCAAGGCCCGAGCTGATCTCGCGCCAGTACTCCTCGACCAGGACGGTCATGGGCATCACCAGAGTGCCACCGGTGTATTCGAGCACGTGGCGGGCGGTCTCGACCACCAGCGGCCGCCAGGGTGCCCAGTCCTGGAAGTTGCCCGTCCAGGGCAGCCCCGGCTTGATGTCCATGAGTGTCTCGCCAACCTTTTCGGCGTCGAACACCCGGGAATCCGGAATCAGTCGCTGCACGAGTGCGCTGGTGGTGGTCTTGCCTGCGCCGTGGGTACCGTTGAGCCATACGATCATAGGACTCGACGCTAGCGCCGCACTGGGCCGGAGGTACCTCAACCGCCAAGATCGACGGTCACGGTGCTCGACGAATCGCACCGGTCGCGCCGATGGCAACAAGCATGGAACGAGGCTTGTGATGGAGCGCTGGGCAGGCCTTGCACCTGCATTTCCCCGCAGGAAGCGGGGCGTCTTTCCTTGGACGACCAACGCACAGGCAACCGCACCGCCGAAACGATCCGTGCCCTCAAGATCGACTATAGCGCAGGCTCGCCGGATCCCACACCCGCCACGGGCTTTCGCGTGTCGGCCGCACCGCAGCACCTGCCGTGGTGGCTGCCGTTGAACTCACCGCGACAGGTCGTCACCGTCCTGACCGGATGCCCAGGAAATCAGCTCGGCAGTACGCAGCGGCACGAGGCACAGTGACCCCATGGATGAACGAGGCCTGGACCGCGACGGAACGATCGCACGCGAAGGCGCGCTGGAGCGGGTGCCGGCAGCATTCGACCCCGTTGTCGATGCGGCCCGCCACCATGTCACCGCGACGTTCGGCAGTACGCGCCTGCACAGCGCCTACCTGTACGGCAGCATCCCCCGTGGCACCGCCACCCCTGGAGTCTCCGACCTCGACCTCCAGCTCGCCCTCCACGACGAACCCACCGAAGCCGATCGCGCCGACGCCGAGGCGGTCGAGGCCGAACTGGACCGTGTGTTCCCGCAGATCGACGGCGTCGGAATCCTCCTGACCAGCGCACGGCGCCTGCTCAGCCACGCCGAACGGCACGACGGCGGATTCTTCATCGCTTGCCTCTGCACACCGTTGCTGGGCCCGGACCTCGCCGCACAGTTGCCCCGTTACCGTCCCACGAGCCTGCTCGCACGGGAGACCAACGGTGACCTCACCCGTGTACTGCCGCGCTGGCGCGCCGGAGCGGCCGGAGTCACCACGGACGCTGATCGCCGGATCCTCAGCCGTGTCGTCGGCCGGCGCACGGTCCGCACAGGATTCACCCTGATCATGCCCCGGTGGGGCGGCTGGACCAGTGACCTCGGCAAGTCCACCGAACTCTTCGGCGGCTACTACCCCGAGCGCGCCGAGCAGATGCGTGTCGCCTCAGCTGTCGGTCGTGCGCCCTCTCCCGATCGGGCGGCGCTCAGGATGCTCATCGACGACCTGGGCCCCTGGCTCGCGGCAGAGTACACAGCCGTGCACGGTGAGAAGGCGCGCCTCACGGCCGCGCTCACTTCGACAACGTGAGGATCTCGGCTCCGTCGTCGGTGATGGCGATCGTGTGCTCGCTGTGGGCCGTCCGGCAGCCTGTCGCACTCCGGAGCGTCCACCCGTCGGCGTCGGTGACGAGTTGAGCGGTGTCCGCCATGACCCACGGCTCCAGCGCCAGCAGCAGTCCAGGACGCAGTTTGTATCCGCGGCCAGGACGTCCGGTGTTCGCGACGTGCGGGTCCTGGTGCATCGTCGACCCGATGCCATGACCTCCGAACTCGGTGTTGATCGGGTACCCCGCCTCGCCGAGAACCGTGCCGATGGCATGGGAGATGTCGCCGATTCGGGCCCCGGGCCCAGCGACTGCGATTCCCGCGGCCAGCGCGCGTTCGGTCGCGTCGATCATCGCGACGTCCTCCGGGGGCCCTGCGTTGCCCACGACGAAGCTGATGGCGGCGTCGGCGGCGACGCCGCCTTTGGAGACGGCGAGGTCGAGAGTCAGCAGATCGCCGTCGGCGAGCGTGTAGTCGTGCGGCAGTCCGTGGAGCACGGCGTCGTTGACGGCCGTGCAGATGTAGTGGCCGAACGGACCACGCCCGAATGACGGCGCGTAGTCCACGTAGCAGGAGGACGCTCCCGCGTCGAGGATCATCTTCTCGGCCCAGCGGTCGATGTCCAGGAGGTTCGTACCGACCACACTCCGGGTCCTCAGCGTCCGCAGGATGTCACCGACCAGGGCGCCAGTGGTTTTCGCCCGCGCCAGCATGGTGGGGTTGAGGATCTCGATCACGTGGTGCCCTTCTCATGCAACCAATAACTATACCGTGATTACTATACCGGTATTTTAATTGAAGGCATGCGCAGGGTGCCGCTCGCTCGGCAGAGACCCTTGCCGGCTCAGGCGCGGGCCGGGAGCATCACCGACAGCCCCACACCCCGGCCGGACACCTCGGGCGAAGCGGACCCTCCACCACTCAAGGGCCTCTGCCCAGGAGTGGCCCGACAGCAAAGGCGCCCCCGCTCCCCCGGCGGGGCACCTTCGCCACCGCCACGACGGTCGGCCGGCCGCCGTCTCCTCCGCCCGCGCCCCGCTTGTGAGCCTGCGCGGCTGCCCACATGCGAGGCTCCGGAGATCCCCATGGACAGCCGACGCGCGGGAACCTCCCGGTCCGCCATGATCACCACGGACCGAGCGATCCCCCGCACCGGAGATTCGAGCTCAGCCCCTGTCACGCACCAGCTCTCGAGGAGCGTCCACCAGAGTCCGCCCGGCGGCGGGTGCGCGCGAGGCGAGGCCGTTGGCGTAACTGGAATTGACGCGGCTTCGTTCAGTCGCGTTCGGAACCGCGTTCTTGCATGTGATGCCCGCGCTCGACCCTGACATCAGCTGACTGCACGGACCGGGCTTGGTGTCGGGCAGACCCAGGCTGTGCCCGATCTCGTGGGCGGCGATGCGGGTCTTGTCATGCCCCTCGGACACCGCCTGGCTGCCGAGCTCCACCCGTACCTGGCCGCCCGGGCGCACCGGGCCCAATGTCGCCTGGGGCCAGCCGCTGGTGGCGACGATCTGGATCTCGGCCCGGGTGCCAGGTGCGGCTTCGACCAGCTTGACGTTGCCGACGTTCTGGTTCCACGAGGCGACCCCGGCGGCGATCGCCGCCTCCCATCCGACCGCTCGACTGTCGTCGTAGCGGAGCGTCACGACCGCTGCGGCGCTCACCGCCGTGGTGGGCTCCGGTACGGGCGCGGCGTGCGCCGCCGTTGCTGTGGCCAGGGCGATCGCGGCGGCGGTGCCGGCTGCCTTCAGCCATAAGGAGTGCGGCATCGGTGTCCCTTCGCTGATGGGGAACTCGGTTCCGCTCGGAGCCGAGAGTCGGAAGAAATCGCATCGGCCTGCCGGCCGGTCGCGGATACTCCCCGGACCTCAGCACTATGCCCAGATCCCCGCACTTACCATGCCCCTGTCATAACGAAGGGCCGGAAAGAGGCGCTGGACAGGCATGTCCGCGCTTCCGTGGAGCTTCAGCGCCTTCCGGTCTCGCTCACAGCCACGGCTGAAGCAAATACCGCGCCTCCCGGTAGCACCGTCCGGAGCTCGGCACCGGACGGCGCCCTCCACGGACAGGACAGCCTCCTCGCCGTTCGCTGCGTCGCGACGTTCCCGCGGCACAGCGGTGTACGGCAAGGATGGCGCGACCTCCCGCCCGGAACGCAACTCGGCGTCACCTGGTCGGGATTCGCGGAGCGCAGATCCCATCCGCAAAGCAACAGTCCCGGTCGCGGAGCGACGGCCCGCACCATGGGTGGCCGCCGCAACCGGGTTCGAAGCTCGGCTGAAAGGCACGCCTTCGAGACGTCGGAGTACTCGTTGAACCGGATGAGGCCGCCACGACAGCCACGAAGGAGCACGGTGACACGCACCGCCCCCCACCGCGCTGCCCCGTGGGGGCGAAGAGCACGGCAGCGAAGGACACCGTCTCGCACGCGGAGCGCGAACTGTGCGGAGGACCGCCGCGACACGACGAGTCCTACGTCCGTCACACAGGCCCGTCGGCCAGGGCACGGAAGGGACCGAGTCCGTCCGGAGAGCCGGCTGTGCGCCGGGCGTCACCTCACGCGGCCGTACAACTCACGACAGAAGAGGATCCGTGAACCGAGACGTACTGCCCGCTCCCCGAGCGGGAACGCCGACAGCAGCCGCGCGGCCGAGGGCCCGCGTGGCCTGTCCCGCAGATGCCGAAGGCATCATCGCCCTGAGGGCCGAACTCACTTCTTCCGAGCCCCTCGACGCGGAGTGGACCGCCTTGTGCAGCAGTCAACTCGCCCGTCGGCTGGCCCCGGGAGGAGATGCCCGTGCCTATGTCGCAGAGACTCCGGACGGCTCGCTCGTCTCGTGCGCACTCGGTCTGATCCACCCTCTGCTGCCCGCACCGGCCTACCCGAAGGGTCTGGCAGCCCGGGTGCACGCTGTCGCCACACATCCGAGGTACCGGCACCGCGGGCTGGCCAGGGAACTGCTGTCCGCCCTTCTGGACCACCTTCAGGCGGACGGAGCGACGTTGTTCGAACTGCGTGCAGCCGCGGACGCAATGCCGCTGTACCGGGAGCTCGGGTTCGCCGCCGACCCGGCATCGATGCGGATGACGCGGCTGCACAGGGCTGGTCGACGTATCGAGGAGCCGGCCGGGCCCGTGCTGCTCCCGGTCGAGGAGTACGCGTCGACCGTGCCCAAGTCGACGGGGTCCGCATTCATCTTCTTCACCGACCGGCACGACAGGCCGTTGCAGTTGCGGGCCACCTACTCCCAGGTGCATCCCTGGCAGTTCCCGGGCGGCACGACGGATCACGGCGAACGGCCGTGGCAGACGGCGCAGCGCGAATGCCACGAGGAGACCGGCCTCGTGGTGGAGGGCCCGCCCCGCCTGCTCGCGTCGGTCTTCGGGCTTCCAGGGGGCGAATGGCCGTTCAGCACGACGGGATGCGTCTTCGACGGCGGCAGGCTCACCGACGAGCAGATCCGGTCCATCGTTCTGGACCCGGACGAGCATGACGCGGTGCGGGTTCTCCCGTTGGAGGAGTGGGAGCCATTGCTGCCGCCACAGGACTTCGCTCGTCTGGACGCAGTCATGACGGCCCGGCTGACCGGCACGGCGGCGTACTTCGATTCCTGGGGCTGGGGGAAGTGATCGCCCGTATGCGGGCGGACTTCACCGGACGGGCCTCGGACAGCCGGGTCGCGGTGGCCTCGCCCACCGCTCGGGTACCCACAAGTCCTCCACGGCCGACGCGACTCGCACCCTCGGACGTGGAAGACGCCGTGCGGGCGTCGACAGACCGGGCCCACCGGCAGCGAGCCCGAGGGCCGTCCCCGATCAGGTGTGGGGCCGGAGCCGGTGATCGAGTGCGGCACCGACGTCGGGGCAGTTCTCACGGATGGTGTCGAGGAAGGCGCGCAGCACCGGGGAGTTGTCGCGGGCCCCGAAGGAGAGGACGAGATCGGGCAGGGGCGTGCGGGGGGTCACTTCGCAGAACCACGTCCCCGGACGTGGGACCCCTCTCATGCGGGACGGCCCCAGGCCGACGCCCACGCCGGAGGCGGCGAGACCGATGATCGTGTGTACGTCCCTCGCGACGGCCGCGCCGCCGAGAGCGGATGAGTCCGCGCCCAGCAACGTGCGCAGTCCGGCGACGACGGCGGGCTCGTCCTCGCCGGCCGATACGATCAGCAGCTGTCGCCGCAACTGACCGACGCTCACCGACGGTCGGCCCGCGTACGGGTGCACCGTGCTCATCACGGCGATCACGTGGTCGCGCCCGATCGGGACGGACACGAGATGCTCGGCCCCGGCACCCCGTGGCGGGCCGAGGGTGATGGCCACGTCCAGCTCCCCCGCGACGAGGGCCGTGCTGCTGCGACCGGTCGCCATCTCGTGCAGTTCCAGCCTCACGTCGGGCCGGTCACGGCCGAACCGGCTCAGGACGCCGGGCAGCGGGTCGAGCAGCGCCGAGGCGACGAAGCCGAGGCGGAGCCGCCCCGTCTCTCCGCGCGCGGCCCTCCCCGCGTCGACCGCGGCCGCCGCGATCTCGTCGAGGGCCCGGCGTGCCCGCGCGAGAAACGCCTCGCCGGCGGCGGTCGGGAACACCCCCTGCCGTGTGCGGTCGAACAGCCGGGCCCCGACCTCACGCTCCAGGTCGGCGATCTGTTTGGACAGCGGGGGCTGCGCGATACCCAGCTCGCCGGCCGCCCGGCCGAAGTGTCCGTGCTCGGCGAGAGCAACCGCGTACCGCAGGTGTCGCGCTTCCATGACCCGCCTTCCAGCCCATCGCCTCACGGGCTTCCGGTAATACCTCAAAGATATCGCCATGCCACTTGCCAGATCTATGAATGGATGGCGCTGCGGTTCATGTCTGGAATGGAGCCATGAAGAATGATTTTCCGACCGACACCGTCCTCGTTTTCGTGCACGGCGCCTGGCACGGCTCCGGACAGTGGGCTGCCACGCAGCGCGCGCTGGCCGGACCGGGTGTCGCGAGTGTGGCTGTCGACCTGCCGGGGCACGGTTTCGACGCGCCCCTGCCCACCGGCTACCTGCTGCCCGGCCAGCCCGGACTGCTGACCGAGAAGTCACGGCTCGCCGCCGTGACGATGGACGACTGCGCCGAGGCGGTACTGAGCGTCCTGCGCCGGGTGCGCCACCATCGAACTGTCGTGCTCGTCGCGCACAGCGCGGGCGGCGGTCCCGCGTCCCTGGCCGCGGAGCGGGCGCCCGAACTGGTGGACCGGATCGTCTACCTGTCCGCGTTCGTCCCGGGCGGGCGGCCGAGGTTCCTCGACTACCTGGGCTCGCCCGAGAACGCCACCGCTCTGGGCCGGAACCTGAACCTCGGCGACCCCGAGGCCCTGGGCGCCGTACGGATCAATCCGCTCTCGGCGGATCCCGCCTACCTCGAGGAACTGCGGGAAACGCACTACCACGACACACCCCTGGACCGCTTCGACCGGTGGCGGTCCGCGCTGAGCCCCGATCTGCCCCTGTCGATCCCGACGACTCCGGTCACCCTGACCGCGGGACGGTGGGGCCGGATTCCGCGAACCTTCCTGCGCTGCGCCGAGGACCGGGCGCTGGCACCGGCCGCACAGGACCTGATGATCGCGGAGGCCGACCGCGCCTTCCCCCGTGACCCGTTCACCGTACGTACCCTGCCCGGCAGCCACAGCCCGTTCGCCGCCCGGCCGGGCGAGCTCGCCGCGGCCCTCGCCTCATGAGGCGACGCCACGCGCCGGACCGCACGGTCCGGTGACCGGTTCCCCGTCCCCCGGCGGGGGCAGCTCGCGGCCGGGGGCGGGGGACGGCTCGCGGCCTGAAGCAGGGGACGGCTGGTGCTGCCCGTCGTGCTGAGCGTGACATTCGTGCGGTTGCTCGACGTCACCGCCGCGCAGATCGCCGCCCAGGGGATCCGGGCCGACCCGGGTGCCGGCTCCGCTACCGTGCGGCTGATCATGGCCAGGTTCACCCTGGCCCACGCCTGCCTGCTCATCACGACTGCGCGCCTCGGCGACCGGTGCCGCGGGCCGGTCCCGGTCGCTGCTGATCCGTCGCCGGACGATCGTGCGGACGGACCCCGAACGCATTGTCACTGGGTACCCCTAGAGTCTCTCTCACTCGTCACGGTGTGTCGCCGTCGACGGGTCTCATCAACGTGCCGCCGGACGGGCGGCGTCCGGGACTACGGGGAGAACAGCGCATGGGGTGGGTACCGGCGGGCGACTACGAAGTCGCCCTGGAGGCGGGCAAAGTGGTGTGCCGCAACGGGAAGGGCCGGCGGCTGAAGTCCGTCCCGGCCAAACTGAAGGATGATCCGGCGGTCGTCGGCCTCCGGCAGTTGACCGAATGGCTGGAACGACACGAACGCCGGTGCATGACCGATGTCGAGCAGTGGATGGTGCGTTCGCTGCCCGTGCCCACCGCTGTTCTCGCCCGGGTCTGGCCCGATCCGGCGTGGCAGGCGGCCCTGCGGGACGTGGTGGTCACCGGCGCGGACGGCGGAGTCGCCGGGTTCCTGCGCGATGTCGACCCCTCGCGCGGTCTCGGCCTCGTCGACCTGGACGGCGACACGGTCCGCATCACCCCGGACGTCGTCAGAGTGCCTCACCCCGTCCTCCTCGACGACCTCGACGAGCTGAGGGAGTTCGCGGTCGAACTGGGGGTGCGCCAGAACGTGGAGCAGCTGTTCCGCGAGGTGTGGCGCCGGCCGCAGGGCCTCGCCCCGGACGCCACCTCCGTCGACACCTATGCCGGCGGAGTGTTCAAGGAACTGCGTTTCCTGCACGGCCGCGTCACCCAGCTCGGCTACCGGTCGCGCGGCGGGTACGCGGTCTGCCCGGTGGTCGAGGACGGTGCCACCGCCGAAGCCCGCATCTGGATAGGCGAGCACGACGGATACGACGAGTACGGCACGGAGACCGGCCCCCTGGGCTGGACCGACCCCGCGGGGCGCGCTTTGACGGCCGCCGAGGTAGGACCTGTCACCTGGTCCGAAGGCATGCGCATGGCAGCGGCGCTCTACGCCGGTCGCGACGTGGAGGACGAGGAGCAAGCAGCATGAACACCACGACGAAGACAACCGCGGTCCGAACAGCCACGAAAACGGCAACAACGACAAAGACGGACACCGACGTGAACACGACTGAAGCGGGCACGGTGCCCCTCCCCTCCCAGGCCCGTGGCGAAAGCACCTCCACCCCCGCCGCCGCCGAGGCACGCGTGGCAGCCCTGCTGGACGCGGGCGCGGTCCTTCCCGCCGGTACCACCGTCCGGGAGGACGCCGACGCGCTGACCGCCCGCACCTACACGCACACCGCCCTCGGCGACCGCCCCGTGGTCCGGCTCGTGCCCGGCACGCTCGGCGAAGCCGAGGACCTGGCCCTGGAGTTCCTCGGGCTGGCGCGGACCGACGAGACGCCCGTCGTGGGCCAGGTGCGCCGCGAAACGCTGGGCTTCCCGGCCTGGGCCCTGGTCAACGACCCGGCCAACGGGCACCACGCCCTGGCCCTGGTCAAGGACATCGAGCGGCTGGGGCGGCAGGCCCGGAGCCGCGCCGGAGCGGCCAAGGAGGGCTTCGACGCGCTCGGCACCCGGCTCGGCCGGGCCGTCCCCCACTTCCTCCCCACGTACTACGAGCAGGTGGCACGCCTCTTCCTCCAGGCGGAGAACACCAGCTACGCCGCCTCCTTCTTCGGCAAGGCCCGCGAGGCCGAACGGGTGCACGGGCTGGTCGTGGACGAGGACCGGCAGCGGGCCGTCTTCCTGGAGTTCGCCTTCGCCGGCGCGCTGACCGTCAAGGCGCTGCGGCAGTATGTGCGCGACCTGGTGGCCAGGCTCGCGCCGGCGGACGCCTGGGCACAGTTCCGTCGTCTGCTGGTCGAGCGCTGCGCCGCCGGTATGCCACCGTACGCGGCGCTGCCGCAGGACGTCCGCGCGCTGGTCAAGGCAGCCGGGCTGAAGCGCGAGACCGCCGAACGCGAGCTGGTGGCCGATCTGATCGTTTCCCCGGGAATCGTTCGCGCCCCCGCCTCGTTCTGGACGGCCTACCGCTCCGCGCTCGTCGCCCTGGCCCGGCGGGAGGCTGGTGTACGCGCCCGGCTCCTCGGCTTCTTCCCGGAGACCTTCGGCGAGAGCGGCCGGGTCACCGACGCCGAACACGACTGGCTCGTACTGCTGGCCGATTCCGGTGCCGAAGAACTGCTGACCGCGCTCCCGGAAGCCTCCGGTTCCGCAGCCCTCAGCGACCTGTCGGTCTCCCCGGCGGACTGGCTCGGTCGTTGGGAGGCGCACCGCCGACGCAACCGGGCCACCTCCGGCCGCAGCCTGCAGACCCTTGCCCTGGCCGCCCGGATGGCGAACCGGCTGCGCGCCGACGGCCGTCCCGTCGAGCTGTTCCAGGGCCGCTGGCAGCGCACCGCCGATCTGGACCTCCTCGACCTCTGCCTGGCCTACGGCGTCCCCGTCGCCGAGCCGGACGACCAGGCCACGGGCACCGCGCACGCTCCCGGCGTCCCGCTCGGCTCCTGGCTGACCGACACCGCGCCCGGAGCGCGGGATCTCGTCGCGGTCGCCGAACGGCCGGTGTTCCGCGCCCTGCTGAGCCGGACCGTCGGAGGCCTCGGTGGCGGACGGGGCCAGCATCCGGGCGACACCGTCATGGCGAAACTGGCGGCGCATCCGGTGCTGTCCGGAATCGTGCGGGAGTGGCTCACCGCATGCGCCGAGGAGTACACGGCCGCGCGGGGGCTTCCCGGGCTGAGGGTCGCCCTCAACAAGCTCTCGGCGTTCCGTTCCGTGGCCGCGGAGGTCGCCCCGGAGGCGGTGCGGCTCCTCGACGCCCACGACGTCGTCCCGCTGCTCGCCTCGACCCTGCGCACGGGCGTCCTCGACGAACTGGGCTGGCCCGCGCTGGACGAGACGTACGCCGAGCTGGCCACGGAGGCGCCCACCACGCGTCAGCGGAGCCACCGGGCGGAGGGCGTCGGTGTCACCGGGGCCTGGCCCGCACTGATCCTGAACACCTGGGAACGCGCCGTCGTCGTCGGTCCCGAAGGCGTTCTGCTGCGGCACACCCTGCGGCTGCCCTCCACCGCCGACCGCTGGCGGCATCCCGCCTTCCGTTACACCGACGGCGAGTTGCTCGTCATCTGGTGGGAGGACGGCAAGCAGCGCGGCTACTGGTCGCACCGACCCGCCGAGGTGATCACCGTCGCCGGCGAGCAGATCCCCCGCTGGGGTTCCTCCGGCCCCTCGGACGACGTCTGCGTGCCACTGCCCGGCGGCGGCCGAGCCACCGGTGGCAAGGCCCTGCACGCGGGTGACACCTCCATCCCGCCGCAGCGCGCCGTCCTCTCCGACGGCACCGGTCACTGGCGGGACGGCCACCAGGGCACCCGGCGGGTCTGGCTGGAGTACGACCCCGTCAGCGGCACGCACGGCCGCGCCTCGCTGCCGGCCTTCCTCCAGTCCGGGGTGCGGGACGGCACCCGGCTGCTCACCGAACACTGCCAGGTGCTGCCGCTCCAGCCCGGCCTGGAGAACACACCGTTCGGCACGGACGGCACGGTCCTCGGCCGCTGGGTCCGCCGCACGGTGGCCGAACCGGGTATGCCCGCCCCCGCGGACGGGCACCGGATCGTCGCGGGCACCCCCGACGGTCACACGGTCACCCTGTCGGCCCCGCTGCCCGGCGGATCCCCCGTGCCGCTCGGCGCCCTCACCCTTCCCGGCGGATCACGCCCCGTCATGGCCCTTGCCGGGCGGTCGGTCCAGGCACACCCCGTCGATTCCGAGGGCACCGGCGGAAGCCTCTGGTCCGTCATCACCGGCTCGACGGGGAGCAACCTCGCCGCGGGCACCCCCTACGTCCCTCCGGTCGCCTACTGGCATGCCATGCGCCCCAGGGACGAGCAGGGCTCCGCCGCCCTGCGGAACCTGGCGGACTCCCGGGCGGAAGAACTGTTCAAGGAGGTCGCCACCGCGGTCGTCCGGCAGCTGGAAGCCTCCCGTGCCGTGCAGGACTACACCGGGCCCACGTCGCGTGAGGTGAGCCTGGAAGCCGTCGCCCGGGTGCTGCCCGAGGTGTCCGACGCGCGGCTCCTCGCGGGCGTCACCGCGCTCGTCCGGGACGCGGTGGACAAGGCCGCCTCGGCCGCCCGTTACCTGGAACCGCCTAAGCCCGCCGCGCCCCGGAGCACCACGCGAGTCCAGGACATGTTCTCCGACCGCTCGCCCGATCACGGCGACGACACGACTCTTCTGCAGGCCACCGGCTGGGGTTCCGAGCGCATGTCCGGCGGCTGGTGGGGAGCGGCAGGCCGGTGGACCGCGATCCGGCAGGTCCTCGCCGTCAATCACGTCCTCGGCGGGGAGCCGGCTTTCGGCCCGCCCGTGCCGTCCAAGGTCCCCTTCACTCCCGTGGACGGCTGGCAGCGTGACGAGTGCGCCGTCCCCGGCCAGTCCCTGGACTGGACCTCCCTGCTCGACAAACTCCCCGAACTGGCCTACCGGGCAGCCTCGGCGACGACCTCGCCCGAGCACCGCGCAGGTCTCGTGGTCCTGCTCGACACGCTCGCCGAGGGCCCGCTGGCGGATCCGGCGGGCACGGTCCGGCAGGTGGAACTCGTCGAGCCGTACGCCGGAACGCCCGGGCAGGGGCGCCCCGAGGCCGTGCACCGGCTCGGCCAGGTGCTGCGCAAGGGCGCCCGCACCGTCGTGGTCCTCGCCGAGCGCGGCCGTAACGGCCGGAACGACGCGGCACGCTGGCTGGCCCTGGACCACGACCCCACCGGCGTCTTCGGTCCCGTGGCCGGCTTCACACTGGACCACGAGCACGTCCACCGGCAGGGCATCGACCGCACCCGGCTCACCCGGCTCACCGCCCTCGTACGGGAGCGGGGCGCGGCACCCTGGCGTCCCGAGGCAGCCGAGGCCTTCCACACGGCCACCGGGATCGGTCCCCTCCAGTCCGCGGCCCTGGTGTCGGCCGCCGTCGACGAGCCGGGCACCGAGGCGCTCGGGCTGCTCGGAGCGAAGACCCGTGCCTTCGAGGCGGCCCAGGCCAGGCTGAACGCCCTGCCCCGTGCCGACCGCCACGCCCTGGTCCGGGCGCTGCTGCCCGGCGACCCGGCCGAGCTGTGGGTCACGGGCCCGGACGTCCCGGCCGCCGCCGAGGTCTGGCAGTCACGTCTCGCCTCCCTCGTCCGCGTCCCCGAGGAACTGGACCTCGACCTGTCGGACACCACCCCCGGCGCCGTCGACCTGGTCCTCAACGCGTGCTCCCGGACGTGGCTGGGCCAGGGTTCCCCGGTCGAGGACGGTTCCGGCCGGCCCGGCCTGCGCCGGGTGAGTGCGCACGGCTCGCTCTCCTCCGCCCTGACCGCCCTGCGGACCCTCGCCTACACGTTGCCGTACGGACACCCCCTGCGTGCGCACCTGCCCGTCGGGCTCGCGGCCCTGCGCCGCACCCTCGCCGATCCGGACCTGGTGCTGGACCTCGGGCTGGACTGGACCGAGGCGGGCGGATCGATCGGTTCCGTGGTCCGGGCCGCCCACCAGCTTCCCGAGTCCGGCGGGGCGGGGCCCGACGGCCTGGTCCGGGCCGGTGCGGCGCTGCTCCTCGCAGCCGGCCACGGCAGCCACGAGAAGCTCCTGATCCGGCCTGCCCGTCTGGAAGGTCCCCAGGACCCGGCGTTCGGCCTGGTCGAGGGCACCGTCGCGCAGTACCGGGTGGGTGAACTCCGTGCTCTGCGCGCCCTGCTGGGCGAGGAGGTCGACGCCCTGGTGTCGGCGGGCGCCCCCGACGGCACGCCGCACCACCCTGCCCAGGACCCGACGCGCGCGGTGCCGGATCTGGTGGCCGAGGCCGCCGCGGCCCTCGGGCTGAGCGCCGACGCCGCCTCCCTGTACCTGATGCTGCTCGCCCTGCCCGACCCGACGGACCGCAACTGCGCCCGCTGGACCGAGTGGAAGCCCGCACGGATCAAGAAGGCACGGGCGGAGCTCGCCGCCACCGACCTCGTGGTGGAGGCCAGGCGCTCCCGCGCCGGGCGCACCCTGTTCCTCCCCTGCGGCTGGCTCGAACGCGGTGCGCCCGGTCTGCCGCTCGAGACCTGGAAGGAACGGCTGTACCTCGTGGCGGGGTCCTCCCGGACCCTGCCGGACCTCCCCGTACCCGAACTGTTCGCTACGGCTTGGGCACGGGCCAGGGGCGGCGACGCCCCCGCCTTCGAAGAACTGCAAACCCGCGCACCCCGGAAGGGCCGCCGCCGATGACGAGCGACACCACGACCGCCGAGACCACCCGCACGGGCGGGGTCCCTGACGGGGCGGCTCCCCCTGCCGGTGTCTCCGGCCGGGAGAACCGCCAGGTCACCCCGCCGGAGGAGCAGTACGCCACCGAGCTGGCCTTCCTCGCCGCACACGACTCGGGGCCCCGCCCGCCCGGCTGGCAGCTCACCCCTCGCGCCGTCGTCACCTTCGTGATGGGCAGCGCGGGCGAGGCACTCGGCCTGCCGAAGTCCGCGCAGCCCGGCGCCGGGCTGCCGCGGCGCCTGGTGATCGAGCAGAAGTTCGTCGGCGAACGAGCCCTGGTCGAACGCTGCGTGGTCACCCTGGCCGGCGAGCGCGGACTGCTGCTGGTCGGCGAACCCGGCACCGCCAAGTCCATGCTCTCCGAACTGCTGTCGGCGGCCGTCTGCGGGACCAGTGGGCTCACCGTGCAGGGCACCGCGGGCACCACCGAGGACCAGCTCAAGTACGGCTGGAACTACGCGCTGCTGCTCGCCCAGGGCCCCACCGAGCAGGCCCTGGTGCCCTCCCCGGTGCTCACCGCCATGACCCGGGGCGCCGTCGCCCGCGTCGAGGAGGTCACCCGTTGCCTTCCCGAGGTCCAGGACGCACTGGTGTCGCTGCTGTCCGAACGGCGGATCGCGGTGCCCGAACTGGCGGGGAGCGAGGGCGCCCAGGTGCACGCGGCTCCCGGATTCACCCTCATCGCCACCGCCAACCTGCGGGACAAGGGCGTCTCGGAGATGTCGGCCGCGCTGAAACGGCGCTTCAACTTCGAGACGGTGGGCCCGATCGGGGACGTGGACGCGGAGACCGCGCTCGTCCGGCGCCAGTCGCGTGCGGCCGTCGAACGGGCGGGTGCCGCCTATCAGGTGGACGACGCGGTTCTCGAAGCGCTCGTCACCGCCTTCCGGGACCTGCGCGACGGCCGCTCGGCGGAAGGCTGGGAGGTGGAGCGCCCCTCGACGGTGATGAGCACCGCGGAGGCGGTGTCCGTCGCGGGAGCCCTGGGCCTGGCCACCGCCTACTTCCCCGGCGACCGCGACGTGCTCTCCCTCCTGCCCGGTCATCTGCTCGGCGTCGTACGCAAGGACGACCCCGCCGACGCGGCACGGCTGCTGGGGTACTGGGACGGTCCGGTGCGCAGGCGCGCGGAGCAGGGGTCGGCCACCTGGCGTGCCCTGTGGGAGCTTCGCGCGGTACTGGAGAGCTGACGGATGAGCCAGTCGACCACCCGCGGCACGTGGGCCGCCGCCGAGCCGTCGCCCAGCGCTGGCGCGTCACCCGGCACCGGGGTTCCACCCGCCGGGGCTCCCCGGGGCCCTGCGGCCGGGCCCACGTCTCCGGAGGAAGCGGTCGCCGCCCTCGCGGCGACCGGCCCCGGGCTGCCGTTCCTGATCGGGGTGCGCCACCACGCGCCTTCGCTCGCGGCCGCCCTGCCGGCGCTCCTGGACGCGGCGGCCCCCGACGTCCTCCTCGTCGAGCTGCCGGCCGAGTTCCAGCCCTGGCTGGGCTGGCTCGCCCACGAGGAGACCGAGGCTCCGGTGGCGCTGGCCGCCGTGCCCGCCGACGGGACCGGGGCGGCCGGCGAACGAGGTCCCGCCTTCTACCCGTTCGCGGACTTCTCGCCCGAACTGGTCGCCCTGCGCTGGGCGGCACGGAACGGCGTCCCGGCCGTGGCCTGCGATCTGCCGCTGGCCGACCGGACCTGGGCCCGGGGCGGACAGGACACCCCGGGCCCCGGCTCCGCACCTCAGCGGGGCGAGGGCCACGGGTTGTCCGCCGCCCTCCGGTCCCGGCTGACCGGCCGCGACGGCGACGACCTGTGGGACCGGCTGGTGGAGGCACCGGCGCCCGGTTCGGCACCGGAGGCACTCCGCCGCGCCGCCCTCCTCACCGGTTGGGCGCTGCGGTACGAGGCCGAGACGACGGACGGCGTGGACGGCCGGGACCTGGCGCGCGAGGACTGTATGCGCGGACATGTCGCCGAGGCCCTGGCGAGCGGGCTGCGACCCGCCGTGGTGGTGGGGGCCTTCCACACCCCGGCGCTGCTGCCGTCCGCCCCCGGGGCCGCCGGGTCAGCCGTCCCACGGGCGCAGGCCACGTCCGCCGTCCCTCGGGAGCCGGATGCGGACGGGCCCGCGGCGGGCGCCGCCTCGGCGGTGGCGTGCACGGTCTCCCTGATCCCGTACACGTACCCGCTCCTCGACTCACGGTCCGGGTACCCGGCGGGCATCAGGGACCCCGAGTGGCAGCAGAGCGTTCTGGAGGCCGCCGGTTCCCCGCCCGCGCTGCACGAGACGCTGATCCGGACCGCGGTCCGTGTCTGTACGGCACTGCGCGAACAGGGCCATCCCTACGGCCCGGCGGACGCCCGGGAGGTCGTCCGGGTAGCAGGGGACCTGTCGCGCCTGCGCGGACTGCCCGCACCCGGTCGTGGCGAGTTCCTGGAGGCCGTGCAGACGGTGCTCGGGCGCGGCGAGACCTACGGCACCGGCCGAGCCGTCGCCCAGGCCCTCGAGCGCGTACTCGTCGGAGCCCGCACCGGACGGCCCGCACCCGCCGCTCCGCGCAGCGGCCTGGGTCCGGCCGTGGAAGCCGAGACAGCGGCGCTCTCGCTCCCCGGCCCGGAGGACGCCCATGAGAGGACGCCACGTGATCTCCGGCTCGATCCGGCCCGTTCCGTCCTCGACGGACGGCGCGAACTGCTCCTGCGCAGGCTGACGGTGTGCGGCATCCCCTACGCGCGGGAACAGGCGGTGACGGGAGCCGCGGGTTCGGAAGGACTGACGACCCGTTGGCAGGTGGGGTGGACCCCGGCGACGGCCGCGATGCTCACCGCGGCCGGGGCCCGCGGCGTCACCCCGGCCCAGGCGGCCGAGGGGGTGCTGCGGCAGCGGCACGCGGCCGAGCGCGCGGAGGGCGGTCCTACGGCCGCCCAGGTCGTGATGGGCCTCACCGAGGCAACCGGGTGCGGGCTCCCTTCCTTGGCGGACGAACGGCTCACGGAACTGACGGCCGTGCTCCCCTCCAGTGCCACCCTTCCCGAAATCCTCACCGGGCTCGACCTCCTGGACCGCATCGACGCCGGCCACCTGTCGGGTCCGTCCACCACCGACGCTCCGTCAGCTTCCGGGGCTCCGCCAGTTCCCGGGACCCCGCCGGCTTCCGGCACCGCGGAGGACACCGCCGCCCCTGACTCCCCCGCGGTCTCCGCCCGTGCCGACCGCATCGCGCACGCGGCGGAACTGCTGACCTCGGCGGCGGTCCGTCAGGTCGACGGCCTCACCGGATCCGAGGAGCCCGAGGACGCTCGCGCCCTGCTCGAACTGTCCCAGCGCGCGGACCGGTTGGGGGGCATCCGGCTCACCGACGCCCTCGTCCGGCTGACCGCCGACGGCACCCCGCTGATCGCCGCGGCTGCCGGGGCCGTCCGGGTGCTGACGGGCCACGAGGAGGCCGAGTCCTTCGGAGTGCGTATCGCCTCCTGGGTGGACGGCGCTGTCGACAGCACATCCCGGGCCACGCTCACCGCCCGTCTCATCGGCGTCCTGACAGCGGCGGGCCCGCTCCTGACCGTCGGATCCGGCACCCTGGATCCCCTGCTGCGCCGTGTCGTCGAGCTGGACGACACCGCTTTCCTGACACGGCTGCCCGCCCTGCGCGGCGGCTTCGACACCCTCAGCCCGGCAGCACGTGACCGGCTGCTGGACACCGTCGAGGAGAGGCTCGGCGAACGGGTGGACGGCCTCGACGCCGACGACCCGGCCGCCCTGGCGGCCCGGACGGCCGCCGACCTCGCGGCCCGCGAACTCCTCACCGGTCTCGGCCTGCCTGTCCCGTCCCCCGCGCACGACGACCGGTTCCCGCCGCAGCCGGACCAACTCGCCGCGCCGCCGCCACCGGCCACCCCGGTATCCCTCACCAGCACGCCCTCCGCCCCCGTACCCGCGCAGGCCGGCGCCACCGGACCGGCCCCGCACGGGCCCTCGCGCCCACCGACCGGTGGCGGCTCGTACTCGGCCGACGGCCCGACCGACTGCCGTCCGCCGCCGCCCGCCTGGCGACCGCACTGGACGAGCTGTACGGGCAAGGACGCGGCGAGGGGTCACGTGGCGGCATGCCCGGTCAGGGCGGTGGCCGACGTGGAGGCCGGGAGGCGTCGTTTCCCGGTGTCCGCGAGTGGTCCGAGGAACTGGCCGCGCTGTTCGGCCCGGGCGTCCGCGAGGAGGTCCTGGCAGCCGCTGCCGCGACCGGCCGACCGGACGTCCTCGCCGAGATCGACCCGGCCGCCGCCACCCCTTCCGTGGAACTGCTCCGTACGGTCCTGCGCCACGCGGGCGGCCTGCCCGAGGCGCGCCTGGCGGCACTCCGGCCCCTGGTGCGCCGTCTGGTCGACGAACTGACCCGGCAGCTCGCCACCCGGCTGCGGCCCGCCCTCACCGGCACCATGCTGGCCAGGCCCACACACCGTCCGGGCGGCCGGCTGGACCTGGCGCGCACGCTGCGCGCCAATCTGGCCACCGCCCGCCGGACGGCGGACGGAACGGTCCAGGTGATTCCCGAGAGGCCGGTGTTCCGCAGCCGGGCCCGCCGGTCCGCCGACTGGCGCCTGATCCTGGTCACCGACGTCTCCGGTTCGATGGAGGCGTCCACGATCTGGTCCGCGCTGACCGCTTCCGTGCTGGCAGGTGTGCCGACCCTGAGCACCCACTTCCTCGCCTTCTCCACGGAGGTCGTCGACCTCACCGGCCATGTGCACGATCCCCTCTCGCTCCTGCTAGAGGTGAGCGTGGGCGGCGGCACACACATCGCTGCCGGGATGCGGCACGCGCGCAGCATGGTCACAGTGCCCACCCGGACCCTCGTCGTCGTCATCAGCGACTTCGAGGAGGGCGCCCCGCTCGGCGGACTGCTGGCCGAGGTGCGGGCGCTGGTGGCCACCGGAGCCCACGTCCTCGGGTGCGCGAGCCTCGACGACGCGGGCCGGCCCCGCTACTCGACGGGCGTCGCCGGCCAGCTCGTGGCCGCCGGTATGCCCGTGGCGGCACTCAGCCCACTCGAACTGGCCCGCTGGATAGGGGAGAAGACCGCATGACCACCGCCCAGTTGCCTCCTGTCGCACCGGAGGTCACGGCCACCCTGGTGGAAGACCTCTCGCCCCGGCTGCGCAAGCGGCTGGACGCCGCGGTCACCAAGCTCGGCTCCCGCCCGGCGCACCGCGACGGGGACACGGTGACGATCGCGGTCGACGAGGAGACCGATCTGCGCCTGCACGCCCCGGGCGGCGTGGTGACGACGGCGGACGCCATCACGTGTGGCTGTCTCCTTGCGCCGGCCTGCGTCCACCGCGCGGCCGCCGCCTGTGCCGCCCCCACGGCGGACCCGGCCCCGGAGCCCGCAGGGCAACCGGACCCGCCTGTGGCCGGATCCGCGTCGCAGACCGACGACACCGTGTCCGCGCCCGACGTGGCGAGCCCGGCCCAGCGTGCCGCGGCCGACGCCGTGTGGTCGGCAGCTGCGGCCGTGCTGGAGGCCGGTGTCGACGGGGCCGGCGCGGTCGCCCAGGCAGCGCTCCTGCGCACCGCGCACACCGCCCGGCTCCAGCACCTGCCACGCGTCGCGGGCGCCGCTCTGTCCGTCGTCACGCTGCTGCGCGCGGCCCGGGCCGGGGACCCGTCCTACCGAACAGCGGGCCTCGTCACGGCCTTGGCCGAACTCCTTGGGACCGCGCGCCGGGTGGAAACCGCGTCCGGTGCGGAGCTGGCCGCCGTCCGGGGTCGGTCACGCAGGCCGTACAGCCCGGACGGCTCGCTGCGTCTGTACGGCCTGTTCTCCGAACCCGTGGTCAGCGACTCGGGGCACGGCGGCGTCCGTACCTGGGTCGCCGGACCCGACGGCCGGCTCCTCACGGTCGGCGACGTCGCCCCCGGCGGTGTCGGACGCGCCCTGGGTGTGGCCGACCGGGCCGTGCGCCTCGGGGAGAGCGCGCTCACCCACCGGGAGCTGGGCCGGGCGGGGCTGGCGGTCTCGGGGGCGACGGTCTCACCGGACGGCAGACTGGGTGCGGGGAAGGGTGTCAGGGCTGTCACCGCCGGGGGAGCGGCATGGACGGAGCCGCCGCTCGCCGCCCTGTGGGAGGTGCCACCGTCTCAACAGGCCGCACGGGCTCTGCGGTCCACTTCCCGCTACGCGGACCCGGATACCGGCGGCAGCGACCTGCTCTTCCTGGACGTCGAACTTCGCGGCCCCGTGCGGGAGCCGGGCGGCGCCTGTCTGCTCGCGTTGTGCGACGGCGGGATCGCCGTCCGGCTCACGGTCGCCGACGACGACCCCGCGCTGGCTCACCGGGACAACCTGATGCTTCTGGCCACGGCACCGGGGACACGGCTGCGGATCATCGGCCGTCTGGTACCCGCGCTCCACCCCAGGCTCGCTCTCCTCGCCTGCTCGCACCCCACCGGTGAGGGCACGATCGACCTGGGCTTCGACCGTCTTCGCCGCGCCGACCTTCCGGTCCCGGACGCCCACGTGCAACCCTTCCCGCCGGAGCCCGGCGACTCCGGTGCCCACTCGCCCCTGCACCTTCTGGAGCGACGCGTCGAACAGACGGTCCCGGCGGGCCGCGCCGCTCTCGGCATGCTCGGCGACGTCTCGGGCGAAGCCCGCCGCCTCCGCCGTGCGGGCCTCCCCACAGCCGCCGGCCTTCTCACTGCCCTGTGCGCCTCGGCGGCCCGACGCGAACGCGACCACTTCGGCCGTCTTCTCCCCGCCGACGCCGACGGCTTCGCATCCCACTGGCTCTCCGCGGCCCGTTACACATCCGCCGTGTCCGAGTCCCTGTGCGCGGCCGCCTGGGAACCGACGTGAAAGGTCCCGGCCGCCCGGTGGGAACCACCGCCCTCGCCTGATCCGGCGGCCCGGACGTAGAGGTCCGGGGCGGGCGGGTGGCCGCGGGGCGGGCCCGCAGCCACGTGGGCCCGCCCCCTGTCCATGGCATGACCGGTCCGGCCACAGGGCCGGGAAGGACCCCCGCCCCGCGACTGCGACCGCGACTGCGACTCAGCCGGCCGTGCCGTCGAGCAGCCGGCTGTACCGCAACCGCAGTGCCCTCTCCGTGCCGGCCGCCAGGGTGACCAGGGTCAGCGCGACGTTGCACCAGGCCGGTGGACGGACCGGCGCAGTGAAGGTCCCGACACGCTCGGCCACCACCGGTACCCCGGTGATCTGTTCGGCGAGCTGCGCGGCCAGCACGACCAGGGCGACGACGAGTACGGTCAGCGAGACGGTGCCGATCCCGCGGCTCAACGCCGGATGCACGCGGTCGAACCGGGCGCGGCGTCCCTCGGCGGAGGCGCCGTCCGGGACGAGCAACTGTTCGGTGCCGTCGGCGGTGACGTAGTGGCAACGCCGCAGTCCGAAGTTGCTCAGCCGCACCTCCACTGTGCCGCCGGGAACCGGGAAGGCGGCGGGGAGCCGCGACCGGACGTGGTGCCTGCCGTCGAGATACAGGTCGGCCTTGGCTTCCGCGGACGTCTGGTCCTGACCACGCTTGACGTCCACGGCGTAGACCGCCTGCCCGCCGCCGTCATCGGGCAGGCGGAGGTAGAACAGGGAGCGGTAGGGCAGCTGCCACCAGCGGAACCGCTTGAGCGGTCGTCCGTCCCCCGGGGTGATCCGCCGCGCTGCCCGGCGGTCGCGCATCTCCTCGAACATGTTCCAGCGCCTCCCGCACTCGGCGTCTCGTTCAGTTGGCCGGTTGCGCCGCGCAGGCGAGATCCTGTGGGGGGCGTTCCCCGGTGGTGAGGAACGTGGTCGCCGCGTCGGCGGCGCACGTGTTGCTGCCGTACGGGTAGACGCCGTGGCCGCCCTGGTCGGCCGTCACCATCGTGGCCCGCTCGCCGAAGGCTCGCCGCAGTGCGCGGGCGCCGGCCAGCGGCGTGCCCGGGTCGCGCTCGTTCTGCACCATCAGCACGTTCGACGGACCCCGGCCGGTGATGCGCACCGGCGGTTCGGTCCGCTCCCGCGGCCAGAACGCGCAGGGGTTGACGCTCGCCGTGGAGCCGCCCAGCATCGGGTACTTCAGCCGGTCGACGGCGACGTTTCGCTGGTACTCCCGTATCGTCCCCGGCCAGCGCGAGTCACCGCACACCACGGCGAAACGTGAGGCCAGAAGGTTCTCCGTGGCCCCGGTCACCTCCGGGAGCGGCAGCGGCGCGCCCGTGTCGAGCGCCTGCCAGAACTCGGCGAGCCGAGGCATGGAGCCGTCGGCGTAGAGCTGTTCGAAGGTGTACCCGCGGAACCCGGTCCCGTCGACGTCCTGGACCGGCTCCGTGTCCAGGCGCTGCACGAGCTCGTGGAACAGGTCGGTGACCTGCTGCGGCGTGGTGCCCAGGCCGTACTCGGGATGCCCGGCGGCGAACTCGGCGAAGTCGGGGAAGCGGTCCTCCATCCCCCGGGCGAAGAGACGCATGGCCGTGACGTCGTAACCGCCGGGGCCCAGGTTGCTGTCGAGCACGATCCGGTCGCCGCGCCGCGGGAACATCGTCGCGTGGACCGCGCCGAGGTAACTCCCGTAGGAAGCGCCGAGGTACGACAGCTTCGCCTCGCCGAGTGCCGCCCGGATGCGGTCCATGTCGCGCGCGGTGTCGGCGGTGGTGGTGTGCGGCAGCATCCAGGCCGTCCGCGAGCTGGTGCACTGCTCGGCGATCTTCCGGGCGTACCCGGCCTCCCGTGCGACGTCGGCAGCGGTGTACGCGTACGGCGGGAAGTTGCCACGCCGCTGTTGATCCTCGGTCAGGTCGCAGGTCAGCGGCGTACTGCGGCCGACGCCGCGGGGGTCGAAGCCGATGACGTCGTAGGAGTCGAGCACCTCCTGCGGCAGCCCCGATGCGGCGAGGACGGCCGGGTAGGTCAGGCCCGGGCCTCCCGGGCCGCCGGGGTTGGTCAGCAGGACGCCGCGCCGCTGCGACGGCTTCTCGCTCGCCAGCCGGGAAACGGCGATCTCGATCTGCCGGCCGTCCGGATCACGGTGGTCCAGCGGGACTTCGAGCGTCGAGCACTCCAGGCGGGGCGCGGAGGCCCCATCGGGGCACGGACCCCACCGCAGGGCACCCGGCGTCGGCGTCGGTGTCGTGGCCGACGCGGCCGGCGGCAGCGCGGTCACCGCCAACGCGGCGGCGGTCAGAGCGAGGGACAGGCTTCTGCGCATGAGGTTTCCTCCTGTGGGGGCTTCACCGGCACACGGACGAGTCTGTTCGTCGGACCCGGGAGCCACATCGGCCCGGCGGACCGAACCGGCCCCGACCGCGGGAGGGGTTCCGGTTGGACCTGGGTCCAATGCGTATCGGTCCTCGGTCTGATCCGCCGCTCGCTCGATGTGGCGACAATGGTCCGGTGAACATGGACGTTGTGCCTCGGCTCGGGGTGTGGCAGCAGGCCTGGCGGCTGACGGCGGCCGTGGCCTTGAGCCTGCCGGTCTGGCTCTCGACCCTCGCGCTGATGCGGAACCAGCCCGGCGGCCCGGGTTCCTGGATCCTCGTCGGTGATCCGCTGGTGGCCCTGGGCTGCCTGACGGTTCTCCTGTGGCGGCGGCGGTGGCCCCTCACGGTCGCTCTGACCGTCGCGGTCGTCTCGACCGTGTCGGCGCTCGCCAGCGGCGCCGCGCTGCTGGCGCTGTGCTCGGTCTCCACCCGCCGCCGCCCGGTGGAGATCGGGTCGGTCGTCCTGGCCTACGTGATCGCGTCACAGCTCGCCATCGGGATGTACCCGGTGCAGAGTTCGGCCGAGGCGTACTGGTGGGTCCAGATCGCGGTGCCGACGCTCACCGCGGGGATCGCGGTGGCAGCCGGCATGGCGGTCGGGGCGCGGAGGGTCGAGGTGCGGTCCCTGAGGGAGCGGGCGGAGAGCGCGGAGCGGGAGCAGAGCGCGCGGGCGGCGCAGGCACGGGCACTGGAGCGCAACCGGATCGCCCGCGAGATGCACGACGTCCTCGCGCACCGCATCTCCCTGGTCGCCATGCAGGCCGGGGTGCTCGACCACCGCGGTGACCTCTCGGCCGACGAGAACCGCGTCCTGGTGCGAGGTATCGCCGAGGGCTCCCACCAGGCACTGGAAGAGCTGCGGGAGGTCCTCGGCGTGCTTCGCGCCGACCCCGGCAGCCCGGAACCGCCGCAGCCCTCCCTCGACCGCGTCCCCGACCTGGTCGCCGACGCCCGCACCTCGGGTCTCGACGTCAGGCTCACCGACGACGTGACCGGAACCCCGCCCGACGGCGTCGGACGGACCTGCTACCGGATCGTCCAGGAAGCGCTGACCAACGCCGCCAAGCACGCCCCCGGCGCCGCCGTCCGGGTCACCCTCGACGGCGCCGCCGGCGGCACCCTCGGCATCGGAGTCCGCAACGGACCGGCCCCCCGGCGCACCGCACTGCCACCGGCCTCCGGCTTCGGCCTGCTGGGCCTCGGCGAACGGATCACCCTCGCCGGCGGCCGGCTCGACCACCGCCCCACGCCCGAGGGCGGGTACGTTCTCACCGCACGACTGCCCTGGCCCGACGGCCCCGCCCACAGCCACGAAATGAGCGTATGAGTGGAAAGCCGACACGATCGCGTACGTGTCGTCATCGTCGACGACGAACAGCTGGTGCGCATGGCCCTGCGGCTCGTCATCGACGGCGAACCGGACCTGACCGTCGTGGCGGAGGCGGCCGACGGGAACGCCGCGCTCGCCGTGGTGGACGAACAGCGGCCCGATGTGGTGCTGATGGACGTGCGCATGCCCGGCCGGGACGGTCTGGACACGACGCGGGAGATGCTCGCCCGGCCGGCGCCGCCCCGGGTCCTGATGCTGACCACCTTCGACTCCAACGACCTGGTACTCGGGGCGCTGCGCGCCGGAGCGCTCGGCTTCGTCCTCAAGGACACCCCGCCTTCCCGCATCCTGGACGCGGTGCGGACCGTCGCGGACGGCAACCCGGTGCTGTCACCTGCGGCCACGGCACGGGTGATCGCCGCTGCCACCGGCCCGGACTCCTCGCACGCCCGTAGCCGCTCCCGCGAGGCCGCGCGCGAGCAGCTGTCCGTGCTGACCGAACGGGAGCGGGAGACCGCCCGGGCCATCGCGGACGGACTGGGCAACCCGCAGATCGCCGAGCGGCTGCGCATCACCGTCGCGACGGTCAAGGCCCACACCGGGAGCCTGTTCGCCAAGCTGGCGGTCGCGAACCGGGTCCAGATCGCGCTCCTGGTCCGCGACGCGGAGGACTGAGCGGGGCACTACTGGATACTCACCGCCCGGTGGCTCACCGACGCCCGCCGAACTCCCAGTCGTGGACCTCGATGCCGGCGTACCGGTCCGGGGTCAGGACGGCGCGTGCCGTATCCGGGTCCGGGGCACCGAGCAGCGCCGCCGTACCCACCCAGGTGCCGCCGTCGTCGGACAGCAGTGGCCCGTACGCGATCAGCTCGTCCTGGCCGGGCGGCGGGGTGAGGTCTGCGGCCGGACCCTCGCCGAGGCCGATCACCAGGTACCGGTTGCCACCACCACGGCCACCGGGAAAGTCCCACATGGTGCGCCCCAGTACGTTGCGCCACCGGCGCAGCAGCACGTCCCGGTACGCACCGGCCTGGTAGTTGGGCTCGTCGAAGGCGAAGGCACGGGCGGCGGCGGGATCGGGCAGACCGACGATGTGCACGCTTCCGGTGGGCGTCTCGCCGTCGTCGGCGAAGGTCGGACCGCGAGCGATCAGCTCCTTCGCGTACCGGTCCATGTAGGACCAGTGCGCCTCCAGCAACTCCTCGCGCAACGCGAGAGAGCCCGGCCGGTCACGGTGGTAGCAGAAGTACTCCATGCCCGCAGACCCTCCCCCACCAAGGGGCACCGTTTCAACTGGCTTTCGGCACCGAGGATCCTGGCAGCCGTGGATCGGAGGGCAACCTTTCCCGTGAGTTGCTGGTCATGTCCGTGCCACCCGTGTACCGGGTGGGCATGGTCAGCTCCGCCTCAGGACATCCCTGAGGCGATGGAACATGGGGGAAGCGCCTTCATGCATCACCGCACCACCATGGCGGGCTTCGCCGGGGCCCTCGCCCTGTCCGCGGTCACTGTCCCGGCGTCCGCCCGGGCGGACGACTTCTCGGGCGACATCAGGATCACGAAGGTGGTCGTCAACGGAGGGAAGGACATCGTCCTGGGGACCACGGCCGTGAAGACGTTCACCATCGCGGTGACCGCCACGGACGACTCGGGCATCGAGGTCGGGAAGACCGCCCCGGTCATGTGGCACACGCCCCTCCCGAACGGCGACGCCTACGGTCTCGTGATGCCCCACGACACCGCGGGCAAGTGCGTGCGCCAGAGCTTCACCACGACCACGTGCACCTACACGCTGAAGATCGATCCGCGCATCCACCCCCAGGACAACACCACCGCCGGGACCTGGACCGTGCGTGCCCTCGCCCTGGCGAACGACGGTGACTACATCACCAGGGATTCGGCCGCCAGGGCGAAGGTCCTGCGCGCCTCCAGGCTGACGGTCGACGCCTCGCCGGAACCGGTGAAGAAGAACAGGACGATCACCGTGACGGGCGCCCTGACCCGCGCCAACTGGGTGACCTACAAGTACGGGGGCTACACCGGGCAGCCGGTGAAACTCCAGTTCAGGAAGAAGGGCACGAGCACCTACAAGACCCTCAGGACCGTCACGACGGACGGCAAGGGCAACCTGAGGACGACGACGAAGGCCACGGCGGACGGCTACTTCCGCTACTCCTTCGCCGGCACTGCCACCACCCCGGCGGCCGCCTCCGCAGGGGACCACGTCGACGTGAAGTGACCCTCGGGAGGGTTACCTGCCTTCCGAGGGCGCAGCAGGCCCGGGCCGAAGACGCCTCGGTCCGGGCCTCGGTGGAACCCGCCATGACTACGGCGACCACGCGCGGTCGTCGCGAGGGCCGGTTGCAGGCCGAACAGGCGGCAGCCGGCCGGGTACGCGGGTGCCGGAGATCAGCCCGGGTGCCCGTCGTCACCTTCGTGCCGGAAGCAGGAGACGACCACGACGAGCGGCCAGAACGACTGCGCGAACGTGAGGACCCGCTCCGCGGCTCCCGCCGTGTCGAGCATGTACAGGGCGAGCAGGAACCAGGCTCCGCCGAGCCACATCAGCGCGGCCGCCGTGACGGAGGGCGCGGGCCGCAGTCCCCATGGTGCCGTCCTTCCGGACCGGGCCGTCGGGCGCGGCCAGGTGTCCCCGGCGGCAGCCACGACGCGCCGCCTCGCGGCCCGGCGTCGCACGGCCAGGACCGGCCACACCGCGAGCAGGCAGAATCCCACGGCCACGACCACACCGTGGGCGAACGACCCGCCGCTGGCCGGTGCCGGGAACAGAGCCAGCAGCATCGCCGAGAGTCCGCCTCCGGCCAGCGCAGCCCGTCCGGACCGCGCGGCGGGGCGCAGCCCGGACGCGGTGACCACGTGGCAGGCTCCCAGTGCGAGCAGCGCCGGCGTCATCACCCAGTACCCGGCGGCGCCGTCGGAGGCGAGGATGCTGATCGTCGCCGACGCGGGGTCGTAGCCGGGGCCCTGGAGCTGCGCCGAGACCGCCCAGCCACCGACGAGGAGGACCGGGGCGCACACCGAGGAGAACAGCACCCACCAGGGGACAGATCGCATCGGTGAACGGTAGAACGCCAGGACCGGTACGGCCCGGTGTACACGCAGACGGGCCGCTGTGTACTCCGCCCCTGAGCGGGTAGACGCCTGATACCGGGTCACATGACGGAGTGTGAACCGCACCGCTGGGCCTGTCGTGCCCTGTGCCCCGGATCCCCCGTACCGGACGTGGATCGACCCTGGAGGAGAACCCTGTGCTGACACCCAGCCCGCAGGACCTGAGAGTGGCTCTGGCTCGTTACGCCGACGCACGGATCGAGGACGCGCGGCGCTCCACGGACGTCACGGCCCGGGCAGTGGAGGACGCCGCCTACACCCTGTGCGTGATGACCGGCACTCAGGCGGTTCCGCAGGCCCTCCACACCGCCGACACCATGCTCGGGGTACGGCCCGCCGTCTCCCCCGCACTCCGCCGGACGGTCGGCGCCCAGCGGGACGACAAGCTCCAGGCAGTCTGACCCGCCGCCGGGCACGGGCGCCGGCCGTAGGGCGCGGCGCCCGGCTTGCCCGCCGTCGGCCTAATCGGCCGGGTACCGGCCCGGCCCCGGGACGCTGGGCGGGTGGACGACACCCGAGCGGGCGACGGGAAGAACGCGGAACGGCTGACGGCCCTGTCCGACGGGATCTTCGCGATCGCCATGACGCTGCTGGTCCTCGATGTCCGCGTGCCGCCGGAACTGACCGCGCAGGGCTTCCGGGACGCCGTCCGCGGTGTACTGCCGGATCTCGGCGCGTACGCTCTCAGCTTCATGATCCTTGCCGCCTTCTGGCGGGACCACCGCCGGATCGTGGAGCTGGTCCCGCGTTTCGAGGGACGGACGCTGAAACTCGCGCTCGTCTGGCTCGGCGCCATCGCGCTCATCCCCTTTCCGACCTCGTTGCTGTCGGAGTACGCCTCCGAGCCCCTGGCGGTCGCCGTCTACGCGGGCGCCGTATGCCTCACCAACGTGCTCGAACTGGCGGTGCTGCGGACAGGGCTGCGGGGGAGGTGGCCGTCCGATCCCGCCACGGAGAGAACCGCCCGCTTCGTGGCGACCGATCTGGGGAACACGGCCCTGGTCTTCGGCGCCACCGTCCCGCTCGCCTACGCGCTCTCACCGGTGGCCGCCATGTGGTCCTGGCTTGCGCTCCTCCCGCTCAAGGTGGCGCTCGGCTCACGCTACCGCCGGGCGCAGCCCTCCTGACGCGGGGCCGGCGGCGGCCGGGTGGCACCGACATCCGTCGGTGCCACCCGGCCCGGTGTCATCCCTGGCCGGCAGTCAGCGATTCGTAGTACGCGCCGAGCTGCCGCAGATAGAAGAGGTCCCCGGTGTCCTGATCACGCTCGAAGCGCGGGGCGTCCTTGATCTGGTCCTTGGTGCACCCGACCTTGATCACCCGTTCGGCGTCGTCGACGCCGGTCACCATGCCCGCGGGCACGACGACGCTTCTCCCGAACTTCCAGACACCCGCGTCGATCACCAGGTGGTCGAATCCCGGTACCGGCGAGAGCCTGATCACGGTGCCCACGCTTCCGTCCGGTGCTTCCACGTCGTATCCGATGACGCCGTCACCCAGTGCGCCGTCCGTCTGTGCCGGACCCGCCCAGACCGTTTCCATGGTCACCTCCTCCTCCTGGCAGCCGGCCACTTCCGGCCGCCGGACCTTCCATATGCCCCCGCGAGCGCAGGCGATGCGGGCCGGCCCGGCCTGATACCCGGTCGGAGTCACAAAGCCATCTCGTACGCCCCCGAAAGTGCCTCGACACGGTCCCAGACGCGCGCCGAGCGGGCCTCGTCCACGACGGGCCGGCGCACCGCGGCGATGGCCCAGTCCTGCTGCTCCCCGCTGGCGGAGTCCTTGCCGTGCAGTTCGACGGCGTTCGCGGAGAAGTCGCGGACGAGCACGGAGAAGAGCTCGTCGAGCACGTCCTCGTCCAGGCCGGTCAGCCGGGCCTGTTCCAGGATCAGCTGTCCGTGGACGACCAGGGCGAAGAGCTGTCCGACGGACAGCAGGAAGTCGAGGTCCCGGCTCTGCCGCTCGTCGGGGGCGATGCGGGCCACGAAGTCGCACAGCGCGTCGGCCTGTTCCCGGAAGCGGGCGACGTTGGGGACCGCGGCGTACGCGTCGTAGGCCGGGCGCCAGTCGTGGAAGCGCACGGAACCGAGGCCGCGAGCCGGTCCCTGACGGAAGAGGAACGCGTCGTCGGCGGCGTCCAGCCGTGTGCCCACGGGCTCGTAGCCGGCGGGGTCCAGCAGGTGGTTGCGCATGAACTTCAGGATCAGGGCGAGGTTGACGTGGACCGTGCCCTCCAGCTTCGGCAGGCTGCGGATCTCCACGGCGGCCTGGGCGAAGTAGGTGTCCTTCTCGAAGCCCCTGGCCGCGATGACGTCCCACATCAGGTCGATGACCTTCTCGCCCTCCGTGGTCACCTTCATCTTCGTCATCGGGTTGAACAGCAGGTACCGGCGGTCCTCGGGCCCCGCCGAGCGGAAGTAGTCGACGGCGCGGTCGCTGAACAGCTTCATGCCGACGAGCCGGACGTAGGCGTCGGCGAGCTCCCGGCGCACGTGCGGGAAGGCGGTCACGGGGCGGCCGTAGAGGATGCGGTTGTGCGCGTGGGTGACGGCCTCGTACATCGCGTGCTCGCAGATGCCGATCGAGGCGGTGCAGAGGTTGAACTTGCCCACGTTGACGGTGTTGAGGGCGGCGTCGAAGGCGGCGCGGCCCGTGTGCAGGACGTCGTCGGGGCCGACCGGGTAGCCGTCGAGGCGGAACTCGCTGACGTACTTGGACGAGTCGACGACGTTCTTCACCAGGTGGTAGGCCGGGTGGCGGCTGTCCGCCGCGAAGAAGACGTAGCCGTCCGGGCCTTCGACGTCCGTCCGGCGCCCGAAGACGGAGACGAGCCCCGCGGCGTTGCCGTTGCCTATGTAGTACTTGGAGCCGGTTGCCAGGAAGCCGCCGCCGCCGTCCGGTGCCAGGAGCATGTCGGTGGAGTAGATGTCGGCTCCGTGCGCCTTCTCCGACAGGCCGAAGGCGAACACCTCGCCCTGGGAGAGGAGTTCGGCGGCGTGGTCGCGGGCGGCGGCGTTGTCGCTCTGCCAGACCGGGCCGAGACCGAGGATGGTCACCTGCCAGGCGTACCAGTAGTCGAGTCCGTAGAACCCGAAGATCTCGTTGAGCGCGGCGATGCGGGCGGTGTCCCAGCGCCCGTCCTCACGGTCCGTGGCGGAGGCGGGGGTGAGGAAGGTGGCGAAGAGGCCTTCCTTCGCGGAGAACTCGAGGAAATCGCCCAGCCAGGCGCGGGACCGGTAGTCCTCGATGATCCGGCGCTTGCCGCGGCTCTCGAACCAGTCGATGGTGGCACGCAGCAGCCTGCGGGTCCCGGGGTCGAAGTGCGCCGGGTCGTAGGCACGCGGGTTGAAGAGCAGCGGGTCGGCCATGGCGGTACGCCTTCCAGGGGTGTACGGGCGGGAGGGTGCGGGGTCGGGTCAGCCGCGCGGCACGGCCGCGCCGAGCCCGCGGAGGGTGGCGAGTACGTCGTCGAGCCAGGCGACGGTCATGCGTTCGTAAGCGATGCCGCCACGCAGCACGACGTGCTGGAGCTCCTGGCCGGCGTTGAGCGGTGCCGGGGCGTCCGGGCCGGTGAAGTCGCGCAGTTCCCCGGCGAGGTAGTGCGCGAGCCGGTCGGCGTGCACCCGGTGGTGACGCTCGACCTCGTCGAGCAGTGCGGCCGGGTCGTCGAAGGCCGCACCCCGGATCTTCACGGCGAGGTCGTGGCGGAGGCTCTCCGGTTCGATCGGTTCGTGCAGCCAGCCGGAGAGGGCTGCCCGGCCGGGGCCGGCGACGGAGTACTCCTTCTTGTCGGGCCGGCGCTCCTGCGGGACGTCGCGGACGTCCAGCAGGCCGTCGCCCTCCATGCGCTTGAGGACGCGATAGATCTGCTGGTGGGTGGCGGTCCAGAAGTATCCGATGGACCGCTCGAACCGCCGGGCCAGCTCATAGCCGGAGCCCGGCTGCTCCAGCAGGGAGACGAGGATCGCGTGTTCGAGCGCCATGCCCCGATCGTTCTATGCAACTGGTTGCATAGCAAGCGGCGGCGGCCGGGTGAGACGCTCCTCACCCGGCCGCCGTCGTCGCGGCGCCCCTCACCCGGCCGCCGTCGTGGCACTCCTCAGCTCTCACCCCACGGCGAGTCGTACTTCCGCGCGAGCGTGCCCGCCTCCTCCGGTGTCAGGAGCCGCGGCGACCGCTCCCCCAGCGCCAGGAGCAGGGCGGACACCTCCTCCAGCTCCACCGCCGCGTCGACGGCGCGGGCCATCGTGGCGCCGGCGAGGACGGGCCCGTGGTTCTGGAGGAGTGCCGCGCGGAGCGGGAAGGGCAGCCGGGCCAGGACCTCCGCCTGGTCCGCGTCGCCGGGCGGGGCGTAAGGGACGAGGGGGGTCTGCCCGACCCGCATCACGAAGTACGGGGTCAGCGGCGGCAGCGCGCTCCTGGCCGACCACGGGGGGAGACAGGACACCGCGGTGGCGTTCCGGGCGTGCAGGTGCACGACGGCGCGGGTGGCGGCGTCCCGCCGGTAGAAGGCGCTGTGCAGGGGGAACTCCTTCGACGGACGCGGCCCGTCGAGGTGGGTGCCGTCGAGACCGAGCACGCTGAGCCCGTCGGGGTCCACCTCGGCGAGGTCGGCGCCGGTGGGAGTGATGAGCATGCGGTCGTCGATCCGGACACTCAGGTTTCCGGAGGAACCCGGGCTGAGCCCCAGGGCCGCCAGCCTGGCGCCCGCCGCGGCGAGTTCGGTGCGGGGGTCGCTCATGCCAGCGCGCTCCAGGCTTCCGTGAAGATGGCGGTGTCGCCGAAGTTGCCCGACTTCAGGGCGAGGTCCACGGTGTGCTCCTGGCCGTGGGCCCGGCCATCGGCGCGGGCCCACGTGACGCCGGGGGCGATGGGCGCGCCGATGGACAGGGTGCGGACCCCGAGGGCCGTGACGACGGCGCCGGAGGTCTCGCCGCCGGCGACGAGGACGCGCCGTGCGCCCGCGGCGACCAGGGCGGTGGCGCAGGCGGCGAGGGCGCGCTCGACGAGTTCCGAGGCGGCGGGGCCGTCGTCGGGCGCCGCCTGTTCGAGGTCACCGAGGTCGTCGACGGAATGGATGAGGGGTGGCGTGCCCGGCTCCTCCTCCCAGGACCTGCGTACGAAGTCGACGAGCGCGGCGACCTCGCCCGTGAAGTCGGCGCGCAGGGCGGCGATGTCGAGCTTGCGGTTCGGCAGGCGGGTGCGCGCGTGGGCGACCTGGGCCCTGGTCGCCGACGAGGCGCTGCCGGAGAGGACGACGCCGGGGTCGCCCGGGCGGGACGCGGGCGTGGCACGGGCGGCTTCGGGGTGCGGGCCGGTGAGCCCCAGGGCGAGGCCCGCCGCGCCGGTGACGAGGGCGAGGTGGGTGGTGGCCGCGCAGACGGTCACCAGGTCCTCGTCGCTCACGGCGTCCACGACGACCAGCGAGTCGGCGAGCTCCGGGGCGTCGAGAGCGGCGCGCAGTGCGTCGGCGCCCTGCCGCACGGTGTCGAGGCCGACGAGGCGGACCTGGTGGCGGGTCTGCGGGGTGAGCAGCCGGCCGACGTGGGAGTCGCGCATCGGCGTGAGCGGGTGGTGCCGCATGGGACTCTCGTCGAGGAGTTCGTCGTGGACGAAGAGACGGCCCTTGTAGACGGTGCGGCCGGTGGCGGGGAACGAGGGGACGACCACCGTGCGGCGTTCGTCCAGCTCCGCGAGGAGGGCGTCGGCGACCGGCCCGATGTTGCCGACGGGAGTGGAGTCGAAGGTGGAGCAGTACTTGAAGTAGAACCGCTCGCAGCCGGCCAGGCGCAGGGCGCGCAGGGCAGCCAGTGACGTACCGACGGCCTCGTCCACCGGTGCGGTGCGCGACTTGAGGGCCACCACGACCGCGTCGGCGTCACGCACGGCCGCTCCCCCCGGGCCGTCGGTGAGGGACTCCGGGCCCACCGTCACCACGGTCCGGTGGCCCCGGGCGACGAGCATGGTGGCGAGATCGGTTGCTCCGGTGAAGTCGTCGGCGATGGCCCCGAGGGTCGGCATCGGACCTCCTTGCGTCGGTGTGCGGTGCCGGGTGAAGTTCCCCGGCTACTGAGTTCCTGCGTGTTCGTGTGTGAAAAAATGTTAACAGACTTTACGCAGACGATATCTGCTGGTACATCTTGTTAACACGCTCCCGTGTGGTGCTCGTGCCGTTGCCGAGACCGCGTCAGTCGGAGCCGTTGAACCGAGCCGTGCGCCCGTCTAGGAGAACCAATGAATCTGCATCACCTGTTCGCCGGAACCGGCGACCGGACCGTGCGCTACGCACTGTCCGGAGCCGGCGGCGGCTTCGCCCGGACCCTGCTGGCGCAGACCCCGCGCATCGGACGTCTGGCCCCTGCCGTCCTGTGCGACCGTGACGTGGAGCGGCTGCGCGACATGCTCGTCGAGCTCGGGTACCCGGCGGACCGCCTGGCCGTCTGCGCGGACGCCGACGAGGTCGCGCGCGCCGCGGAGCAGGGGTCGGTCGCCCTGGTGGCGGACGGCGCGCTGCTGCCCGCGGCCCCCTGGGACATCCTGGTGGAGGCGACCGGAAGCCCTGCCGACGGCTACGCGATGGCTCGCGAGGCCCTGACCGGCGGACGTCACGTCGCCATGGTCAGCAAGGAGGTCGACTCCGTCGCCGGCCTGCACCTCGCGGACCTGGCCCGCGACAACGGCGTCGTCTACACCACGGCCGACGGCGACCAGCCCGCGAACCTCATCGCGCTCGTGACCTGGGCGGAACTACTGGGCCTGGACATCGTGGCGATCGGCAAGTCCAGCGAGTACGACCTCGTGTTCGACCCCGCCACCGGCTCCGTCACCCAGCTCGACACCACGGTCCCGGCCCCCGAACTGGCCGGGCTGCTCGGCCTCGGCTCCGACGTACGCGCCACGCTCGCCGCCCGTGCGGCCGCGGTGACCGCCCTGCCGACCGGCGCCACCGCCGACTACTGCGAGATGGCGGTGGTCGCGACCGGCACCGGCTTCCGGCCGGACGTCGAGCGCCTGCACTACCCGGTCGCCCGGATCGCCGAGCTGGCCGACGTCTACTCCCTGCGCGAGGACGGCGGTGTGCTGCACCGCACCGGCGCCGTCGACGTGTTCAGCGCGCTGCGGCTGCCGGACGAGGCCTCGTTCGCCGGGGGCGTCTTCGTCGTCGTGCGGACCGGTGACCCGGTCACCTGGGAGACGCTGCGCGGCAAGGGCCACGTGGTCAGCCGGGACGGGCGCTACGCGGCGATCTACCTGCCGTACCACCTCATGGGAGTCGAGACGCCGGTCTCGCTGCTGTCCGCGGTGCTCCACGGCAGGCCCTCCGGCGGCACCGACCCGCGGGCCCACGCCATGCTCGCCGGACGGGCCAAGCGCGATCTGCCCGCCGGCACCGTGCTGGACATGGGCGGCCACCACCACGACGTCACCGGCGTCCAGGCCGTCCTGCTGCGCGACGAGGACGCTCCCGCCGACGCGGCTCCGCTGTACCTGGCCGCGCACGCGACGCTCGGACGCGACGTCAGGGCCGGCGCCCTGATCACGCTCGACGACCTCGCCGACCCGGAGACGGACCTCCTGCACGCCTGGACCTCCGGTCGTGCCTCGCGCGCCACCGGCGCCCCCGTCCCCCACGCGAGCCGATGATGAGCAGCGACCTCCAGAACCTCCTGCTGGGCGCCGCCGCGGTCGTCGTCCTGATCCTGCTGATCACCAAGGCCAAGCTCCATCCGTTCATGGCGCTGGCGCTGTCCGCCCTCGGTCTGGGTCTCGCCGCGGGCCTGGGCCCGGGCGACACCGTCGAGCACTTCCAGGACGGCTTCGGCGACGCGCTGAAGAGCACCGGTCCCACCATCGGGCTGGGCACCATACTCGGCGGCATCCTGCTGGGCTCCGGCGGAGCCGACCGGATCGCCACCGTGTTCATCGGGGCCCGCCCGGTCAAGTGGATCCCCACAGCCATCACGGCAGCGGCCCTGCTCATCGGGATGCCGCATCTCTTCGACGTCAGCTTCGTGATGCTCGTACCGCTGGTGTACGCCGTCGCCAAGCGCACCGGCACGCACCTGTTGTACGTCGGACTGCCGCTGGCCGCCGGCCTGTACATCTCGCACGGCCTGCTCCCGCCGCACCCCTCCCCCACCCTCGCCGTCTCGGCGTACGGGGCGAACACCGGCCTGACCATCCTCTACGGTCTGATCATCGGCATCCCGATCGCCGTGATCAGCGGACCGCTGCTGACGAAGTTCGCCTCACGATGGTTCGGTCCGGCCCCGGACCTGGACAAGGGCCCCATCCCCGAGTCGAGCCCCGAGCCGGAGAACCGCAAGCGGCCGGCCTCCTTCACCCTCGCCCTGATCACGGTGCTGCTGCCGCCCGTCCTGATGCTGATCGGGACCGTCGGCACCGCGAACACCGCGGAGGGCTCCCTGCCCTACGCGATCTTCGAGGCGTGCGACTCCTCGGTCATGTCGCTGCTCGCCGCGGTGATCTTCGCCTTCTTCGCCCTGGGCCTTCGCTCCGGCTTCGGCCTGGGCCAGCTCCAGAAGATGGCGGGCAAGGGCCTCGGCCCGGTCGGCGGGATCGTGCTGATCCTGGGCGCCGGCGGCGGCCTGAAGGCGATGCTCACCGCCACCGGCATCGACAAGCTGATCTCCGACTACGCGGTGGACTGGTCGATCCCCCCGCTGCTCCTCGCCTGGCTGGTGGCCGCGCTGCTGCGCATCTGCCTCGGCTCCGCGACGGTGGCCACCGCCGCCGCCACCGGAATCGTGGCTCCCCTGATCGGTGCCTACCCGGGCCTGTCCCCGGAACTGCTGGTGCTGGCGACGGCGTCGGGCGCGGTGATGCTCTCGCACGTCAACGACTCCGGATTCTGGCTGTTCAAGGAGTACTACCAGCTCTCGGTCGCCCAGACGTTCCGCACCTGGACGCTGATGCTGTCCCTGCAGTCGCTGCTCAGCCTCGGCGGAGTGCTCCTGCTGAGCACGTTCGTCGGGTCCTGAACGCCGTGCCCTGTTGGGACGGTCCGGGCCTGGACGGCACAATCGAGCAGCGGCCGCGGTGGCCGCGCGAGGAAAGGTAAGAAGCAGTGGCCGACGAAGAGCAGTTGCCCCTGATCCCCGATCAACGGCGCGAGCTCCTGTTGAAGCACCTGCGGCGCGACGGGGTACTCAGCGTGCAGCAGATCACCCAGCTCTTCGGCGTCTCCCACATGACCGTCCGCCGCGACATCGCCGAACTGGAACGCCGGGGGCTCGTGTTCTCCGTTCCCGGCGGGGCACGGATCGCCAGTCACCTCCAGAGCGAACCCAGCTTCCAGACCAAGTCGCTGATAGAGCAGCCGGAGAAGGAGGCCATGGCCGGTGTCGCCGCCGGGCTGGTCCAGGAGGGCATGACTGTCTACCTCGACGCGGGCACGACGCTGCTGGCCATGGTGCCGCTGCTGGCACGCCACGAGTCGCTGACGGTCGTCACGAACGACTTCACGACCGTCGACCGCCTGATGGGCTCGTCGCACCTCGACGTCATACACATCGGCGGCCAGGTGGACCCGTCCAACCGGTCGAGCGTGGGCCGGCTGGCGGCCACGACACTGCGTCAGCTCGCGCTCGACATCGCCTTCATCAGCACCAGTTCCTGGGATCTGCTGCGCGGGGTGACCACCCCGTCGGCCGCGAAGGTGGAGGTCAAGCAGGCGGCGATGGAGTGCACGGGGTCGAGCGTGCTGGTCGCGGGCTCGTCGAAGTACGGGACGTTCGGCAAGTTCCGGGTGGCTCCGCTCGGCGCGTTCGACACCATCGTCACCGACGACGCCCTCGCGGAGGCCGCCGCCGAGGGGCTGCGCGCCGGAGGCGCGGACCTGCGGCTGGCAGCGGTCTGACTCCGTCGGCTCCGTCCCCGCTCCCCGCCCGGGGAGCGGGGACGGAGCCGTCTTCAGATGACGTCGGCCGGCGTCCCGGTGAGGCGCGCCGATTCGTCCCACAGTGTCCGGGCCGTGTCCATGTCCTGGGCGCGGGCGGACATGTGCGCGGGTCCGGGGCCTCCCCTCGTGCCGCCGAGCAGCCGGGGGCCGTAGTAGCTTCCGCCGAGCGCCGTGGGCAGGGTGGCCGCGTACAGCGTGGGCAGGGCGCCGGCCGATGCCGGCTGTGTGTAGACGCGCGTGGCCCGTTCCAGCTTCGCGGCCCAGGTGCGCCCGGCCAGCCGCGGCCCCGCCTGCCCGAGCTCCGTCGCGGACAGGCCCGGGTGGGCGGCCAGCGCGAGCAACGGCCTGCCGGCCTCGTCGGCCCGGCGCTGGAGTTCCGCGGTGAACAGCAGGTTGGCGAGCTTGGACTGGGCGTAGGCACGCCACTTGTCGTATCCCCGCTCGGCACCGAGGTTGCCGAAGTCGATGCGGCCGATGCGGTGTGCCAGCGACGACACCGTCACGACCCTCGACATGCCGCCCGTCCCCAGGAGGGGCAGCAGGTGATGGGTGAGAGCGAAGTGGCCGAGGTGGTTGGTCCCGAACTGCATCTCGAACCCGTCGGCGGTACGCAGCAGGGGCAGGGCCATCACTCCCGCGTTGTTGACCAGGAGATCGAGGCTGCCGTCGGTCTCCTTCGCGATGTGCCCGGCCGCCTCGGCCACGGACGACAGGTCGGCCAGGTCGAGCCCGACGAGCCTGGTGTCCGATCCGGGCGCGGCACGGCGGACGGCCTCCAGTGCCCGCGCGCCACGCCCGGGATCACGGCAGGCGAGGATCGTCCTGGCCCCGGACCGGGCAAGGACGAGCGCGGTCACGGCGCCGATCCCGCTGTTCGCCCCGGTGACCACCGCGGTGGTGCCGGAGAGGTCGGGCATGTCGTCGAGCGTCCATGAGTGCATACGTCCCGCCTCCCCCGCGAGCGCGCCCGCACACGTGTTTCAGCCACCGTCTCCCCGAGGCGTCCGGGCTGGCACGAGCCCGTCCGGCCGCGGGCGGGCGGCGGTGCCTCAGCTCTTCCTGACGAGCAGCCCCGCCGCGACGAGCCCCGCCAGGCCCACGTCCGTGTCGGTGTACTCGCCGCCGAGCAGGTGGTCCACGTACGCGTCCTGCGCGAGGGTGAACGGTTCCACGAACTCCTCCGCGTCGGGCGTGGGTTCGGCCACCTTGCGGCAGCCCCTGGCCACCACCGCGTACCGTTCGTGGGTCGCGTAGGACGCCAGATAGGTCTTCAGGACGACCTCGAGCGTCCCCGCCCGGTACCCGGTCTCCTCCAGGAGTTCTCTCGCCGCCGCGTGCAGCACGTCCTCGCCGGGCTCGATCATGCCGCCGGGCAGCTCCGCCAGCACCTTGCCGGGGCCGGGGCGGTACTGACGCACGAGGATGCCCCGGCCCTCCTCGGTGAACGCCACGAGGGCCACCGTCGGCGAACCCCGCAGGATGTCCCAGTCCGACTCCTTGCCGTCGGGCTGCAGATAGGTGCGGCACAGAACCGTCAGGTACCCGGCGGCTTCCGGACGCTCGCTCTTCAGCGTCCACGTCATCGCTTCACGACTTTCCGTCACGAACCGGATCATGTCCAGCCGCCGGCGTGACAAACGGGCGGGCACGGGCTCGGGCTCTCTCCGGGCGCACCGTCAGCCCGGGGAGGCGGCCGGGGCGGTCCCCCCGTCCAGCGGGACGGTTCCGGACCCGCTGGGGGCACGGTGGAGGGCCAGCATGGCCTGGTCGTCCTTGGGCCTTCCACCGACGTGACGGCGGACGTCGTGGATCAGCATGTCCAGGATCTGGCCCGGCGAGAGACGGCCGCCCCGCGCACGCCTGACGAACACGAGCGGCAGGCGGGCGACCGGGTCGTAGAAGCGTCCGGTGGCGTCGCGTGACTCGGTGATGCCGTCGGTGTAGCAGAGGAGGGTGGAGCCGGCGGGGAAGGGGAAGCTGTCGACCGGGGAGGTCCAGGAACCCAGGTCGCTCATACCCAGCGGTGGCGCCTCCTCGGAAGCCTCGAGGAGTGTGGCCCGGCCCTGCGCGTCCATGAGGACCGGAGGCGGATGGCCACGGTTGACCAGACGCACGGTCTCCAGATCCTCGGAGAACTCCGCGATCAGAGCCGTCGTGAAGCCCTCCTGCTGCTGCTGGCCGCCACGCCGGCCGCCCTCACGCAGAAGGGCGCGTTCCAGCCGGGCCACCAGCTGTGGAAGGTCCTCGGACTCGTCGGCCGCGTACCGGAAGGCGCCGAGGTCGGCGCTGACGGCGCTGACCGCCCCGAGGCCCTTACCCCGTACGTCACCGACCATGACCCGGATCCCGTACGGGGTGCTCTGCACCACGTACAGGTCTCCGCCGATCAGGGCCTCGCTCTCGGCGGGCACGTACCGCGCCTCGATGTGCAGGTCCCCCAGGCGGGACGGGGGCCTCGGCAGTACGGCCCGCTGGGCGACGGCCGCGACGTGTCGCGCGCGCCGGGCGCTGTCGTCCTGTCGGCGCAGGGTGCGGTGGATCAGTACGGCGAGTGCGGTGACGGCCGCCAGGGTGAGCTGGTTGGCCACGCCCGCGCGCCAGCCGAAGGTGCCGTCGACCCGTGCGAGGAAGGCATGGACGATCATCGAGGTGAGGCCGACGCCGATGATCCCGCGGACGCCGAGGAGCGGCGCGGCGGCGACGGGAGCCGCCATCAGGAGCGGCGCGGATGTCACGTCGTGCGGGGTGACCAGGTCGACCACCACGGCCAGCACGATGAGGCCTACGGGGATCCACCGGGTTCTCAGCAGTTGCGACACCCCACCACGCTGCCCGCAAGCGCGGCCCTCCGCATCCCCGGGCCACCGCCGTCCGGCGCACATGGCGCGGCTCCTGACGGGCACGAGCCTCATGTGGTCGCGTGACGGGGCGTTCGTACGGCCCGTGTGATGATCCTCGGCTCGGCACGCCACCCTGCGGAACAATCGCATGCATCACACATGGAAGTGCTCGTACGGAGCAGCCGGTCCTCGTCCCGGGGGAACTCATGCGCCTTCAGAAGACATACGCAGTCGTCGCCACCACCGCGACGGCAGCCCTGGCCCTCACCGCCTGCAGCGGCGACGACGGCACCGGAACCGGAGCGGCGGCGAGGTCCGCGCCTGCGTCCGCCTCCTCCGCGTCCGTGTATGCGTCGCCGGGGGCTCCCTCCGCCACCGATGGCTCCGGCGGTCCGAGCGCTTCCACCGGGTCCGGGGAAGCCGCGGAAGGGTCCGGCGGAGGGGACCCGCAGGCCTCGGCCTCCGCGGCTTCACCCTCCGCCAGGGCGCCGTACGGCGACATCTGCCGGACCGCGAACCTCTCCTTCAGCAGTTCGGGCGGGATGGCGGAGGGCGAGGTGCTGATCAACCTGAGGAACACCGGATCCTCGTCCTGCTCGATGCACGGGTTCCCCGGCCTCGACCTCGAGGGCGAGGACGGGACCGTGAGCGCCGGGCGCAGCAGCGGCCGGACGATCCCGACGGTCGCACTGGCCCCCGGGGAGGGCACCAACTTCGCCCTGCACTTCCCGCCGGACACCGGTGGTGGCTCGGGTGTCACCTTCACCTCGGCGATGGTGACACCGCCGGACGAGACCCACTCGCACCGCTTGTCCCTCTCCGTCAGCGTCCCCGCGGGCACCGGCTCCGGTCCCCGCATCACGGTGGATCCGGTCGGCTCCGGCAAGTAGCGATGACACATCCTCAGGACCGGCTCACGGACGGCTGCTAGGGTCGGTCCGGACCTTGATCCCTCGAAGAGGAGACCGGACATGGTGGGAGACGACGACATCTCCGGGTGACACCCGGATGTGTGATCGGCCGGCGGCGGGTGCGACAGCACCTCTTGCCGTCAGGCCACTGTGTCGTTCCCCTTCACCGTGCCCGCCCAGGGCGGACGTCCGTCCGCCCGCATGTCACGCGAGGTCGTACCCGTGTCCGACGTACCCACAGCCCTGCTCGCACGCGACATCGTCCGGTCCTTCGGTACCGGCCGGGTCGTCGACGGCTTCTCCCTGACCGCGTCCCCCGGCCACCGCATCGGGCTGATCGGGGAGAACGGGGTCGGCAAGTCGACGGTGCTCCGGCTTCTCGCCGGCGCCGACGAACCGGACTCGGGCAGCATCACCCGGCCCGCCGATCTCGGTCACCTGCACCAGGAAATGCCCTTCGACGCGGCGTCCACGATCGCCGACGTGCTGGACGAGGCGCTGAGCGAGGTCCGGGAAGGGCTCGCCGAGCTCGAACGGCTCTCCGCGCGGCTGGCACATACCGAGGAGGGCTCCCCCGGGCACACCGCGCTGCTCGACGCCTACGGCCGACTGCTCGAGCACGCCCAGGACCAGGAGGCCTGGGACGCCGACCGCCGGGCCGGGATGGTGCTTGAGGGGCTGGGCCTCGGCGGGATCCCGCAGGACCGCACGCTCGGCTCCCTGTCCGGCGGTCAGCGCGGACGGCTGGCCCTGGCCTCCCTGCTGGTCCGGCGGCCCTCGGCGCTGCTGCTGGACGAACCGACCAACCACCTCGACGACACCGCTGCCGCGTTCCTGGAGGAGCAGGTGTGCGGCCTGCCCGGGGCGATCGTCCTGGCGAGCCACGACCGGGCGTTCCTCGACGCGGTGTGCACGGACCTGATCGACCTCGACCCGGCGGCGGAAGGGCCGGTGCGGTACGGCGGCGACTACACCGCGTACCAGGCCGAGAAGCGTGCCGAACGTGAGCGCTGGGAACGCCGCTACGCCGAGGAGCAGGAGGAGCTGGAGGCCTTGCGCCGGTCGATCGGCACGACCACGCACCGGGTCGCTCCGGACCGCGGGCCCCGGGACAACGAGAAGATGGGCTACGGCCTCCGCGCAGGCCGCGTGCAGAGCCAGATCTCACGTCGGGTGCGCAACGCCTCCCGCAGGCTGGACGAACTGGACCGGCACCGGATCGCCGAACCGCCCCGGCCGCTGCGCTTCCGTCGCACGGCGCTCACCGGGCCGACCGCGGACGGGACCCTCGTCTCCCTGCGCGACGTGCGGGTGCCGGGGCGCCTCACCCTCGACCGCCTCGACGTGTCGGCGACCGAGCGTCTGCTCGTGACGGGTGACAACGGGGCGGGGAAGTCGACCCTGCTGGCCGTGCTCGCCGGCCACCTCGCACCTGACGGCGGCGTACGGCGCAAGGGCGGCCTCTCGGTGGGGCTGCTGACCCAGGACACCGTGTTCGAACGGCCGGACCGCACCGTCCGGGACACCTACGCGCAGACGCTCGGCAGCGAGCGCGCGGAGGCCGTGCCGCTGAGTTCTCTGGGTCTGGTGAGCGAGGCGGACCTGGGCCGGCCGGTCGGTCATCTGTCCGTCGGCCAGCGCCGCCGCCTCGCGCTGGCCCTCCTGGTGGCTCACCCGCCCGAGCTGCTGCTGCTCGACGAGCCCACGAACCATCTGTCCCCGCGGCTCTGCGACGAGCTGGAGGCCGCGATGGGTGCGGGGCCCGGAGCGATCGTCGTGGCAGGTCACGACCGCTGGCTGCGGAGATGCTGGCAGGGGCGTGAGCTACGCCTGTGACCATGACCCGCGGGTGATTCCGGAAAGGGTCCATCGACGGACGCATCCTGGACAGTCCGTCCGCATGGCGAGACGGGTTTGCGGAGGCCCGTGCTTGCGGCGTCTGATCGCGCCTGTGCAAACCGAACAGATAACCCCTGATCAACCGGCCTCCGACGACAAGGCGGCGCGGCGCGCCGTCACGGTGTTCCCTGTCCTCGTACTCGTGGCGGGCGTCGCCGGTCTTGTCACTCCCGGCACGTTCGACGGCTGGACGGAATCGGTTCCGTATCTGCTGGGGATCGTCATGTTCTGCATGGGCCTGACGATGACCCCGCTCGACTTCAGGGGTGTGGCGAAACGCCCGTGGGCCGTCGCCATCGGCCTGGTCGCGCACTACGTGATCATGCCGGGACTCGGCTGGGCCATCGCCCATCTGCTCGGGCTGCCGCCCCAGCTGGCGGCCGGTCTCATCCTGGTCGGCTGTGCGCCGAGCGGCACGGCGTCGAACGTCGTGACGTTCCTGGCCCGCGGTGACGTGGCACTGTCGGTCTCGGTGGCCACCGTCTCGACGCTCGTGGCTCCTCTGGTGACGCCGCCGCTCACGCTGCTGCTGGCGGGCGCCTACCTGCCGGTGGACGCGGGATCGATGATCACGGACATCCTCAAGACCGTCCTGCTTCCGGTCCTCGGCGGTCTGGTCGTGCGGCTCGTCGCGGGCAAGCTGGTCGACCGGGTGCTGGGTCTCATGCCCTGGCTGTCGTCGGTGGCCGTCGCCGCGATCGTCTGCGCGGTCGTGGCGGGCAGCGCCGGCGCGATCAAGTCGGCCGCCATGACCGTGCTGGTCGCCGTCGTGCTGCACAACGGCCTCGGACTCGCGCTCGGATACGGCGCGGGCAAGATCTCGGGGCTCGGCCGGCCCGCCAGCCGCGCCATGGCCTTCGAGGTCGGTATGCAGAACTCCGGGCTCGCCGCCTCACTGGCAACCGCGCACTTCAGCCCGCTGGCGGCGCTGCCGGCCGCGGTGTTCTCCGTGTGGCACAACATCTCGGGTGCCCTGGTGGCCGCCTGGATGTCCCACCGGTCCCGGCGGGAGGAGCCGGCGCTCCCGGCAGCCGGCCCCGCGCCGAAGGCGGCGATCGGCGAGGAGCCCTGACGGGCGGACCTCTTCGGCGGAAGCCCTCCCTCCCACCCGCCACCGCGGGCCGGAGGGAGGGCTTCCGCGTGTGCGGCTCTCGGCGTGGCCGTTTCCGCCACGTCGGTGAGCCGGGTGGAAGAGTGCGGGAAAGTACGACACAAGGTGTCCTCTTTCAGGTCGAGCATGGTGTCCGAGACCGGCACCGACGAGGGGCGTCGGCCACCACGTGCGCACGGACAAGGGAACTCGATGGAACTCACGCCCGAAACATCGGCACCGGACCTACGCGGAAGGATCGCACTGGTGGCGGGGGCCACACGGGGAGCCGGGCGCGGCATCGCCGTCCAACTGGGCACCGCGGGTGCCACGGTCTACGTCACCGGCCGTACGACCAGGCAGCGGCGATCGGAGTACGACCGGGCCGAGACGATCGAGGAGACGGCCGAGCTGGTGACGGCGGCGGGCGGAACCGGCATCGCGGTGCCGACCGACCACCTGGTGCCGGAGCAGGTCCGCGCCCTGGCCGAGCGCATCGACACGGAACAGGGGCGGCTCGACGTTCTGGTCAACGACGTCTGGGGCGGCGAGCGGCTCTTCGCGTTCGACAAGCCGGTGTGGGAGCACGATCTCGACGACGGACTGCGGCTCCTCCGGCTGGGCGTGGAGACCCACGCGATCACCAGCCACTTCGTACTCCCGCTGCTGGTGCGCCGGCCGGGCGGGCTCGTGGTCGAGATGACCGACGGGACGTCCGCGTACAACAGCACGCACTACCGCAACTCGTACTTCTACGACCTGGTCAAGAACAGCGTGCTCCGCACGGCGTTCGTGCTCGCACACGAGCTGGAACCGCACGGCGGGACGGCGGTGGCGCTCACCCCGGGCTGGATGCGGTCGGAGATGATGCTCGACGCGTTCGGCGTCACCGAGGACAACTGGCGCGACGCGCAGGCCGCGGTGCCGCACTTCTGCATCTCGGAGAGCCCGGCGTACGTCGGCCGCGCGGTCGCGGCGCTGGCCGCCGACGCCGATGTCGCACGCCGGAACGGCCAGTCGCTCTCCAGCGGTCAGCTCGCCCAGGAGTACGGCTTCACCGACCTGGACGGCTCGCGCCCCGACTGCTGGCGCTACTTGGTCGAGGTCGAAGGCGCGGGCAAGCCCGCGGACCCCGCCGGGTACCGGTGACGGCACCCCTCGCGGGCCGGGGCGCCGGACCACGGACGTGGCTCGGCGCCCCGGTCGCTCAGGCGGGGTCGGCGGCCGTGCTCTCGATCAGGCTCCTGGGCCGCAGGTCCGTCCAGTTCCGCTCCACGTGGTCGAGGCAGGCCTGGCGCGTGTCCTCCTGGTGGGTGACCGTCCAGCCGGCGGGCACCTCGGCGAAGGCGGGCCACAGCGAGTGCTGCCCCTCGTCGTTGACGAGCACCAGATAGGTGCCGTTCTCGTCCTCGAAGGGATTGCTCACCGGTACTCCTCGACTTAGGTAAGGCTATCTTGACTTCGCTTGGTCACCATACCCGGGCCGCACCTCGTTGACGTATCGAACGCCGCAACTTTCCCTGCGTCAGCTGCCCCCGGAGGCGGGACGGGCGGCGCTCCGTCCCCCGGGGCTCCGCGTCGGTGTCCCTCCCGCTGACTACTCCGGCCGTCCCGCGTGGCACTCAGGTAGGACCCGGGGACCAACAAAGAGGTGGATTCGTGGAACCCCCGCTCGCCCCTACCGTCTTGATCAAGGGCGGCTGCCGGCAGGCGCCGCCCCGGACGGTGTCGAAGACAGGCGAGACAGTGAGCGGGTGGCGCGGGTGGATCAGCGGAAACGGCCGACGGACAAGGCGTTCGCTCCCGAGTATCAGGGAGCGCTCGGCTCGTTGTCGGTGAACTCCTCCCTCACCGACGTACTGGCGAAGGGAATCGAGGAACTGCGGGCGGCCGAGCGTGCCGGTGAACGGCGGGAGATGGCGCGCTGCGGGCTCGCCGTGGCGGAGGCGTGCCGGCGGCTGGGGCGTGTGGCGGAGGCCGATGCCGCCTGGAAGTCGAGCTACCGCGCGGCACGTTCGGTCGACGACGTCGGGGCGATGGCCTGGGCGCTGTGGAGCGGCGGGACACTCGCCCGCCAGCGGGGCTCGCTGGCCCTGGCGTACCGACTGCTCCGGCTCGCGGCCGACATGGGCGAACGCGGGGGCGACGTGGTGGTGCGCGGCTACTCGCTCGCCGGTCTCGCGGAGACCGGTCGCATCCAGGGTGACTACCAGGCGGTCGGCGAACTGCACGAGCAGTTGCTCGCCGAGGCCCGCAGGCGCGGCGAGGCGCGGCACACGGTGTGGGCGCTGGAAGGCATAGCCCAGATGCACCGCAACACCGGCTCGTACGACAGGGCGCTCGCCCTCTTCGAGGAGGCGGCCGGGACTGCGGGCCGGGCCGACGACAGGCGGGGCCGTGCCTGGGCGCTGCGCGGAATCGCGGACGTGGTGTCGGTGCGCGACGGTGATGTGGAGCGTGCGCTGTCGCTGCTCACGGAGGCGGAATTGCTCTGTCGTGAGATGAAGTTGTCCAGTGCTCTGGCGTACAACCACAAGATGCGCGGCAATGTGCACTACCGGGCCGGGCAGTACGTGCAGGCCCGTGACAACTACGCGCAGGCACTCGCGGAGTTCCAGGAGATGAACGAACCGAGGGGAACCGCGCTGTCACGGCTGGGGCTCGCCAAGGCCTCGGCGCGTCTCGGGCGCAATCCGGCGGAGACCGCCGTGGAACTGGCCGGACTTCGCCGGGAACTGGACCGAATAGGTCTGCGGCACGCGCGGGACATGGTCGACAAGGCGACGGCCGAGCTGGGGGTGGGCCCGCTGCCCGACGTAGGGAACCACGTGGAGCGGGCAGTGACGCGATGACCCCTCCGACGACCGTCCGCACCGGCACTCCGACCACCGGTTCCGCGGCCTCCGGGGCCTCCGGGGCCTCCGGGGCCTCCGGTAAGGTGACGCCCGCCGGCGCCGGGTCGCAGGAGATCACGGACGGCGCCCACCGCACACTCGCCCGCTGCCGTGACCTGGTGCGCCCTTCCCTGGCCGCCGCGATAGGGCGGCTCCACCCGTGGCAGGGCGAGATGGCCGCGTTCTCCCTGGGCTGGTGCGAAGTCGGCGGTGCGCCCTCCGACGGTTCACGCGAGGGCAAGGGCGTGCGCCAGGCCCTCGCCGTACTGTGCGCCGAGGCCGCAGGTGCTCCCACGGACAGCGCGGTGGCCGCGGCGGTGGCAGTCGAACTGGTCCACACCTTCTCGCTGCTGCACGACGACATCATGGACGGGGACGGGACCCGGCGGCAGCGGGAGACCGTGTGGAAGGCGTACGGCACCGGTCCCGCGGTGCTCGCGGGCGACGCGCTCCTCGCCCTCGCCGTGCAGATCCTCGCCGAGGAACCGGGCCCGCTCACGGCCGTGGCCGTGGGCCGCCTGTCCGAGACGCTGAGCGGCCTCGCACGCGGCCAGGCGGAGGACCTCCTCCTCGCGTCCCGTCCCTGGACGGGCCCCGGCGCGGTGCGGACCGATGAGTACCGTGCCATGGCGGAGCTCAAGACAGGCACGCTGCTGGGCTGCGCGGCGGCGCTCGGCGGACTCCTGGGCGGGGCTCCCGTACCCGTCGTGGCGGCGCTGGACCGGGCCGGGCGCCACCTGGGAGTGGCCTTCCAGGCCGTCGACGACCTGCTGGGCGTCTGGGGGGACCCGGCGGTCACGGGCAAACCCGTGCACGGCGACCTGCGGGAGCGCAAGAAGACCTACCCCGTGCTCGCCGCCCTCGGTCGTGACGGTCTCCGCTCCGCGGAGCTCGCCGAGCTTCTGAACTCCCCGGTGCCCCTGGACGACGCCGGCGCCCGGCGCGCGGCCGCACTCGTCGAGGCGTGCGGGGGCCGCGACGCCACCCTGGAGGAAGCCCGTCACCATCTGGATGCCGCCCGCGCCTTCCTGCGGAGCGTCCCCCTCGCCCCGCGCGCGGCGCGCGAGATCGAGGTGCTGCTCGGGTTCCTGCTCCACCGAAGGATGTGAGCGTTCCTGACGCCCGCTGCCTCCCGGGGCCCGCGTCGTCGCGCAGTGACGGGACGAGGGGCGGGTCACCGGCGGCCGGTGTGTGTCACCCGAGGAGAGCGGCGACGGTGATGAGGGCCGGGATCGAACCGAGGGTGGACAGCAGTATGGACTCCCGGGCGAGTTGTTCGGCGACGCGGTACTGGGAGGCGTAGGTGTAGAGGTTCTGCGCGGCAGGCAGCGCCGAGGTCACGACGACGTCGAGGAGCGCCGCGCCGTGCAGGTGGAAGACGCCGGCGCCGATGCCCCAGGCGACGAGGGGCTGGAAGGCCGTCTTGAGGACGGCGGACAGGACGATCGCGGGGCGGTTGTCCCCGCGGGCGGGTATGCCGCTGCCGCGCAGCGAGATCCCGAAGGCCAGCAGGACGGCCGGGACGGACATGTTGCCGATGAGGGTGAGAGGTTCGAGTGCCGGTGGCGGGACGGTCCACCCGGTGGCGGCGACGGCCACGCCCGTGAGCGAGCCGACAGCCATCGGGTTCCGGAGAGGGGTGGTGAGGCGCTGCAGGAGGGAGCGGGGCTCGCCGGGCAGGCTCAGGTCGAGCACGGTCAGGGCGAGGGGGGTGACGACCATCTGCTGGAACAGCAGGACGGGGGCGACGAGCGAGGCGTCTCCCAGCACGTAGACGGCGATCGGGATCCCGAGGTTGCCCGCGTTGACGTAGCTGGAGCACAGGGCGCCGATGGTGAGCTGTCCCGTGCCCCAGCCGCGCAGGAGTCCCACGGTGACGAAGACGGCGGCCGCAGCGGCCGTGGCGGCCGCCGTGACCAGGAGCCGCTGGGAGAAGATGACCGACAGGTCGGCCTGCGCCAGGGTCGTGAAGAGCAGTGCGGGTGTCGCCACGTTGAAGGCGAGCCGGGTCAGAACCGTTCTGCCGTCCTCGCCCAGGTGCCCGCGCCGTCCGAGTACGTAGCCGACACCTATGACGACGGCGATCACCGCGAATCCGGTGAGAACTCCCTGCATGGGCTTCCTTGCTGAGGCGCCCGGTCACTGATGTGTCGACGGGCCTTGGTGCTCCAGCCCGACTTCTTCATCAGTGCTGGTCAACGGCTTGGGTACGGCGGCTTGGGTATGGGGAGTGTAGCGGGACGGGACATGTGTACGAAGGTGCGGGGTCGGCGGGTGCGGCGCCTCCGGTCCGCGGTGCGAACCGGTCCGGCTCAGCCGTTGATCTCGCAGATGGTGGCCCCGGAGGTGAGGGAGGCGCCCACTTCGGCGGACAGGCCCCTGATGGTTCCGGCGCGGTGGGCGTTGAGGGGCTGTTCCATCTTCATGGCCTCGAGGACGACGACGAGGTCGCCCTCCTCGACCTCCTGCCCCTCCTCGACGGCGATCTTGACGATCGTGCCCTGCATCGGGGAGGTGAGGCTGTCACCGGAGGCTGCGGAGGTGGACCTCTTCGCAGCCCGGCGTCGCGGCCTGGCGCCGGCGGCGAGTCCGGTGCGGGCAAGGGACATGCCGAGACTGCTGGGCAGGGAGATCTCCAGGCGTCTGCCGCCGACCTCGACGACGACGGTCTCGCGGCCGGTCTCCTCGTCGGTGTCCTGGTCCGCGGGGACCGTGAAGAGCTTGATCTCGTTGACGAACTCCGTCTCGATCCACCGGGTGTGGACCCGGAACGGGTCGGCGGTGAACGCCGGGTCGGCCACGACCGCGCGGTGGAAGGGGATCGCGGTGGCCATGCCCTCGACGGTGAACTCGCCCAGCGCACGCGCCGCGCGCTGCAGCGCCTGCTCACGCGTCGCGCCGGTCACCACGAGCTTGGCGAGCAGCGAGTCCCAGGCGGGGCCGATGACGCTGCCGGTCTCGACGCCGGCGTCGAGGCGGACGCCGGGGCCGGTGGGCGGGGCGAACAGGGTGACGGTGCCGGGGGCGGGCAGGAAGCCGCGGCCCGGGTCCTCGCCGTTGATGCGGAACTCGAAGGAGTGCCCGCGCACCGCGGGGTCGCCGTAGCCGAGCTCCTCGCCGTCGGCGATGCGGAACATCTCGCGGACGAGGTCGAGGCCGGTGACCTCCTCGGTGACCGGGTGCTCGACCTGGAGGCGGGTGTTGACCTCGAGGAAGGAGATCGTGCCGTCCACACCGACGAGGAACTCGACGGTGCCGGCGCCGACGTCGCCGGCCTCCTTCAGGATCGCCTTGGAAGCCGCGTACAGCTGCGCGTTCTGTTCCTTGGACAGGAACGGCGCGGGGGCTTCCTCGACGAGCTTCTGGTGGCGGCGCTGGAGCGAGCAGTCACGGGTGGAGACGACGACGACGTTGCCGTGCGTGTCGGCCAGGCACTGGGTCTCCACGTGCCGCGGCTTGTCGAGGTAGCGCTCCACGAAGCACTCGCCCCGGCCGAACGCCGCGACGGCCTCACGGACCGCGGAGTCGTACAGCTCCGGGATCTCCTCCAGCGTGCGGGCGACCTTCAGACCGCGCCCGCCACCACCGAAGGCCGCCTTGATCGCGATCGGCAGACCGTTCTTCTGCGCGAACTCCACGACCTCCGCCGAACCCGACACCGGATCCGGTGTGCCGGCCACCAGCGGCGCACCCGCACGCTGGGCGATGTGACGCGCGGCGACCTTGTCACCCAGATCCCGGATCGCCTGCGGCGGCGGGCCGATCCACGTCAGACCCGCGTCCAGCACGGCCTGCGCGAACTCCGCGTTCTCCGAGAGGAAGCCGTAGCCCGGGTGGACCGCGTCCGCCCCGGAGTCCTTGGCGGCCTGGAGCACCTTGGCCATGTCCAGATAACTGGCGGCCGGGGTGTCACCGCCCAGAGCGAACGCCTCGTCGGCCGCGCGCACATGCAGAGCATCCCGGTCCGGATCGGCGTAGACGGCCACGCTCGCGATTCCGGCATCCCGGCAAGCCCGAGCAACACGGACAGCGATTTCGCCACGGTTGGCGATGAGCACCTTGCGCACGATGAGCCCTTTCGTGTCGCCCGGCGGCGCGTCAGCTCGGCCGGAACATCAGCAGTGACATCTGTCCTGCGCTGGGCTCGCTGACGCTCAGGAAGCCGGCCTCGGCCGCGAGCCGGTTCCATTCGTCCCGCTCCCGCTCACGTCCGCCGCCGAGCACCGTCATCATCTCGATGTCGGAGAGTTTCCCGAAGTCGGGCGTCCCGGGCTCGGCCAGGACATGGTTGACGATCATCAGACGGGCCTCGAGATCGGATCCCATGGCTTCCCGCACCTTCGCGAGCAGGCGCCTGACGTCCTCGTCGCCCCAGTTCTGCAGAGAGCGCTTGATGATGTAGGCGTCGAACCCTTCCGGAACCTTCTCGAAGAAGTCGGTCGCCATCGCGGTGGCACGGTCGGACACCCCGCGTCGCTCGAACTCCTCTCCGGCCCCGGACAGCGCCAGAGGGTGATCGCAGACCGCTCCGAGGCACTCCGGATTCCGGCGCAGGACCTCGGCGAGGAAACTCCCGCGTCCGCCGCCGACGTCGGCTATCTTCCGGTACTTCGAGAAATCGACGTCACGGAACAGCTCGAAGGTCTCGGGACTGTCGTTCTGCACCATTGCCCGGTCGAAGACGTCCGAACTCTCGGGGTGGTCACGCAGGTATTCGTAGAACGGCTTCCCGAAACTGCTGGCGAAGGCCGACTCCCCGGTCAGTACCGTGTGCTGCACGTTCTCGTAGGGACGCCACATCATCGGGTCGGTCGTGAAGAGGAAGACGTCCCGCATGCTGTCCGCCCCATCGGCGCGAAGCCCGTCGGCCGCGGGGGCCAGGGAGAAGCGCCCGGAGGTGTCCTCGCGGAGCACCCCCGCTGTCGCCGCCGCGCGTAACACGCGGTACAGGCGCGAGGGGTCGGCGTCGATCGAAGCGGCGAGTTCGTCGGCCGTCCTCGCGCCCTCTGCCAGCCGGTCGGGGATCCGAAGCTGCACCAGCGCGCGTATCGACCCCATCGCCCATTTCACGGCCGCCAGATGGAGCACCAGCTCGCGTGTTCCCCGCCACGCCGGGCGGGGCAACAGGAAATCCTCTGAACTGCCCATGTCTTCTACCTCGCTTCGCCTCGGACCACCAGCACGGTCGACATCGGACTCCGGAACAGTCGGTCAGAGCGAGATCACGTGACCACCGTCGACGCGGACCACCGTTCCGCTGATGTAGTCCGCGAGCGGGCCGGCGAGATAGGCCACCGCCCCGGCGACCTCCTCCGGAGTGCCGTAACGGCCGATGTCGTTGGGGATCCACTCCTCTGCCGCCTTCGACTCGATCTCCGGCAACTCGTCTCCCCAGCCGCGGGTGGGCGCCACTTCGAGCAGCCAGTCCCGGACGTACTCCACCATGATGGCCCCGGGAGAGACCACGTTCGAGGTCACACCGGTTCCCTTGAGATCCCGCGCGAGCGAGACGGCCAGGTTGTGCCGCGCCGCGAGAGCGGCACAGTACTGGGGCTGCATGGCCATGGGCTGCATCGACAGTCCACCGCCTATCTGGATCACGCGTCCCCAGCCCCGTCGGCGCATGGCGGGAACGAATTCCCTGATCATGCGCACGGCCGAAATCACATTGACCTCGTACGACTTCGCCCACAGATCGGGGGTCGCCATGTCCCAGGGGACCAGATCGGTGGAGCCGGCGTTGTTGACCAGGATGTCGACGTCCCCGCCCGCCGCTACCGCTCGGGCCACGTCGGCGGCGCCCGCGTCGGTCGAAAGGTCTCCGATCGCGACATCGACCCGTCGTCCGTGTGCGCGCACCTTCTGTGCCATCGCCTCCGTACGTTCACGGTCCCGGCCGTGAACGACGACATCCGCTCCCTCGGCCGCCAGCAGGTCCGCGACAGCCGCTCCGATGCCGGAACTCGAACCGGTCACCAGGGCGCGTCTGCCCGTCATTCTCAAGTCCACGGAGCACCTCGGTCCATTCGTCGCCGTCTGCCGTTCGCTTGGTGAGACGCGCTCATCGCATCGCCTCGATGACCTTGGAGAAGGCCATCATCTCCGGCTCCAGCACACTGAAATACGTGATGCCGAACCGCTTTCGCCGGGCCCTGAGCTGTTCCGCGCATTCCTCGGGCGTACCCATCAGCAGGGAGGGCAGCTCGGACAGCTCGTCGGGCTCGAGGTCGAGGGTGTTCTGCCATACGTCGGAGACGGCCGCGGTGTCGGTACCGGGCAGCAGCACCCGGTGGATGGGAATGTTCAGTTCGACGTCCTGGACGCGTTCGCCGAGCAGATCGTGGACCAGCCGGACCCGGTCCGTGATCTCCGCGAGGTTGCCGAGCCGCAGGCCTTCGCCGTCACGCACCCGCGCCGTGCCGGTGAAGGCGATGATGTCCGCCTCACGGGCCGCCAGCTGAAGAACACGGTCACCTCGGCCGGCGATCATGATCCGGGGTGCCGGCTCCCGCCCGGCGTCCGCACCGCTGTCCTTCAGCTTCAGGACCGTCTCCTCGAGATGCGCCACCCGTTCGGCCGCACCGGTCCACGGCAGGCCGGCCGCGTCGAACTGCTTCCGGTCGTACCCGGCACCGAGGCCGACCTCGACCCGTCCTCCGGAGTACCGGTGAATGGTCTCGATGTCACGGGCCAGCACGGCCGGCTGATAGAAGGTCGTATTGAGGACCAGCGTCCCGAGGCGCACCCGCTCGGTCGCCTCCGCAGCGAGAACGAGCGTAGGGAGCGGCGCGGGCATGTAGAGGTGGTCGGAGACGGAGACGGTGTCGTATCCGAGCTCCTCCGCCAGCCGCACCTTCTCCACCCACTCCTTACGGCTGCGGGGTGAGAAGATGCCTACACCGAACCGGAAAGGCCGGTCATTGACGTCAGTCACAGGTCTCCACCTCGGGTACTACTGGGCGTAGCCCTTGCCATGGGGAATCACCCAGAACGGATTCAGCTCGATCCTGGCGAACAGCCAGCGGCGGTCCACGCGGATGTATTCGTCCAGGAACTTCCCGGCCACCATGAAGCTCTGCTCCTTGAAGACGACCCGCTCCTCGAAGTCGCAGACCCCGGTTGCCCGGCTCCCCGATATCTCCACCTCATGCCCGTGCACGAACTGTTTGACCAGTACGCCGGAGGTCATGGCGTCCTTCTCGATGCGTGCGGGAAGGCCGGCGAAGTACTCACTGATCGCGGTCCTGCCGTCGGCTCGGCCCAGATCCCCGTAGTCGAGGTAGGCATCGGTGCTGAAGAGCTCACCGACCCGCTCCCACTCGTTGTCATTGATCAGGCGCGGCAGCCTGTTCCGCAGGGCGTTCAGCTCGCGCACGCTCTCGAGCAGGTCGACCCGTTCGGCGAGTTCCTTGAGCTGTGCGGTGAGATCTGATTCCTCGTGCATAGGTCGCGCAGCCCCTTCGAATGAGAACACCGGGAGAGCCGGGGGCAGAAGATCCTCTTCACCGGCAGCACGATGCTGGCAGGACCGTCCGAATGCGACAAGGGTTGATCCCGGAACCTACGGGTGACCCGTAAGAATGCCTACGGGCCCGTGTTACCGCATCCGGCAGATTTGGCCAGTGCGGGGCGGCCCGGGCCGGCTCACGAGCATGTTCGTACGCAGGAACTGATCAGGCAGGACGTGCCCGGCCCGCGGTCTTTGCGACGCGGCCGATGACAGGATCGAATCGGCCACTCTCACTTGTGCCACCAGGTGGATCTTGGTCTGTGCCACCGCCCTGTTTTACAGTGGACGCGAAAACGTGTGCGGTTTTTCCTGCTGCGCCGGACAGCGCCGTCCGGCCGCGGCCAACTGCCCGCTTTCACTGCCGGGTCAATGTTTCTCATTCGTTTCCGTCCGGTATCCCTCTCGGCCCGTACGCGACGCCGCACTTCGGACGGCCGGCGCCCCGGTTCCCGGATGCGCGAGAAAGACGCTTCAGTCACCCGACAGCCGGCCGACAGCGGCCGATTGCGCCGGCCGCCGCATGAGAGCGCTCTACCACGTGAGGGAGATCCTCTTGCTTCCGCCCGAGAACAAGTTCGCGACCCGCAACTCCGTGAAACCGAGCACAAGACAGGGGTCCGGGGCGGTGCGCGTCGCCAAGGTGCCTCGGCCGCGCCGGCCTGCCCGGCTCCCGGAGGACGACGGGCCGCTCCCGAAACGGCGAGCCGCCACCACCTATATACCGGCGCTCACCCTTCTCGACAAGAGTGAGCGCTCTCCCTCCGACGAACTGAGCGCGGTACTGCGAAACATCGAGTTGGCGAACCTCGGGACGAATCGTGCGACGGTGGCCACGGAGACGGACTGGATCCTCGGCACGGACACGCTGCGTACCGAGGCGCATTCCACCTGGCTGGCGGTTCTGACACTTCTCTACACCGGCGATCTGGCCTCCGCCCGCGCACAGTGCGAGCGGCTGGCCGGCGATCCGCTCTGGGCACGTTCGGACCGTCATCGGGATCTCCTCACACTGCTGCTCGCCCGCACCCGTCTGCTGTCCGGTGACGCGTTCCGGGCTTCGAACATGCTCGGAGCGCTCCTCGCCCGCCGGGTCACGAGGTCGCTGACCTGTCTCGCCGTCGCCTGGCTGGTGGAAGCTCTGGTCCAGATCGGCGAGCTCGAGAACGCTCACGGGGTACTGCTCGAGAACGGGCTGGCCGATCGTCTCGACGTCGACCAGCCGGACCGCATGCACATCCTGGCCGCACGTGGCGCCCTCCATACGGGCATGGGCCAGTTCCAGCGGGCCATCGACGACTACATGGACTGCGGACGGGTTCTGAGGGCCCTCAATGTCTCCAACCCCGCGGTCATTCCCTGGCGTTCGAAGGCCACGCTAGCCGCGTTGCCGGCCCGCCGGTACGACCTGGCGCTCGCGCTGTCCGAGGACGAGCTCATCGCGGCGAGGAGGTGGGGTTCACCACGGAGCATCGGAACGGCCCTGCACGCGGTGGCGGTGTCACGCGGGGACGAGACCTCGGTCCCGCTGCTCGACGAGGCGGTCAGACTGCTCGACGTGGCCGGTGCCCGGGCCGAGTTGACGCACGCCCTCTACGACCTGGGCATGCTGCTCCTGCGGCGGAAGGACGTGCCGGGGGGACGGGTCCGGCTGGAGGCCGCCGACGCGGTCGCGCGCAATTGCCGCAATGCCTTCTGGTCGGAGCGCGCCAGGTCGGCCCTGGCGCTCCAGAGCAGCTGCGACGAGGCCTGCCTGCTCACCCGGCAACAGGACAGGATCGCCCAGCTCGCCCGCGCCGGATACAGCAACAGGCAGATAGCGGAAACGCTCTTCCTGACGGTCCGCACGGTCGAGTTCCACCTGTCGAGCGTCTACAGGAAACTCGGTATATCCGGCAGACGGCAACTGGTCACGGCGATGAACACCAGCGTTTCATAGACGTTTCACAGAGGGCTCGGTCCATTCCTTTACGGACCACCTCGGGCGATTCCGTTCCGAACGCCGCTCACCCCACCGGGGTAAGCGGCGTTTCCATTTGCCGGCGGAATCAGGAAACCTGTGGCTCGACCGTAGGTTCCGCAATGCTGCGGGTGCACCGTAGGTTGTCACGTCTCCCCTTGTTTCGCGTCGGTCCAGGATGTCAGAGTCTGACTGCCGGGCGATCGACTGCGCAATCACAAGATCGGGGAGGCAATTCATGCTTCAGCAGAACACGACGAAGCGCATCGGTTACTGGCTTCTTCACCTTCACCAGTTGTTCGACGAATCCACCGCCCGCGCACTGTCGGTGGTCGATCTGAACCGGCGTAAGTGGCAGGTGCTGCACGCCGTCAGTATCAAGGTGGACACCGTCGCCGGCATCGACGACGCATTCGCTCCGTTCCTGGCCGCCGATCGCGCCGACTCGTACCGGCCGGTCGTCGACGAATTCAAGGCCTGCGGATGGGTCACCGAGAACGACGGGGCCATCACTCTCACCGAATCCGGCGCGGCGGTGCACGACCGGGCCGAATCGCTGATCAATGCCCACGCGGCCGAACAACTCGACGGTATCTCCGAGGCCGAGTTCCTCGCGGCCAACGACGTGCTGGCGCGGATCGCCGCCAATGTCGAAAAGCAGGAGAAGCAGTAGGTTCCGCCGAAGCTGACGCCGTCTCACCGTGGAGAATTCTTATGGACGCTTCAGTCATCGTCGTCGGTGCGGGGCCCGCCGGGCTCATGCTGGCCGGAGAACTGCGCCTGGCGGGCATCGATGTCATCGTGCTGGAGCGGCTGCCCGAACGTTCCGGGGAGTCGCGCGGCATCGGGTTCACCATCCGCACCATGGAGGTGTTCGAACAGCGGGGCCTGCTGCCCCGTTTCGGAGAGATCCGGACCAGCGAGGACGGACACTTCGGCGGCGTGCCGCTCGATCTCGGCGTGCTCGGTTCCGCCCATGGGGCGGCGCGGACCGTCCCCCAGTCGACGACCGAGTCCGTGCTGGAGAGCTGGGCCCGGGAGCTGGGAGCCGACATCCGGCGCGGCCAGGAGTTCACCGGCTTCGCGGAGGACGCCGACGGCGTGTCCGTCACCCTCCGGGGGGCCGACCGGGCGCTGCGGGCCCGGTATCTGGTCGGCTGCGACGGCGGGCACAGCCGGGTCCGCAAGATCGCGGGCTTCGATTTCCCCGGCACCGAGGCCACCACCGAGCTGTTCCTCGCCGATGTCCGGGGAGTCGAACTGGAACCTCGGATGTCGGGCCGGCAGACCGCCGGGGGCATGGTGATGGTGGCTCGGTTCCCCGACGGCCTCCACCGGATCATCGTCGGGGAACGCGGGACGCCGCCGCGGAAGCGGACCGGGCCGCCCGACTTCACCGAGGTCTCCGACGTCTGGAAGCGCCTCACCGGCGTCGACATCTCCACGGCGGAGCCGGTGTGGATCAGCGCGTTCACCGACGCCGCCCGCCAGGTCACCGAGTACCGGCGCGGCCGGGTCCTGCTGGCCGGTGACGCCGCGCACGTCCACCTTCCGGCCGGCGGGCAGGGCATGAACACCAGCATCCAGGACTCGGTGAACCTGGGCTGGAAACTCGCCGCCGTGGTCCGCGGTACGCACTCCGAGGCGCTGCTCGACAGCTACCACCACGAGCGGTACGAGGTCGGCCGCAGACTGCTGGTGAACACCCGGGCGCAGAGCACGCTCATCCTGGGCGGTGACGAGGTGAATCCGCTGCGGGAGGTGCTCGGCGAGCTGCTCGACCAGCCCGAGGTCGTGCGCCATCTGGCCGCCAAGGTCAGCGGCCTGGACATCCGGTACGACGTCGGAGGCGGCTCCGCCCCGCTGCTCGGGGCGCGCATGCCGCAGCTCGATCTGGAGTACGGGAACAGGCGCACGACCAGCTGGGAACTTCTGCGGCCGGCCCGGGGCGTGCTCCTCGATCTCACCGACAACGCCACCCTCCGAAGGCGGGCGCGGCCGTGGACCGACCGGGTCGACGTGGTCACGGCGACGCTCCGCGACACTCCGTCCGGCGGCCCGACGACAGGGATCTCGGCCGCCCTGCTGCGCCCCGACGGGCATGTCGCCTGGACCGCCCCCGGCAGCCACGCCGACCTGCCGATGGCACTGAACCGCTGGTTCGGGCCCGGCCGATGACGCCGACGACGGCCACGGCCCGACCACTCCGACGACTTCGACGACGGGAAGAGAAGACATGCACAGCACACTGATCGTGGCCAGGATGGCCTCCGGGTCGGCCGACGACGTCGCGGAACTCTTCGGCGCCTTCGACCGCACCGAGATGCCGGCGCGCATGGGGACCCGGCGCCGCCAGCTCTTCGCCTACCGCGGCCTCTACTTCCATCTGCAGGACTTCGACGAGGACAACGGCGCGGGTCTGATCGAGGAGGCGAAGACCGACCCCCGGTTCATCGGGATCAGTGAGGACCTCAAGCCGCACATCGACGCCTACGACCCCACGACCTGGCGTTCGCCCGCGGACGCCATGGCCCGTCGCTTCTATCACTGGACGGCGTCATGAGCGGCACGGGCGAACGCCGGGTGGTGATCACCGGCATCGGGGTGACCGCTCCCGGCGGGCAGGGCGCCAAGGCGTTCTGGAAGCTGCTGACCGACGGCAGGACCGCCACGCGCCGTATCTCCTTCTTCGACCCGTCGCCGTTCCGCTCGCAGGTCGCGGCGGAGGTCGACTTCGACGCCGAGCTGTCCGGGCTGACTCCGCAGGAGATCCGGCGGATGGACCGGGCCGCCCAGTTCGCCGTGGTCACGGCGCGCGAGGCGGTCGCCGACAGCGGGCTGGAGTTCGGGACGCTGGCTCCGCACCGGACCGGGGTGACGATCGGCAGCGCGGTGGGGGCGACCACCGGCCTGGACCAGGAGTACCGCACCGTCAGCGACGGCGGCCGGCTGGAGCTGGTCGATCACGCCTACGCGGTGCCGCATCTCTACAACTACCTGGTGCCCAGTTCGTTCGCGACCGAGGTCGCCTGGGCCGTGGGTGCCGAGGGGCCCGCCACCGTCGTGTCGACCGGCTGCACGTCAGGTCTGGACGCGGTGGGCTACGCGGCGGACGTGATCCGGGAGGGCACGGCCGATGTGATGATCGCGGGAGCGGCCGACGCTCCCATCTCCCCCATCACCGTGGCGTGCTTCGACGCGATCAAGGCCACGACTCCCCGCAACGACGATCCGGCGCACGCCTCGCGGCCGTTCGACGCGAGCCGCAACGGCTTCGTGATGGGTGAGGGCGCGGCGGTGTTCGTACTGGAGGAGTGGGAGAGCGCCCGTGCGCGCGGCGCGAAGATCTACGCCGAGGTGGCGGGGTTCGCGACCCGCTCGAACGCCTTCCACATGACGGGGCTGCGCCCCGACGGCAAGGAGATGGCGGAGGCCATCCGCGTCGCACTCCAGGAGGCCCGGCTCAACGCGGAGGACATCGACTACGTCAACGCGCACGGCTCCGGCACCAAGCAGAACGACCGGCACGAGACCGCCGCGTTCAAGCGCAGCCTCGGGGACCACGCCCACCGGACACCGGTCAGCTCCATCAAGTCGATGGTCGGGCACTCGCTCGGGGCCATCGGGTCGATCGAGATCGCCGCCTCGGTACTGGCCATGTCGCACGACGTGGTCCCGCCGACCGCCAATCTGCACACCCCGGATCCGGAGTGCGATCTGGACTACGTACCGCTGACCGCCCGCGACTGGAAGACCGACGCGGTGCTCTCGGTGGGCAGTGGGTTCGGCGGATTCCAGAGCGCGGTGGTGCTGGCGAACCCGGATCGGAGGGCCCGGTGACCTTCGAGGCCGCGAAATCGACCCGCACATGGGTGACCGGGCTCGGCGTGGCCGCGCCCACGGGGCTGGGTGTCGACGCCTACTGGTCGGCCACGCTCGCCGGCCACGGCGCCATCGGCAGGGTGACCCGCTTCGACCCCTCGCCCTATCCGTCCCGGCTGGCGGGTGAGATCAAGGGGTTCGCCGCGGAGGAGCACCTGCCCAGCCGGCTGCTCCCACAGACCGACAGGATGACGCGCATCGCCCTGGTCAGCGCCGACTGGGCGTTCACGGACGCGGGTGTCGTTCCGGAGGAACTGCCCGACTACGACGTCGGGGTCATCACGGCGAGCCATTCCGGTGGCTTCGAGTTCGGCCAGAACGAACTCAGGGCGCTGTGGAGCAAGGGCGGCAAGTACGTCAGCGCGTACCAGTCCTTCGCCTGGTTCTACGCGGTCAACAGCGGCCAGATCTCCATCCGCAACGGGTTGCGGGGACCGAGCAGCGTCGTGGTCAGCGATCAGGCAGGCGGGCTCGACGCGGTCGCGCAGGCCCGCAGGCAGATCCGCAAGGGCACGCCGATGGTGATCTCCGGCGCGGTCGACGCCTCGATCTGCCCGTGGGGGTGGGTCGCCCAGCTGACCAGCGGCCGGCTGAGCGTCAGCGACGACCCGGAACGGGCATATCTGCCCTTCGACGACCGGGCCGGCGGTCATGTCCCGGGCGAGGGCGGCGCTTTGCTGGTGCTGGAGAACGCCGAGCACGCTCTGGAACGCGGCGCTCCGCACGTGTACGGGGAGATCGCGGGCCACGCCTCCACGGTCGATCCGCGGCCCGGCAGCGACCGGACGCCGACGTTGCAGAACGCGATCGAACTGGCTCTGGCGGACGCGGGTCTCGGACCCGGGGACATCGGGGTGGTCTTCGCGGACGCCGCCGCGGTCCCGGATCTCGACCGGGTCGAGGCGGAGGCGATCACCAAGGTGTTCGGACCGCACGGGGTTCCGGTGACCGCGCCGAAGACGACGACCGGAAGGCTCTACTCCGGCGCCGCGCCGCTGGACCTCGCCGCGGCGTTCCTGTCGCTGCGGGACGGGGTCGTCCCGCCGACCACGGGCTCCACGCTGTCGAGCAGGTACGAGATCGACCTGGTGACCGGTGCGCCGCGTCCGGCGGCGCTCCGCTCCGCCCTGGTGCTGGCACGCGGCCAGGGCGGGTTCAACTCCGCCATGGTGCTGCGGGCCGTGGACCGCTCTCAACTCTGACGAAGGGGACGAAGGATCCGACATGTCTGACGCGGAGAACAGCACGGAGATCAGCACGGAGTTCACGCTCGAGAAACTGCTCCCCATCCTTCTGGAGGGTGCTGGCGCGGACGATCGGGTCGACCTCGGTGGAGACATCCTCGACGCCGAGTTCACCGCTCTCGGTTACGAGTCGCTCGCGATGCTGGAGACCGCCGGCCGGATCGAGCGGGAGTACGAGATCAGCCTGGACGAGACGGCGCTGGCCGAGGCGGTCACGCCCCGGGCCCTGATCGAACTCGTCAACACCCATCTGCCCGCAGCACGGACCGCCTGACCGGAGGGACGAGGATCATCATGACGCAGAACGCGCCCAGGACCGCGCTGATCACAGGTGCGACCAGTGGGATCGGCCTCGCCGCCGCCCGCCTTCTCGCCGAGCAGGGACACCGGGTGTTCCTCTGCGCCCGCGACGAGAAGGCCGTCGCCGAGACGGTCAAGAGCCTTCAGGGTGAGGGGCTCGATGTGGACGGCACCACCGCGGACGTACGTTCCAAGGAGGATGTCGCGGAGCTGGTACGGGCGGCGGTGGCCCGGTTCGGGACGATCGACGTGCTGGTCAACAACGCGGGCCGCAGCGGTGGCGGGGTGACCGCCGACATCGCGGACGACCTGTGGTCGGACGTCATCGCGACCAATCTCACCAGTGTGTTCCTGGTGACCCGCGAGGTGCTCAACGCCGGGGGGATGGGGGCGAAGGACCGCGGCCGGATCATCAACATCGCCTCCACCGCCGGCAAGCAGGGTGTGGTGCTCGGAGCGCCGTACTCGGCGTCCAAGCACGGCGTCGTGGGCTTCACCAAAGCGCTGGGCAACGAACTGGCTCCGACCGGCGTCACGGTCAACGCCGTGTGCCCCGGTTATGTGGAGACCCCGATGGCCCAGCGGGTCCGGCAGGGCTACGCGGCGGCGTACGACACGACCGAGGACGCGATCCTGCAGAAGTTCCAGGCCAAGATCCCCCTCGGCCGGTACTCGACGCCGGAGGAAGTGGCCGGCCTGGTCGGTTATCTCGCCTCGGACACTGCGGGCTCGATCACCGCACAGGCACTGAACGTCTGCGGCGGACTCGGCAACTTCTGACGTCGTCCGCCCCACCACCATCACCGGATTCGCTGGAAGGAAACGTCTGTGCCCGAGCAAGCCGGCCGCGAGGTCGAACATGAGATAACCGTCCTGGCGGCCCCCCACGAGGTCTACCGCCTGCTCGCGGAGGTCGAGAACTGGCCGAGGCTGTTCCCGCCGTCGGTGTACGTCGAGTACCTGGAGCGCGACGGGAACGAGGAGCGGATACGGATCTGGGCGACTGCCAACGGCGAGGCGAAGAACTGGTCGTCGCGTCGGGTGCTCGACCCGGAAGGACTGCGCATCACCTTCCGGCAGGAGGTCTCCGCGCCCCCGGTGGCGGAGATGAGCGGCACCTGGATCATGGAGCCGCTCGGCGAGCACGGGACCCGGCTGCGTCTGCTGCACGAGTACCGGGCGATCGACGACGATCCGGAAGGGCTGGCCTGGATCGACGAGGCCGTGGACCGTAACAGCCGCGCCGAGCTCCCGGCGCTCAAGGCCGGACTCGAGGAGGCGACCACGGCCGAGGAGCTGACGCTGTCGTTCGTGGACTCCGTGCAGGTCCACGGATCGCCGAAGGACCTCTACGACTTCGTCAACGAGGCCCAACTGTGGACCGAACGGCTCCCGCACGTCAAGGAGGTGAAGCTGACCGAGGACACTCCGGGTCTCCAGGTGCTGCGGATGGACACCGTCGCCAAGAACGGCTCCACCCACACCACGGAATCGGTCCGGGTGTGCTTCCCGCACCACCGGATCTCGTACAAACAGACCACGTTGCCCGCCCTGATGACGCTCCACACCGGCTACTGGCTGTTCGACGAGGGGGCCGACGGCGTCGCGACCGCGAGTTCTCAGCACACGGTGGTGATCAACGCCGAGAACATCGCCACGATCCTCGGTCCCGACGCGGGCATCCCGGAGGCGAGGGAGTTCATCCGCGAGGCGCTCGGCACCAACAGCCGGGCGACCCTGGGCCATGCCAAGGAGTACGCGGAAGCGCGGCGCTGACCGATGTCCGTGACCGTCGACGCGGACGTGGTGCCCGACACCGACGCGGTTCCCGACACCGATGTGGTGGTCGTCGGTGCCGGGCCGGTCGGACTGCTGCTCGCCGGGGACCTGCGGGCCCAGGGCGTGCGGGCCGACGTGCTGGAGCAACTGGCCGAGCCGATGACCGAGTCGCGGGCGTCCACACTGCACGCCCGCACGATGGAGGTGTTCGCCGACCGCGGCCTCCTCGGCCGCCTCGGCGAGCTCCCGGACGGCGGACCGGGGCATTTCGGCGGCATCCGGCTCGACCTGACCGCGGCTGACCCACGCCACCCGTACGCCGGCCAGTGGAAGTGCCCGCAGACCCGGCTCGAGGCGGTCCTCCAGGAACGGGCCGTCGAGCTGGGAGTGCGGGTACGGCGCGGGCGGAGGCTGGTCGGCCTGGAGGACCGGGGCGGTCATGTGAAGGTCGAGACCGTCACGGCCGACGGCGGGCGGGAGCGGCTGACCGCCCGCTTCGTGGCCGGCTGCGACGGCTGGCGGTCCACCGTACGCCGGCTCGCGGGGTTCGGCTTCGCCGGACACGACGCGACCCGGGAGATGCTGCGGGCCGACGTCGCCGGGATCGACATCCCGGACCGGCGGTTCGAACGGCTGGAGAACGGACTCGCCACCGCGTACCGGTGGCCGGACGGCAGTACCCGGGTCATGGTGCACGTCTTCGGGTCCACACCCCGACGGCGTCACGGCCCACCCGGCTTCGCCGAGATCGCCGACGCCTGGGCGGAGGTGACGGGCGAACGGATCGGCCACGGGCAACCGCTGTGGCTGAACGTCTTCGACAACACCCTGCGCCAGGCGTCCCGGTACCGCCGGGGCCGGGTGTTCCTCGCCGGCGACGCCGCCCACGCGCAGATGCCGGTCGGCGGACAGGCGCTCAACCTCGGTCTGCAGGACGCGGCCGAACTAGGTGAGCGGCTCGCCGGACACCTCACCGGTCAGGCCGGCGACGAACTGCTCGACGGCTACCACACCACGCGCCATCCCGTCGGGGCGCGCACGCTCACCAACATCCAGGCGCAGTCCTTCCTGCTGCTCGGCGGGCACGAGGTGGACGCGCTCCGGGAGACCTTCGCCGAGCTGATGGAGTTCGACGGCGTCCGCACCCGGCTGGCCCGCGTGATCAGCGGCCTGGGCACCGCGCGTGCCCAGGCCGCCCCACAGCCCGCCACTGCTTCAGCTTCCACCACGACACCGAGGGACAGGAGTGCCAGGATGGACAGGCTCGCGGAGAAGACCGCGCTGGTGACCGGTTCGAGCAGGGGAATCGGCCGGGCCACCGCGCTGCGGATGGCCGGGGAAGGCGCACTGGTCGCCGTGCACTACGCCTCCGACGAGAACGCCGCCCGGGAGACGGTGCGGCTGATCGAGCAGGACGGCGGCCGCGCCTTCACCGTGCAGGCGCGACTGGGGGTTCCCGGCGACGTGCACGAGCTGTTCCTCGGCCTGGAACGCGGGCTCAAGGAACGTACCGGCGGGACGACGCTCGACATCGTGGTCAACAACGCGGGCGAGCAGACCGCCGCCGGGGTGGCCCCGGAGGACATCACCCCCGAGCACTTCGACCGGCTCTTCGCGGTCAACGCGAAGGCACCGTTCTTCATCGTGCAGCGCGCGCTGGCCCTGCTGCCCGACGGCGGCCGGATCATCAACATCTCGTCCGGGCTGACCAGGGTCGCAAATCCCGAGCAGACCGCCTACGCGATGACCAAGGGCGCCATCGAGCAGATCTCTCTGCACTTCGCGCGCCACCTCGCCCCGCGCCGGATCACTGTCAACAGCGTGGCGCCCGGCATCACCGACAACGGCAGCCCGGTCTTCGACATCCCCGAGGCCGTGGAGCAGATGGCACAGCTCTCGGCGTTCAAGCGGGTCGGCGAGGCGGTGGACGTGGCGGACGTCGTGACGTTCCTGGCCACCGACGAGGCCCGCTGGATCACCGGCGCGTTCATCGACGCGAGCGGCGGCACGCTCCTGGGCTAGCCCCCTGGAGACCACCCGAGAGGACACAGGAGGAACGATGACGACGGTTCAAGGACCGCCGAGCATCGCCGACCGGCTCGGCGAGCTCGAACAGCTGAAGGAACTTGCCAGGCTCGGGGCCGATCCCGCGGCCACCGAGCGTCAGCATGCCAAGGGCAAGCTGACAGCGTACGAGCGCATCGACCTCCTCCTGGACCCGGGAAGTTTCACGGAGGTCGAGCCGCTGCGGCGGCACCGCGCGACGGGCTTCGGACTGGAGGCGAAGCGGCCGCACACGGACGGGGTCGTCACCGGCTGGGGCACCGTGGAGGGCCGGACCGTGTTCGTCTACGCACACGACTTCCGGATCTTCGGCGGTGCCCTCGGCGAAGCCCACGCGCAGAAGATCCAGAAGATCATGGACATGGCCATGGCGGCGGGGTGCCCTCTGGTCTCGCTCAACGACGGTGCGGGCGCGCGCATCCAGGAGGGCGTGTCGGCCCTGGCCGGCTACGGCGGGATCTTCCGGCGCAACACGCGGGCCTCCGGGGTCATCCCGCAGATCAGCGTGATGCTGGGTCCGTGCGCGGGCGGCGCGGCCTACTCCCCCGCTCTCACCGACTTCGTCTTCGCGGTCCGCGGGATCTCGCAGATGTTCATCACGGGCCCGGACGTGGTCCGTACGGTGACGGGGGAAGAGGTCTCGCACGACGGGCTCGGCGGCGCCGACGTCCACGGCTCCGTCTCCGGGGTCGCGCACTTCGTCCACGACGACGAGGAGAGCTGCCTCGCCGAGGTCCGCGAGCTGCTGGCCATGCTGCCGTCCAACAACCGCGAGCTGCCACCCGCCGAGCCCGGTGGGGACGACGCGTACCGCCGGGTGGACCGGCTGCTCGACCTGGTGCCGCTCGACGGCAACCGGTCGTACGACATGCGCGAGGTGATCGCGGAGATCGTGGACGACCAGGACTTCCTGGAGGTGCACGCCCGGTGGGGGCCCAACCTGGTCTGCGCACTCGTCCGGCTCGACGGCCAGGTGACCGGGGTGGTGGCGAGCCAGCCCGCCGCGCTGGCCGGCGTGCTCGACATCGACGCGAGTGAGAAGGGGGCCAGGTTCGTCCAGTTCTGCGACGCCTTCAACATCCCGCTGCTGACACTGGTCGACGTACCCGGTTTCCTCCCCGGCGTGGGTCAGGAGCACGAGGGCATCATCCGGCGCGGCGCGAAACTCCTGTACGCCTACTGCAACGCGACGGTCCCGCGGGTCTCGCTGGTCCTGCGCAAGGCCTACGGCGGGGCGTACATCGTGATGGACTCCCGCTCGATCGGTACGGACCTGGCACTGGCCTGGCCCACCAACGAGATCGCGGTGATGGGCGCGGAGGCGGCCGCCGACGTGGTCTTCCGGCGGGAGATCACCGCCTCGAAGGACCCGGGGGCCACGCGCGAGCAGAAGATCAAGGAGTACCGGCGGGAGCTGGTGCACCCCTACTACGCGGCGGAGCGCGGGCTCGTCGACGATGTGATCGACCCCGGCAGCACCCGCGCCGTCCTGGTCCGGGCGTTCGCGATGCTCCAGCGCAAGGACGCCGATCTGCCCCGCCGCAAACACGGCAACCCGCCCCAGTGAGCACCGAGCCGACGCCCGCACACTAACGGGCCCTGCTGCGGATCGAGAAGGGCGGACCGGACCTCCTGGAGATCGGTGCGGTCACCGCGGTGCTGCTGCGGCGCCTCGGCGCCGGGGCGTCACCGGAGCCCGGCGTGCGGACGACGGCCAGGGCCCGGTGGCGCCGCCCCGAGCGATCACGGGACTACCCGGGCCCGAGGACCTGGCAGGACGACACCCGCCGAGCACCCCACCACTGAACGGAGACCGGAACATGGATGTCGGAATTCTCTTCGACCTGCGCAACCCGGACGCCTGGCACCGTCCCTGGGCCGACCACTACGCGCGCTCGCTGGAGTTCTGCGAGGAGGCGGACCGGCGTGGGGCCGCGGGTGTCTGGTTCACCGAGCACCATCTCTTCGAGGACGGCTACCTGCCGTCACCGCTGACCTTCGCCGCCGCGGCCGCCGCCCGTACCCGTCGGGTCCGTATCGGCACGGCCGTGGTGCTGCCCAATCTGCACAAGCCCGCCCAGCTCGCGGAGGACGCCGCGGTCGTCGACCTGATCAGCGGCGGCCGGCTGGAACTCGGCATGGGCGCAGGGTACCGGGTGCCCGAGTACCGGCTGTTCGACGCCGAGTTCGACGGGCGGTTCTCCCGGATCGAGCGCAACATCCGGGAGATCCGCAGGCTTTGGGAGGAGAGGGGCGTGACCCCTGGCCCGATCCAGCGTCCGGTGCCGCTGTGGGGCGGGTTCTACGGTCCGCGCGGGGCCAGGATCGCGGGCCGGCTCGGCATCGGTCATCTGCACATCTCGCACGAGCTCTTCGACGTCTACCGCGCCGGGCTGGCCGAGGGCGGCCATGATCCGGAGAGCGCCCGGGTGTCCGACCTGCTGCCGGTGATCCTGGCCGACGACCCCGAGGCTGCCTGGCCCCGGGTAGCGCCCCACCTGGCGCACCAGATGAACACCTACCGGCAGGGATCGGTGGAGGGCACCGGGCACGCGAGTCCGCCGATGCTGACGGCGGACCAGTTCCCCGACCGTCCGGGCGAGGACGGCTCCTGGGCCACGCTGGAGATACTCACCCCGGAGGACGCCGCCGTCCGTATCCACGAGCGGACGAAGGGGCTTCCGGTGAAGCACCTCATCTTCTGGTCGAGCATCGCGGGGATGCCGGACGACCTGGTGGCGAGGAACATCGAGCTGATAAGCGAACGGCTGCCTGTGCTGCTGGCGGAGCTGTCGGGCACCGCCGCGGAACCGTCCGGCACCGGCCCCGTCCTGCCCGGCACCCCGCAGGACGGTTCGCCCCGGTGAGTGAGCCGCTCGCCGCCCCTGCCCGGACCGAACGCGGCAGGTCGCTGCTGCTGATGGTGCTCTCGGGGAACATGGTCCTCGACGCCATCGAGGTCTCGGTGGTCCTCGTGGCCCTGCCGGCGATCAGGGCCGACCTCGGGCTGACGCCCTGGTCGGTGCAGTGGCTCATGAGCGGCTTCGCCCTCGGTTTCGCCGCGATGCTGATGTCGGCACCGGCGATCTCCGCCCGGTGGGGGCTGCGCAACGTCTATCTGGCGGCGATGCCCGTCTTCGCGGCGGCCTCCGTCATCGGCGGTCTGAGCGACAGCCTGGCGCTGCTCATCGCCTCCCGGGTGGTCAAGGGTGCCTGCGCGGCGCTGACGGCCCCGGCAGGTCTGGCACTGATCACCGCCACCTTCCCGGACGGGCCGCGGCAACGCAGAGCGCTGTCGGTCTACTCGCTGTTCGGCGCGGCCGGGTTCACCGTCGGGCTGTTGCTCGCGGGGGTGCTGGTCGTCGACAGCTGGCGCTGGACGTTCCTCTTCCCCGCACCGGTGGCCCTGGTGCTGCTGGTGTGCGGACTGCGGGTGATCCCCGACTCCGTGCGGCATGCACGGCCAAGGGTCACCGCGGCGGTCCTGCGCAACGGCCCGCTGATGCGTGCGACCCTGGGCGCTGCCACTCTGAACGGGACCTTCATCGGGCTCCTTCTGCTCTTCACCCTGGGGACGAGCGGCGGGTTCGGCTGGGAGCCCTGGCAGATCTCGCTCGCGCTGCTCCCCGCCTGTCTGCCGCTGGCGCTCTCGGTCCGGTTCGCGGGGCGCGTCGTCGGGCGGTTCGGCGCACCGAGGCTGATCGCCGCCGGGTCTCTGTCCGCGTTCGCGGGCGTCGCCCTGCTCCTGCTGCTCCCGGAACCGGACTCGTACGCGGCCGGCCCGCTGCCTGCGCTGCTGCTGGTCGGGATCGCGCTTCAACTGTCCTTCGCCGCCCTGAACATGCAGGCGGCGCAGAGCGTCGGTCCGGCGCTGCGGGCCGCGTCGATGCCGGTCTACCAGGCCGGGGTCCAGATCGGCAGCGCCCTCGTGCTGCCACTGGTCGGCGCCCTGCTCACGGTGAACGGCACCGGCCGTCCCACGCTCCTGGCGCTGTCGCTGGTCGGAGCGCTGGGCGTCGCTGTCGCGGTCGCCGGACCGCGTGCCCTCCCACCCGAAGAAAGGACCGTGTGATGACCGAACACCCCGAGCACGCCGAACAGCCCCTGAGACTGGCGGTCATCGTGGGCAGTGTCCGCGACGGACGGTTCGGGCCGACCGCCGCCCGGTGGTTCGCCGAGCAGGCCGCCGCACACCCCGGTCTCTCCGTCGAGCTCATCGACCTCCTCTCCTACCCGCTGCCGCTCGTGATGCCGGAGCCAGGCAGCACGCCGCCTCCCGAGGCCGCGCGGACACGCGACGCGCTGGCGGCCCTCCTCACGTCCGCGGACGCGTTCGTCGTGGTCACGCCGGAGTACAACCACACGGTCCCGGCCGCTCTCAAGAACACGATCGACTGGTTCTTCGACGATGGGCCGCGAAGCCCGTCGCCTTCGTTTCGTACGGCGGAATGGGCGGCGGGCTGCGGGCCGTGGAGCATCTGCGGAACGTCTTCGCCGAGTTGCACGCGGTGACCGTGCGGGAGTCGCTGAGCTTCCACAACGCGTGGGACCGGTTCGAGGGAGACCGTCCCCGCGACGCCGAAGAGGCCGAGGGCGCCGCGAAGACCATGCTGGACCGCCTCGTCTGGTGGGGCACGGCGTTGCGTACGGCACGCGCGGTGCGCCCCTTCGAACGCTGAACCGATTGAACCAGCGGGTTCAGAAAAGCTATAGTCCTGGTCAGGCTGGAACAACTGATTGGTTCAGAGGATTTGACGTGCCGACGAGTGCCGGGTCATGACCACATCACGCAGCCGGATCGACGATCGGCACCGCCCGCACCGGGCGTCGGCCGGCGCACTCGCGCGGCCCATGGTCGCCGGCCGACTGCGCGGCACCGATCCCGCCCGGGCGGCACGCTGACCGATGGGGACCCGCTCCCTCGACGACGCCGGGGCGCCGGACGTGGCCCACGCCGCCGTACGCACGTTCCTGCCGGCCATGACACCTTCCCGACAGCGGACCAAGGACATTGACATGACGAAGACGTACGTGATCCAGGGCGGCACCGACGGGATCGGGGCGGCCGTCGCCCGAGCCCTGTTCTTACGCGGAGACCACGCCGTGATTCTCGGCACGAACCCGGAGAAGGCCGCCCCCCTGCTCCGGGAGGCGGCGGGCGCTCCGGGCAGTGCGGACTTCGTCCGGGCGGATCTGAGCCTGGTGTCGAACACCCGGCAGACCGTCAGCGATCTGCTCGAGGCATACCCGAGGATCGACGGCCTCGTCCTGTGCGCGCGCTTCTTCCGCACGTACCGGTCGGTGACCTCCGAGGGCTTCGAGGACAATTTCGCACTCTTCTACCTGAGCCGCGCCCTGCTCAGCTACGGGCTCCTCCCCTCGTTCGACAAGTCCGACGGCGCGGTCATCATCAATGCCGCCGGGCCCGGCCATGACACGCCGATCGACTGGGACGATCTGCAGAGCGCCCGGAACTACGACGGCGTACGGGCGATGTTCATGACCGGGCGGCTCAACGATCTCCACGGCGTCACCTTCGCCGAGCGCCACGCCGACCGGGCCAGCTACGTACTGTTCCACCCGGGTACGACGTCGACGGGTTTCGTCGGCGAGTTCGACCGGCCGACGGCTGCCTACATCGAGCAGCAGAAGCTGCTGTCGAAACCCGCCACCGATGTCGTTCCCCCGATCCTCCGGCTCCTCGACGACCCGCCCGAGGAGCCGCTCAGCGCGTTCAACATGTACAACGAGTTGAGCATCCGGAGCCCCCTCTTCTCGCCGGCATCGGCGGCTCGCCTCGAGGACATCACCGCGCAACTGCTGGACGACGTCGCGAAATAGCGGCTTACCGACAGGACGGCCAGGCCCGGCCCCGCGGCGAACACGGGGCCGGGTTTTCCCCTCAGAGGAACCGTGCCGCGATCTTCGAAGCGGCGACACGCACCGTGACCAGCTCCGGAAGCCTGGCGTACATCTCCGGGTTGTGTTCGGCGTACCTCTTGTCGGTGTATTTGACGGCCAGTTCGTCCATGCGCTCCATGCTCCCCTCGCTCTCGAACCGCGCGGTGCCACTGATCACCGCGTAGTCGTGGGGCGCGTCGGGCGGGTTGACCGTCACGCTCAGGCGCGGATCACGCCGCAGATTGCGCACCTTGACCTTGTCGACACCGGTCACGAAGAAGAGCTCCTCCTCGTCCCTCCCGACCCAGACCACCGACTGGTGCGGGCTCCCGTCGGGCTGGAGGGTGGCCACGGTGACGAAGATCCTGGAATCGAGGACCTGCTTCAGTTGATCGGGCATGGACATGAGGACCGGGCTCACGCAGGACTCCTGGGACGAGGAAGGGCGCGACTTCCAGGCGCGCCGAGTACTCCCAGCATCATGCCTTTTCGGCACTTGTACCAGGATTCCCGACAAGACCCTACGATAGGGTGATTCATCGCATTAAGTCACTCCACGAGAGCCGCTCCAGGTGACCGACGGGACGGTGGACGCGGTGCGCGCGTCCGTCGTTCGCACCCGGTGTGCGCACCGAGTGCACCCAGCCTCCGCGAGCGCGGGCGGCGGCCCCGGTCACCTGCCCCGTGACCCCTCCGTGCTCTCACGCAGCACCAGTTGGTGGGAGACCACGCGGTCCTGGGGCGACTGGACGCCGGAGGTCCCGGCGCCGGACGCCTCCGGGCCCTGCGCGGCTTCCTCGATGCGCCGGTGCAGAAGCTCGACGGCGACCCTGGCGACCGCCGCCTTGTCGGGTGCCACGGTGCTCAGCGTCGGCACGCTGAAGCGGCCCCCTTCCACATCGTCGAAGCCGATCACCGCCACGTCCTCGGGGACGCGGAGGCCTGATTCGTACAGGGAGCGCAACGCGCCGAGGGCCAGCTGGTCGTTGAGGCACAGCAGTGCGTCGGGTCGCTCCCCGGCGCGCAGGGCCGCGGCCACCGCCCGGGCGCCGTCGGGCATCCTGAAGTCGTCCACGGGCAGCAGTGCCTCCGGGCGATGGCTGATTCCCGCCTCGGCCAGCGCTGCCAGGTATCCACGGGTACGCGCCTCCGCGGTCCCCAGGCCCGGCACCTCGACGCCACCGACCGCGAGGATGTTCCGCCGCCCGATGCCGATGAGGTGCTCAGTGGCCTCGCGCGCCGCCTTCTCGTTGTCGATGGCCACATGGTCGGCGCCCTCCTCCAGCAGCTCCCCGAGCAGCACGGTCGGGGGTGCCCCAGGCCGGTCACTGACATCGTCCGCCGTGAGGGCGAGCGGGCTGAGGATGATCCCGTCGACGAAGTCCGAGCCGAACCCGGCCAGAGCGGCCAGCTCGTGCTCGCGGTCCGCCCCGCTCTGGTGGATGAGCACGGTGAGCGAGAGCCGCTCCGCCTCACGGATGACGTGGCGGGCGAGCTCGGCGAAGTACGGCACGTCCAGCTCGGGCACCACGAGGGCGATGATGCCCGTCCGGCCCTTTCGCAGGTGGCGCCCGGCCAGGTTCACCCGGTAGCCGAGATGGTCGATGGCCTCGCGGACGACGCGCCGGGTCCGGTCGGAGACATGGACGTAGTCGTTGATCACGTTGGACACCGTCTTCTCCGACACCCCCGCGTGCCGTGCGACGTCCTTGATTCTGGGCCGTGCCACGCCCACCTCCCTGGCCTCGAGCGATGCAGAGTCTATGTCCCGGTGCGACCGCGGTGGACGGAGGCTCCCGGCCGGGTTCCGGCCCGGCCCTCCGGCTAGCGTCCAGCAGTACTGCCCGAACTCTTTACAGCGAATGTACATCGATGTAAAAAAAGGTGGCCGCACTGTTTCAGCCAGCGCGGCTCACCCACCTGCCGTGTGCGGTGGACCTGCCCGTGCCGGCGGTCCACCGCCGATCCGGCATGAGCGTCCGGCCGTCGAAAGGTCCGCGATGAGTTCTTCGTCCCATCCCCGTGAGGTGCCGGCCGTGCCCGGCCCCGGTCCGGCTCCCGGCATCGGGCGCCGCCGACTGCTGCGTTACGGCGCGGCAGGTGCGAGCGCGTTGCTCGCCACGGGTTCCCTGACCGGCTGCTCCTCGCGGGCCTCCGCATCCGACGCCTCGGCACTGAACGTGTGGGACCTGTTCCAGGGCGGTGACGGCATGCTGATGGACGACATGATCCGGGCCGTCTCCAAGGGGTCCGACGGCTTCGAGGTCGATCGCACGATCCTGGACTGGGGGCCGTCGTACTACACGAAACTCGCCATGTCGGCCGCCGGCGGTCGGGCCTCCGACGTGGCGGTCCTGCACCTGTCACGGCTCGCCGGGTACGCCCCGGGCGGGCTGCTGGACCCGTTCGACCTCGATCTCCTCGCCGAGTTCGGCGTCACCGAGAAACACTTCACGCCGGCCGTCTGGGCGCGCACGAAACACGAGGGCGTCGTCTACGCCATCCCCCTGGACGTCCACCCGTTCATCGTGTTCTACAACCGGGACGCGGCGGAGCAGGCAGGCCTTCTCGACCCGAAGGGCGAGCTCGCCCCGATGGGTTCGCCGAAGGCCATGCTGGAGGCGGGCAAGGCGCTGGCGGAGGTGACGGGCAAGTCCGGCATCCTCTTCGGCCACGTCACCGACACGGCCCAGAACTGGCGGCAGTTCGCCGCGCTCTACGCGCAGACCGGCGCCGCCTTCACCCTGCCGGACGGCGGGCCCGCCGAGATCGACACCGACGCGGCCGTACAGGTCGTGTCGTTCATGCAGCAGCTCTTCGACGGCCGGACGAATCCCAACAACCTCGACTACAACAGCGCCCTGGCCGGGTTCCTGGGAGGCCGCGGCGGCATGGCCATGCTGGGCGAGTGGGAGCTGCCCACGCTCCGGAAGTCCGGTATCCCGCTCGGGGCCGCGCCCTTCCCCCAGGTGTTCGGCGAACCCGCCGTCTACACCGACTCCCACAGCTACGTCCTGCCGCACCAGGCCAACCCCGACCCGGCCCGCCGCAGGCAGGCGCACCGCTACGTCGCGGAGATCCTCAAGCAGAGCCTGACCTGGGCGAGTGCCGGGCACATCCCGGCCTACCAGCCGGTGCTCGCCGAACCGGCGTACGCGAAGCTCGACCCCCAGTCCTCCTACGCCGACGCCGGGAAGGTTGCGGTGCTCGACCCGCCGAACTGGTTCGCCGGCGCCGCCTCGAACTTCCAGAACCGCATGTGCCAGCCACTCCAGTCGGCACTGCTGGGCAACACCTCCGCCGAGAAGGCGGTACGGCAGATGGTCCGCGAGGCGAACACGCTGCTGCGGCAGCCCAATCCGGTGGCCTGACCGAGCAGAAGGAGTAACCGACATGACCACCACCACGCCCATCGGGGCCCCCGCCCCGACCGGCGAACCGCCCCTCGCCGCGTCCCCCGGGCGCAGGACCGGCCGCCGGGGACCGGGCCCGCTCTTCGTCCTGCCCTTCGCGGTCCCCTTCGTCCTCTTCCTCGTGTGGCCCGTGCTCCAGGGCATCTGGATGAGCTTCACCGACAGTTCACTCGCGCTGCGCGACACGTCCTTCGTCGGTCTGGACAACTACGCCGAGGCCTTCGGCGACCCCGACGTGTGGAGCAGCCTCGGCAACACCGTCTTCTTCACCGCGGCCTCCAGCGTCCCCCTTGTGCTCATCGCACTCGCCATGGCGCTCCTGGTGCACAGCGGGCTCGCCGGGCAGTGGGCGTGGCGCCTGTCGTTCTTCGTGCCCTACCTGCTGCCGGTTACGGTGGTGACCCTCATCTGGACCTGGCTCTACCAGCCGGACGTCGGCCTCGGCAACGAACTGCTCGGCGCGCTCGGCCTCGAACCCGTCGGCTGGCTGTCCGACGAGTCCGTCGCGATGTGGTCGGTCGCGGCCCTCACGGTGTGGTGGACGGTCGGCTTCAACTTCCTGCTCTACCTCGCCGCCCTGCAGTCCCTGCCCACGGTCTTCGACGAGGCCGCGGCACTCGACGGCGCGGGGGCCTGGCGGCGTATGTGGTCGGTGACCCTCCCGCAACTGCGGAGGACCACCGTCCTGGTCGCCATGCTCCAGATCCTCGCGTCGCTGAAGGTGTTCGACCAGATCTACATCCTCACCAAGGGCGGCCCGAACGGTTCGACCCGTCCGATCCTCGAGTACGTCTACGACGTCGGGTTCACCGGATACCGGCTGGGCTACGCCTCCGCCGTGTCCTACGTCTTCTTCGCGATCGTCATCCTCGTCTCGCTCGCGCAGCTCCGCCTCTTCCGCCAGGAGGACTGACCGATGTCCACCACCGCAAGCCCCGTGCGGGCCCGCCGCCTCCCGCCCCGGGAACGTGCCGGCTCCCCCATGCTCCTCGGCCACGGCCGGCTGCCGCGCGTCCTGGCCGGCACCGCGCTCGTCGTGCTGGCGGGCGTCTGGCTGCTGCCGCTCGTCTGGGCGGTGGCCACCTCCCTCCAGAGCGAGCAGGACGTCGCCGAGCCGGGCCTGTCCCCCTTCAAGGGCGCCTTCACCCTGGACGCCTACCAGCAGATACTCGAACGCGGGAACGTCACCGTCTGGGCGGCCAACAGCTTCCTCGTGGCCGGGCTGGTCACCCTGATCACCGTCGCGATATCCACGCTGGCGGCCTACGGCTTCTCGCGGGGCGCCTTCCGTGGCCGTCGCGTCCTGCTCACCGTCACCGTCGCCGCGGTCATGGTCCCGCCGCAGCTCCTCGTCGTGCCGCTGTTCGAGCAGATGCTGATGTTCAACCTGGTCGACACCTACGCGGCGGTGATCCTGCCCCAAGTGGTGGCGCCCATGATGGTGTTCATCCTCAAGAGGTTCTTCGACAGCGTCCCCCGGGAGCTGGAGGACGCCGCCCGGCTCGACGGCGCGTCCGAGCTCAGGGTCTTCCTGTCCGTCGTGCTGCCGCTGTCCCGGCCGATCGTGGCAGCCGTGTCGATCTTCGTGTTCATCGGCGCCTGGAACAACTTCATGTGGCCGTTCATCGTCACCAACGACCCCGGTCTGATGACACTCCCCGTCGGGCTCGCCACCGTCAAGGACGCCTTCGGCATCCAGTACGCCCAGGCCATGGCCTCGGCTCTGCTGGCGGCGCTGCCGCTGGTCGTGGTGTTCCTCCTCTTCCAGCGCCGCATCGTGAGCTCGGTGGCCACCACCGGCCTCGGCGGCGCCTGACCCGTACCTCTTCCGTCCCTCCGTACCACCCGGGGCCGGCGCCCGACGCCGTCCCTACGACTGACTGGAGCATGTGTGCCCACTCACTCCGTACCCCGCCCGGAGTACCCGCGACCGCAGTTCGTCCGTCGCGACTGGCTCAACCTGAACGGCCTCTGGCAGTTCGAGACCGACCGGGGGGACAGCGGTCTCGAACGCGGTCTCCTCACCCGTGACCTGGAACGGCAGATCCTCGTCCCCTTCCCGCCCGAGTCCGAGCTGTCCGGCATCGGCGACACCGACTTCCTCGAAGCCGTCTGGTACCGGCGCGTCCTCACCCTGTCGGCCGACTGGGCCGGGCGCCGGGTCCTACTGCACTTCGGGGCGGTCGACCACGACACGACGGTCTGGGCGAACGGCACCGAGGTGGCGCGCCACCGCGGCGGCTTCACGCCGTTCACCGCCGACCTCGGCGACATCGCGGGCTCCGGGCAGGACGTCGTCGTCACCGTCCGGGCCCGTGATCCCCGTTCGGGTCCGCAGGCCCGGGGCAAGCAGGCGATCAAGTACGCCAACCACGACTGCAACTACACCCGGGTCACCGGCATCTGGCAGACCGTCTGGCTGGAGCCCGTGCACGAGGCGCACCTGAGGCGCCCCCGGATCACCCCGGATCTGGCCGGCTCCGCCTTCCACCTGGAGCTCCCGATGTCCGGGAACCGTCCGGGCCAGGTGGTGCGCGCGGTACTGAGCGACGACGAGGGAGAGGTGTGCAGGGCCGAGGCACGCGCCGACCTGGACCTCGCGCCCCGTCTCCACCTCCCGGTCCCGGCGGACAGGAGGCGGGAGTGGGGTCCGGACGACCCGCACCTGTACGACCTGCGGCTCGAACTCGTCGACGAGCGCGGGGAGGTGCTCGACACGGTGGACAGCTACGCCGGGCTGCGCGCCGTCGGTCTGCGGGGCAAGGCGGTCACCCTCAACGGGCGCCCGGTCTTCCAGCGTCTCGTCCTCGACCAGGGCTGGTACCCGGACGGGCTGATGACCGCGCCCACCGACGAGGCGCTGGTCCGTGACATCGAGCTCGCCATGGAAGCCGGTTTCAACGGCGCCCGGCTCCACCAGAAGGTCTTCGAGGAGCGCTTCCTGTACCACGCGGACCGCCTCGGCTACCTGGTGTGGGGCGAGTTCGGGGACTGGGGCTGCGAGACGGGCGGTTCGTCGGGCGACAACCAGCAGCCGGACGCCTCCTTCGTCAGCCAGTGGCTCGAAGCCGTGGAACGCGACTACTCGCACCCCTCGATCGTCGGCTGGTGCCCGCTCAACGAGACGTACCAGAAGCTGCACGACCGCATCACCGTGCTCGACGACGTCACACGGGCGATGTTCCTGGCCACCAAGGCCTTCGACGCCACGCGTCCCGTGATCGACGCGTCCGGCTACGCCCACCGGGTCGCGGAGACGGACATCTACGACTCCCACAGCTACGAGCAGGACCCGGAGGCCTTCCGCCGGCAGATGGCCGGGCTGGCCGAGGACGAACCGTTCGTCAACAGCTACGAGAACGGGGCCGCCTACTCGCAGCCCTACCGGGGACAGCCGTACTTCGTGAGCGAGTTCGGCGGGATCTGGTGGGACCCGGAGGCCGCCGCCGCGCAGTCCGGTGAGGACCGGACCCTCTCCTGGGGCTACGGCGAGCGGGTGCGGAACGAGGAGGAGTTCCACGCGCGCTTCGAGGGCCTCACCGGCGTACTGCTCCAGGACCCCGCCATGTTCGGCTACTGCTACACGCAGCTGACGGACGTCTTCCAGGAGCAGAACGGCGTCTACCGCTTCGACCGCGGCACCAAACTCGACGTGGAACGCGTCCGGGCAGCCCAGACGCGCCCCGCGGCGATCGAGGAGCAGGACGGTCGCTGACGAAGGATGACGTAGGCCGTCCCGGGCTTCCCGGGGCGGCTTTCGTCACATGTGCCCCTGACCTGCCCCTTCCTGCGGTACGGCCACCACGGCTCGCGACTGTGTCGCACCTTCTGGAGATGCGACCTTTGACAGCCTAAGTAGACCGGTCGTATAGTCCTGCACATCGGAACGCGGCACACACCGGTGCCGCCGACCCCGACTAGACGACCGGTCTATTCACAGATAGGGTGGAACGCATGCCAGTCACCCAGGGGGACACCCGTCGCAGCATTCTCGACACGGCTCAGCGGATCATGTCCCGCAAGGGATTCGCCGCAGTGGGGATCAACGAGGTCCTCTCCGAGGCCGGAGTCCCCAAGGGGTCCTTCTATCACTACTTCAACTCCAAGGACGCCTTCGGCGAGGCGATGATGCGGTCATACTTCGGCGACTACCTCGCGGACATGGACCGCATCCTCGGTGAGCCGGGCACGACCTCGGCGCAGCGGCTGATGAACTACTGGCAGAACTGGCGCGAGACGCAGAGCGTCGACGAGTGCCAGGGCAAGTGCCTGGCCGTCAAGCTCGGCGCGGAGGTCTCCGACCTGTCGGAGTCGATGCGGCTCGCACTCAAGGAAGGCACCACCGCCATCGTCGACCGCCTGGAGCAGGCGATCACCGCCGGCCTGGAGGACGGCTCGCTCGCGGTCGACGACGACGCCCGCACCACCGCGCAGGTCCTGTACGACATGTGGCTCGGCGCAAGCGTCATGGCCAAGATCCACCGCGACATCACCCCCCTGGCCACCACCACGACGGTCACCCGCCGGCTCCTGCACCTTTAGCAGCCTCTGCCGCCTGGGCACCACTCACCGCACCGCGCCCTCGCGCGGCACGATCGCCACTCATAGACGACCGGTCTACTCATCCGGGACGGCCGGTACACCACTCGAAGGAGCAGTAATCATGAAGGTCCTCATCGTCCTCACCTCCCACGACGAGCTCGGCGACACCGGCAGGAAGACCGGATTCTGGCTGGAGGAGCTTGCCGCCCCGTACTACCGCTTCAAGGACGCCGGCATCGACCTCGTGCTCGCGTCTCCCCAGGGCGGCCGGCCCCCGCTGGACCCCAAGAGCAACGAGCCGGCCAACCGGACCGACGAGACCCGCCGTTTCGAAGCCGACCCCGAGGCCACGGCCGCTCTCGCCCACACCGTCCGCCTCGACTCCGTGGCCGTCGACGACTTCGACACAGTCTTCTACCCCGGCGGCCACGGCCCCCTGTGGGACCTGGCCGAGGACACCACCTCCGTCCGCCTGATCGAGACCACCCTGCGCGCCGGCAAGCCGCTCGCTCTGGTCTGCCACGCCCCCGGTGTCCTGCGGCACGCGGTGAACGCGGACGGCACACCACTGGTGAGGGGCAAGAAGGTCACCGGGTTCACCAACAGCGAGGAAGAGGGAGTCCAGCTCACCGAGGTGGTCCCCTTCCTGGTCGAGGACGAACTCGTCCGGCTCGGCGGCGACTACTCCAAGGGCGACGACTGGGCGCCGTACGTCCTGCGGGACGGCCTTCTGATCACGGGGCAGAACCCCGCATCCTCCGGTCCGGCCGCCGACGCACTCATCGAACTCGTCACCAGGACCACCGGGACCGACACGACCGGCGCGTGAGCGTCCACGTCGTGATGCCGCGCGAGCGGCTCGACGCCCCCGCCGGGCTGGAGGCGCCTGCACGGCCCCGGCCCGGAACAGCCCTTGGGTTCCGGAACTCGGGGCGGTCATCCTGTCGACGCAGCGTGCGGACACAGGGCCGATCGACTGCCGGGCACCGCCCCGCGGGCAGTGCGCGCGGGGCGGCCGACGGGTCAGTGATCCGTGCCGGAGGCCCAGAGGGCTGATGTGCCGTCGAGGATCGTGATGTTTCCGTCGCTCTGGAGCTTCAGCACCGCGTTCTCGTGCCCGCTCGTCAGGCTGGCCCACACGGCCTGGTCATTCGCGTCGTAGACGACGAGGTTGCCGTCGGGCTGGAAGTCGACGCGCGCGCCGGTTCCCTTGGTCTCGGTGTCCCAGCGTGCCTGGTTCGTCTCGTCGTAGGCGACGAGGTTGCCGTCCCGCTGGAGGGTGAGCCAGACCCGCGCCGCCGCGACCTCCTCACCGGGCCGCAGGCTCATCGGCGGGGTGATGGTCCTTTCCATCGGCAACGTCTCCTCTCTGCCGTCCGAGGCCATGTCCGCCGAGCGGTCCGGGTTGTCGTCGGGCTCGGCCCTCTCTCCCGACGGCATCGAAGTCGCTGCGCCCTCGGCCTTCGCCCCGTCGGCACCCTCCACGCTCTGCCAGGGCTGAAGGACGGCCAGGGCCCCGGCCACCATGCACACGACCGCGACCGCGGTCGTGGCCACAACGGCCGGGCGCCGCCACGCACGGTGACTCCTGGCTCCGCCGAGCGGCAGGGCGGGGGCCGGAAGGATGTGAGCCGGCACGACCTCCGTCGGTGTCTGCACGGGGGTCGTGGCTGTCGGAACTGCGGACGCCGGCACGTCGGGGCCCACCGCGGAGGCGTCAAGTGCCGTAGGCACGGGGGCCAGGGCTGTGACGCCCGCCGTCATGTCAGGGGTGGCGATCCTCTGATAGGCCGGATCGTTAGCCAGGGAGATGTGTGACTGACACAGTTCCACGATCTCCCCGGGTACCGGTCGCCGGGCCGGGTCACGATCGGTGCATGCCGCGATGATCCTGGCCAGTCCGGCGTCGACCGCGTCCAGGTCGATGTCGCCGTGGACGGTGCGGTAGGCGACCGCCGGGAAGGCGCCGTCGCCGTACGGAGGGCGGCCGGTCGCGGCGAAGGCAAGAGTGGCGCCCAGCGCGAACACGTCCGCGGCGACCCCGACTTCTTCCCCTTGCAGGGCCTCGGGAGCCGTGAAGCCGGGGCTGCCGGCGGTGTGACCGACCTGGGTGAGCGCGGCCTGCCCGGCCTCCCGGGCGATGCCGAAATCGATGAGCTGCGGGCCCACCGGCGACAGGATGATGTTCTGCGGCTTGACGTCCCGGTGCAGGACACCGCGAACGTGGATGTCCGACAGCCCCTCGGCCAGCGCGGCCATGATGCCGAGGCAGAGCCGCGCGGGCAGCGCGCCGGATGCGTGCACCGCGGAGTCCAGGGTCCGGCCGGGCACGTACTCGGTGGCGAACCAGTAGGGCGGGGACTCCAGGCCTGAGTCGATCAGTGAAGCGGTGTAGGCGCTGCGCACGGTGTGCAAGGTGCCCACCTCGCGCCGGAACCGCTCCAGAGCCTGTTCCTCGTACTGGAACCGGTCACCGATGACCTTGACCGCGACTGGCCGGCCACCAGGGGTACTGCCGAGGTAGACGGTACCCATACCTCCTGCGCCGAGACGGCCGGTGAGACGGTAGCGACCGATCCTGACCGGATCGGAGTCGGTAAGGGAATGCACGGCGGGGAATTCCTCCTGGGATGACCTACCCGCCCGCACGGCTGGTCCGCGCCCTCATGGGGCCGGTGGCTCTCCCGGGCAAGGATGCGGCATGCGCCGCATTGTGCCCTCCGAAGAGCCTTGCCGCCACAGGCAGTTGATCACCTGAGCATACGTCAGATTTATGACGGCCCGGCAGTGGTGTGTGTGGGACTCCAGCCGTACGGATGCAGGCCGTCGCGGACGAGGTCCGCGAAGCGGCGCCCGCGACGACCAGCAGGACTCTCCGCGCGCCGGCACCGACGTCCAGGGTTCCCTCCACGCGGACCGGGCGGCGGAGGCGGTCCGTGGTGCAGGGGTCAGCGGGCGAGGGAGACGGCGAAGGGCTGGAAGCCGTGCCGGCGCAGGATGTGGGGCACGACCAGGATCATGGCCTCGGTGGCGCGGGCTGTGCCGATGCCACCGAGGTCCTCGATCCAGCCGGGCCGCCAGCCCAGGTCGCCGAGCAGGCCGGTGACGGTCTTCTTCGCGTCGTCGTCGTCGCCCGAGACATAGACGGTCGGTGGGGTGGCCAGGGTCTCGGGCGCGGTCATGACCATGAAGAGCATGGTGTTGAGCGTCTTGACCACCCGTGTGTCGGGGAGCGCGGCCTGGAGCTTCTCGGCGAGGCTGCTGCCGGGGTGGCACAGGTCGCCGGGCAGACCGTCATCGCCGTCACGGGTGGCGTTGGAGACGTCGATGAGGATCTTTCCCGAGAGTTCGGTGCGCAGGCCGGTGAGCCGGTCCAGGGAACTGCCGCCGGGCGTCGCGTTGATCACGATGTCCGTGGTGCGGGCGGTGGTGCGCTGGTCGGCGAAGGTGATCCGTGGGGCGGCGAGGGCCTCGGTGCCTTCCGGGTTCCGGGCACCGAGGGTGACGTGGTGCCCGGCTGCGGCGAGCTTGCCGGCCAGGTTGGTCCCGACCCGGCCGTTGCCCAGGATGCCGATGTTCGTCATGAGGTGATGCTCCTTGCGGTTTCGGGTGGGAACAGCGGGGCGTCCGGTCAGGCGATGGGTGACAGGACCGTGAGCGCGGCGGCGTGGACGCCGGGGGCGGAGGCCAGGAAGTCGCGGCTGCCCGTGTGCCAGGGTTCGCCCGCCAGATCGGTGACGGTGCCCCCGGCCTCGGAGACCAGCAGCGCACCGGCGACCAGGCCGGAGCGGACGTCGGAGAACTGCCAGAACGCGTCCGTGCGTCCGGCGGCGACATGGATGAGCTGCATGGTGGCCGGCACGGAGACACGCACGACCAGGCCACTGATGAGCATGGTGGTGACGGAGTCGCCGATCCGCCGGAAGGTGCGCGCGTCCTCGCCGGGCTTGGCCTGACCGGTGCCGACGAGTGCGGCGCCCAGGTCGGTCTTGGCCGACACCTTCAGGGGCCGGTCGTCGAGGCGGGCACCGAAGCCGGCGACCGCGGTGTAGGTGTCGCCGGTCAACGGCAGGTGGACGACGGTGAGAACCGGCTGGTTGTCGCGGACCAGGGTGGCGGTGACGGCCCAGTCCTCCATGCCGTGGACGTGGTTGATGTTGCCCTCGGCGGGGTCGACGACCCACCACTCGCCGGGCGGGAGCGTACCGCCGGCCAGTTCGTCCTCGGCCCACCGGGATCCGTCCCTGGCCCGCAGCAGCGGTTCTCGCAGCACGTCCAGTACGGCGTCGTCGTTGGCGTGGATCTCATCGACGACCTCGTTCAGACTCACGCCGCGGGCGTGCGAGGTGTAGCGGTCGCGCAGCGTGGTGCCTGCGGTCCTCACCGCGGCCGTCACATCGGGCAGGAGCGCGGCGTCGGCGGGAAGAGGCATGGCTGAGCTCATCACGGGGTCCCTGGGATAGGTGGAAGCGGGGAGATCTCCTTGCCCCGCCCTTCGAAAGTAGGCCGCTCCACGATTACCGGCAAGTGCATGCTTGTCACTTGTAGAGTTACTTTCATGCAACTGGATCTGAACCTGCTCACAGCCCTGGACGCCCTTCTGGAAGAGGGCAGTGTCGCCGGTGCCGCGGCCCGCCTCCACGTCACCGCACCGGCGATGAGCCGCTCCCTGGGCCGCATCCGCAAGGCGACCGGTGACCAGATCCTGGTCCGCACCGGCCGCAGCATGGTCCCCACCAGCCGCGCGCTGGCCATGCGTGCCGACGTCCACGCGCTGGTGCAGCAGGCCCACCACCTTCTGTCCGCGCAGCAAGAGCTCGATCTGACAGCTCTGGACCGGGTGTTCACCGTGCGCTGGCACGACGCCCTGACCGCGGCCTGCGGCACCGCCCTGACGACGGCCGTCCACCGGCAGGCACCCGGCGTCCGACTGCGTCTCTCGGCCGAACCCGGTTCCGACGACGCCGAGTTGCGCCGAGGCGAGGTCGACCTCGAATCCAGCTCCAGTCGGCCGACACTCCCCGACATCCGCCACCGCCATGTCGGCACGGACCGGCTGGTCGTCGCCGTCCGGGCAGGCCACCCACTCGCCGAGGGGCTGTTGAACCCAGAGGATTACGCGGCCGCCGAACACCTCACCATTTCGCGTCGCGGAAGCCTGCACGACCCGATCGACGACGCTCTGGCCACGCACGGCCTCGAGCGCCGCGTCGTCGCCGCCGGGCCCACCGCCGCCTTCGCGCTGCGACTCGCCCGCGAGACCGACCTGGTGGTCACGCTCCCCGACGCGGTCACCCGCGGGACCCGGGACCGACTCGGCCTGCTCACGCTGTCACTGCCACTCCCGGTGCCCGAGGTCTCGTTGTACCTGCTGTGGCACCAGCGCTACGAGGACGACCGCGCCCACATCTGGCTGCGCGACCTGGCCACCGAAACCGTCCAGGCACTGTTCGCACCGACGGACATCTGAAGATCACAGCAGCGGTCCCGGCCCAGGAGGCCGATCCCGCGTCACATCCGGGGCTTCGGCCCCTCCCGTCCTGACACGGGGCACAGCGCAACCACACACGACCGCGAAAGTATGGTGCCCCACCACATGTGCCACTGACATGCGTGTTCCTACCTTGTGCCAGCACGCAGACGTCCCCTCCCCGCCTGGAAGTGGTGCACATGGCATCCGCAGCAACCGCCCCGCCGCCCCCCGGAAACCTCAAGCGCGTCGTCGCCGCGAGCCTCGTCGGGACCACGGTGGAGTGGTACGACTTCTTCCTCTACGGCTCCGCTGCCGCGCTGGTGTTCAACAAGCTGTTCTTCCCCGATTCCGACCCGCTCGTCGGCACCCTGCTGTCCTTCCTCACCTACGCCGTGGGCTTCGCCGCACGCCCCATCGGGGCCCTGGTGTTCGGGCATTACGGCGACCGGCTCGGGCGCAAGAAGCTGCTGGTGCTCAGCCTGCTGATGATGGGAGGCGCGACCTTCGCCATCGGGCTCCTTCCGACGCACGCCACCATCGGTTCGGCCGCGCCCGTCCTGCTCACCGTCCTTCGCCTGGTGCAGGGGTTCGCCCTCGGCGGCGAGTGGGGCGGTGCCGTGCTGCTCGTGTCGGAACACGGCGACGCGAAACGGCGTGGGTTCTGGGCGTCGTGGCCGCAGACGGGCGCGCCCGCAGGGCAGTTGCTCGCCACCGCGGTGCTGTCCGCCCTCACCGCGCTCCTGTCCGAGTCCGCATTCGAGTCATGGGGCTGGCGGATTCCCTTCCTCCTCTCCGGTGTGCTCGTGATCCTCGGGCTGTGGATCCGGCTCTCCGTCGACGAATCGCCCGTCTTCAAGGCGGCACTGGCCCAGGCCGAACAGCGCAAGGCGTCCGCCGCACCGGCCGAGAAGATGCCCCTGGTCGCCGTTCTGCGGCATCACTGGCGCGATGTGCTGATCGCCATGGGCGCCCGGATGGCCGAGAACATCAGCTACTACGTGATCACCGCGTTCATCCTGGTGTACGCGACGACCTCCGCGGAGCTGAGCAAACAGACGGCTCTCAACGCCGTACTCGTCGCGTCCGCCGTGCACTTCGCCGTGATCCCGCTGTGGGGTGCGCTGTCCGACCGCGTGGGGCGCAGGCCCGTCTATCTGGTCGGTGCCATCGGTGTGGCGCTGTGGATGTTCCCGTTCTTCGCGCTGATCGACAGCAGGAGTTTCGGGAGCCTGCTGCTCGCCGTGACGGTCGGGCTCGTCTTCCACGGTGCCATGTACGCACCGCAGGCGGCCTTCTTCGCGGAGATGTTCGCGACGAGGATGCGCTACTCGGGGGCGTCGATCGGCGCCCAGTTCTCGTCGGTCGCCGCGGGCGCCCCGGCGCCCCTCATCGCCACCGCGCTCCTCGCCGACTTCGGCAGTTCGACGCCGATCTCGCTGTACGTCATCGCCGCCTCGCTGCTCACCGTGCTGGCGATCGTCTGCGCGAAGGAGACCAGGAACAGGGACCTCACGGAGATCGAGCCGGGGGCCGGACGGGCGTCGGCGGACAGCACGGCACTGCCCGCCGACGCCCGGAGCATCTGAACCGACGCCGGCGAAGGGCCCGCCTCCACCGCGTTCCGGGGAGCCGGGCCCGTCAGGCCTCCGGCGTGCGCGCGAACCAGGTGGGGCCGTCGGTGAGGGACTGCTTGATGCGGAAGAGCGAGAACTCGCTCAGCGGCGGCAGGGCGTCGACGTCGAACCACGCGACTTCCAGCGACTCGTCGTCGTTCACCCGGGCCTCTCCCCCGACGGCCCGGCAGCGGAAGGTGATGTCGACGTACTGGCAGCGGTCGCCGTTGGCGTACTGCACCGGCTTCAGTGCCTGGGTGAGCACGACCCGCTCCGCGACACAGCGCACCGCCGTCTCCTCGTACACCTCGCGCTCCGCCGTCAGCGCGGGCTCCTCGCCCGGCTCCCCGATGCCGCCGACGACCGACCACTTGCCGGTGTCCGACCGGCGCCCGAGCAGGACCTTTCCCTCGTCGTCGAAGACGACCGCGGTCACTCCCGGCAGCAGGAGCAGCTGGTGGCCGGCGGTGGCGCGGATGTCACGGATGAAGTCTGGAGTACCCATGCCAGGAGCCTACGTGCCGGCCTGGACGTCCCCCGGACCGGCCGCCGCGGTCTTCCGCGCGCTGCGGGCGCGCACCGACCGGGCCGTGGCCCAGCCGAGACCGCCCAGGGCGAGCAGTGCCAGGACGCCCTCCGGCAGGGCCCCCATCCGGGTCGCGGGCGTGAGGGAGGACCGCAGGGGCACCTCGTCGACCAGCGCGTCCGGGGTGAACATCTTCGTCTTCTCGACGATCGTGCCGTCCGGCCGGATCACGGCGCTGACGCCGCTCGTGACGGGCACGACGACGGACCGTCCGTGCTCGACCGCCCTCACCTGGCTCATGGCCAGCTGCTGGTAGGTCATCTCGCTGCGTCCGAAGGTCGCGTTGTTGCTCGGCACGGCGATCAGTTGTCCGCCGTCCTTGACGGTGTCGCGCACGGCGTCGTCGAAGGCGGCCTCGTAGCAGGTGACGAGCCCGACCTTCGTGCCCGCGAGGTCGAACACGCCGACCTTGCGGCCCGGGCCGAAGTCCCGCTGCACCCGGTCGACGTCCTTGCTGAAGACACGTGCGACGGACCGCATCGGCATGTACTCGCCGAACGGCTGGATGTGCCGCTTGTCGTAGGTGTCCACGGGGCCGCTCTTCGGGTCCCACTCGATCAGCGTGTTGCGCAGCGGCCCGGTGTCGGGGGTGAGGACGGCGCCGACGACGGTGGGGGCGCCGATGGCCCGCACGGCCCTGTCGATGGCCTCGCGGGCGTCGGCGTTGCGGTACGGGTCGAGGTCCGAGGAGTTCTCCGGCCACAGGACGAAGTCGGGCTGGGGGACCTTCCCCGCCTTCACGTCCCGGGCGAGCTGCTCGGTCCGGTTCGCGTGGTTGTCCAGGACGGCCCGGCGCTGGGAGTTGAAGTCGAGTCCCAGGCGCGGGACGTTGCCCTGGATCGCGGCCACCGTGGCGGTGCCGTCCTCGGGCGAGTCGTCCACGAGCGGGAGGGCCGCCAGAGCCGCGACGACGGGAGCCGCCACGGTGACGGCCGCGGCCACGACGGCGGAGCGCGGCACGGTGCCCGTGGCGCGGTGGCGGCGGACCTGCCGGACGGCCTCGAGGAGCCCGAAGCCGCACAGCACGACGGCGAACGAGAGCAGCGGGGTCCCGCCGAGTGCGGCGAGCGGGAGGAACGCGCTGTCGGCCTGGCCGAAGGCGATCTTGCCCCAGGGAAAACCGCCGAAGGGTACGCGGGCCCGCAACGCCTCGTCGAGGGTCCAGACGGCAGCTGCCCAGACCGGCCAGTACGGGAGCCGGGAGACGGCGGCTACGCCGACGCAGCCGACGGCGATGAACACCGCTTCGGCGAGCGCGAGCGCGAGCCAGGGAACGGGGCCGACCTCCTCCCCCGTCCAGTGGAGCAGCGGCAGCATGAAGCCGAGGCCCGCGAGGAGACCCAGGCCCAGCGCCGCGCGCGGCCTGCGTGCCGAGAGGACCCAGCCCAGCAGTGCGAAGCCCGGCAGCACCAGCCACCACAGGGGCCGGGGCGGGAAGCTCGTGTAGAGCATGACTCCGGACAGCACGGCCGCGGCCGGCCGGGCGAGCCGTGGCCACAGCGTGCTGCTGCGGGGTGCGGGGGCGGGCGGCGGTTCGACGGTGGTGATGGTGGCGCTCACCTGCCGGAGTCTACGGCGGACCGCTGTGGGCCCGGCAGCCGCTCCGCCCAGCCGGCTCAGGGCGCCGGGGTCTTCCCGGTGGCCGTGAGGTGCAGGCGGTCGCGGATGAAGCGCACGGCTGCCTCGGCGTCGTCCACCGTGACGGTGAAGGTCCTGCCGTCCCCCAGCCGGAGCACCAGCGCCTCCCCGCGGCGCACGACGACGGCCGTGCCCTGTTCGGGCCGCCAGCGGTAGCCCCAGCCGCCCCACTGGCGCGGGGTGACCTTGGGGGCGAACTCCGCGCCCACGACATGGGTGAGCAGGATCCGGCGCCTGGGGAGCCCGGCGTGACCGCAGCGCACCTCGAGGGCGTCCCCGTCGACCTTCACGGCGACATGCACGAACGCGAGGGTCCCGAACAGGATCAGGAGCCCGGCGGCGACACAGCCGATGACGGACATGAGGAGGGGGGCGAACCCGCCGCCCCAGGCCGAGTCGACGGCCAGTTCGATGCCGAGTGCCAGGCACGCCGCCCCCACGGCCGCGAGCAGCCACTGGAAGCGGTTGGTGGCCCGTCCCGTCCAGACCGTGCTCGGGACCTGGCTCGAACCGTGCCGCGCGTTACGGGGATGGTCCGTCATGCCCAGCAGCGTACCCACGTTCCGCGAGGCGGGGACGGGACGCGCGGCCCGGCGAGGTGGCCTCGGACGGTCAGATCGCGGGGCTGACGGCCTTGAGCAGCAGCCCCTCGGCGTAGGCCAGTGCGGGTACGGGGAGTCCGGCGGCGTGTCCGGCGAGGAGAACCGTGAGGGTGCCGGTCGGTTCGGCCGACGGAGCGGGAGCCGCTCCGACACGGCGCAGTGCCTGCGCGGCGACCGCGTCGGCGGAACCGTGCAGGACGAGCGGCGCCCGGCCGGGCCGGTCGCGCTCGACGGCGGCGCGAATGCGTTCGGCCACGAGTTCGTAGTGGGTGCAGCCGAGGACGACGTCCGTGACATCCGCCGGGGTGAGGGCAGCGGCGGCCGCCACCGCCCGGTCGATCGCCTCCTCGTCGGCGTGCTCGACGGCGTCGGCGAGACCCGGGCAGGGCACTTCGGTCACGTCCACGGTCCGCGCGAAGTCGTTGATCAGCCCGCGCTGGTAGGAGCTTCCGGTGGTCGCGGGCGTCGCCCAGATGGCGAAGGGGCCACCGCCCGCGGCGGCCGGCTTGATCGCGGGCACCGTGCCGATGACCGGGAGGCCGGGCTCCAGTTCGGCCCGCAGGGTGGGCAGCGCGTGGACGGAGGCGGTGTTGCAGGCGACGATCAGCGCGTCCGGCCGGTGGGCGGCGGCGGCCTGTGCCACGGCGAGCGCGCGCCGGGTCACGTCCTCGGGGGTACGCGGCCCCCAGGGCATCGAGCCGGGGTCCGAGGACAGCACCAGATCGGCGTCCGGCCGCAGTCGGCGTACCGCGGCCGCTGCCGCGAGCAGGCCGATTCCCGAGTCCATGAGTGCGATCTTCACCCGGTCACCATAGTCGACAGCCCTTGCGGCGCCGCCGGAGTGGGGCACACTTCGACGGATGAGCGCCGTTGCCTGGATCGCCGTGGGTTCGCTGGTCGTGTGGGTGTGGCTGTTGCTGGGCCAGGGGTTCTTCTGGCGGACGGACCAGCGGCTTCCACGGCGCGGGGACCCGGAACGCTGGCCCTCGGTGGCCGTGGTCGTCCCCGCGCGGGACGAGGCGGAGATGCTGCCGGTGAGCCTGCCGTCGCTGCTCGCCCAGGACTATCCGGGGGAGGCGGAGATCTTCCTCGTCGACGACTGCAGCGGCGACGGTACGGGGGAGCTCGCGCGCGCGCTGTCCGCGCGGTGCGGGGGGCTTCCGCTGACGGTGGTGACACCCGGTGAACCGGAGCCGGGGTGGACGGGAAAGCTCTGGGCGCTGCGGCACGGGATGGCTCTGGCCCGGCAGCGGAGGCCCGAGTTCCTGCTGCTGACGGACGCCGACATCGCTCATGCGCCGGACAGCCTGCGGGAACTCGTCGCCGCGGCCGGTCCCGAGGGTGAGGACGGCTTCGACCTGGTCTCGCAGATGGCGAGGCTGCGGGTGACGAGTACCTGGGAGCGGCTGGTCGTGCCCGCCTTCGTCTACTTCTTCGGGCAGCTGTATCCGTTCCGCCGGGTGAACGCGAGGGGGTCGCGGACCGCCGCGGCGGCGGGCGGCTGCGTCCTGCTGCGTGCCGCGGCCGCCGAGCGGGCGCGTGTCCCGGAGTCCATCCGTCAGGCGGTGATCGACGACGTGTCGCTGGCGCGTGCGGTCCGGCGCGGCGGCGGCCGTATCTGGCTGGGGCTCGCCGACCGGGTCGACAGCGTGCGGCCCTATCCGCGGCTGGCCGACCTGTGGGACATGGTCGCGCGGAGTGCGTACGCGCAGCTGCGGCACAGCCCGGTGCTGCTGGCCGGCACCGTCCTCGGTCTGGGTCTGGTCTACGTCGCACCGCCCGTCACGCTGGTCACCGGGCTGCTGACGGGCGATGCGGTGGCAGCGGTGGCGGGCGGGGCGGCCTGGGCGGTGATGGCGGGCACCTACGTGCCCATGCTCGGGTACTACCGGCAGTCGCTGTGGCCGGCGCCGCTGCTGCCCTTCACCGCTGTCCTCTACCTCCTGATGACGGTGGACTCCGCGGTGCGGCACCACAGGGGGCTCGGCGCGGCCTGGAAGGGACGTACGTACGCCCGCCCCGAGGCCGCGCCGGAGCCCTGAGCCCGGCCGCCGGAGCGGCGGCGGGCCCCGGGGATCATTTGCGTCCGGGGGTCCAGTTCATGCCCCAGCCGTAGGCCGCGTCGATGGTCCGCTGGGGGCTCACCCCTCTCTCGGGGACGAGGTAGCGGGCCTCGCGCTGCACGGTGAGGTCCCGCCCGTCACTGGTGATCAGCGCGAGCGCGCACACGGTGGACGGCACGGTGCATTCGTCGAGGGAGAAGTCGATCGCCGCTCCGTTCTGCGGCTGCAGGGTGACCGTGGCGTGGAGATCGGCGAAGCTCCGGGCGCCCTCGTAGATGGTGACGAAGATCAGGACACGGCGGAGCTGGTCCTTGTGGTCGAGGTTGACCGTGAGGTTCTCGCCGGTGGAGACCGCACCGGTGCGGTCGTCCCCGTCGAGGTGGATGTACGGAGGCTGCCGGAGGGAGCCGAAGGCGTTTCCGAGCGCCTGGACGACTCCCTTGCGCCCGTCGGTGAGTTCGTACAGTGCGCAGAGATCCAGATCGAGGTCCGCGTGCACGGCGACCGCTCTGCCGAGCTTCGCGCCCCAGCTCCTGAACTGCTTGCGCACCTCCCAGTTGAGGTTGACGCGCAGCGCTCCCGACGTGCCGCCCTGTTTCGACAGCGACACCGAGGGTGCGTCCTTCGTCAGCGTGACCTTGGTCAGCCTCACGGCCTGCACGACCGGGGGCGCGGGGGCCGCCTGGGGTGCGGCCGGGGGTGCGGGAGGCCGGGGAGCCCGCTGCGGCGGCCGGGGCGGCGACGCCTGCTGGGGCTCGTCGACGGAGATCCCGAAGTCCGTGGCGAGGCCTTCGAGTCCGGTGTCGTACCCCTGTCCCACGGCCCTGAACTTCCAGGCTCCCTGGCGCAGGTAGAGCTCGCCGAGGATGAAGGCGGTCTCGACGGTCGCGTCGGCGGTGTCGAAGCGTGCGATCTCCGAGCCGTTCGCCTGGTCGACGATCCTCACGTAGAGGCCGGTCACCTGTCCGAAGGTGCCGCCGTCCGCCGAGGCCGCGATCACGACGCGGTCGATCGCCGGCTCGATCCGCGCGAAGTCGACCGTGAGGCTGTCCGTGACGGTTCCCCCGGCCGTCCGCTTGCCCTCGTGGCGCACCGCGCCGGATCCGTGCGCCGGCTGGTTGTAGAAGACGAAGTCGGCGTCGCTGCGCACCTTCCCCGACACGAGGAGGAGCGCCGAGGCGTCCACATCGGGTGCCCCGGGTGAGGTGTGCCGGCCCAGTTCGACCCGCACGGCCCGAGCCGGTACCCCGACGTTGGTTCCCTTTTGCATGGTCATGCTCGCCCCCATCACGAGTCCGGCTGCCCGGAGAGTCTCCCGCCAACCTAGTGCCCGGCCCGCCGGTGGGCCCTCGGCCCGACGGGAGCGATACCGGCGATCCGACGGTACTGGACTCCACATTCCGTGCGGAAACCGTAGAATCGCCCGATCCACCACTCTGATGGTCAACTGCTCCGCGGCCGGGTGCACCGGCCGGTTCACCCGGCCCCAGGCGGTGGCGAGAAGTCCGCCACGCGTACGCGCCAAGACTCCGCCAGAGCTGGTCCGTTGACACGAAATTCAGCGAGGTCACCGACTGATTCCCCTTCCTGAGAGACAGTGCATGCGTACGGACGTGGCACCCGGCCTTTCTGGAATTGAATTGGCACGATCATCGGGCGCCGGACGCGCGGCAATGCGGACTGTCGCGGTCATGGCGGGAGCGGCGCCGGCCAGCTGATCACCGGCGGTACGAACGATGCCCCCGCTCCGTGCGCTGCCTGCCCTTACCGGCCGCGCCGTTCGCGAGGCGGCGACGCACCGAGAAGGCGGTGGCCCGTCCCCCGGCACGTGACGGCCTCCATGGCACTCCTGCGGAACTGGACCCTCATCAAGGGGGAAACGCAACCCCATAGACCGTTATCAGACACCGGATCAGCCCTCGACGGATCTCGATGAAAAACCGGAGTCGCATGGGAGGCGGGCTCGGCATGAACATGTCCACTCGCGATACCGTGCAATGTCCTGGCGATGGACGGCGATCCCCTCGGGGCACTCTCAGTGGCAGCCGTTCGGGTTCACCGCCGCACCATACGTCTATACAGCTCATTTTCAGCCGTTCCTGGTAAAGGCCTCACCAACCTCTCCCTCTCGCGGGAAGTCCGCAGCAGCATGGAGTGACCCGGCGCCAGCACGGCGTGGGCTCTTTCCGTCTGCACCGGGAGTGGTCAGTGGACTCCCTGTGTGCTTCCGAGGTCCTGGAGGATCGGTGACTGCTACACCGGGGAGACGTGGCAGCGATCGGTTCACCGATCGGCTCAGGCTGCGGCGTTACGCCTTCCTGGTCGTCATCCTGTTGAGCCTGCTGCTCTCCGTCGGCTTGATCAGCTTCGACCACGAGACGTCAAAGGCCCAGCAGATCGGTGCGCTCGGAACGGGCATCGCCGGGTCCGCCGTGTTCGCGCTCATCATCAGTTGGCTGCTCGACGCCGAGCACGACCGCTTTCTGCAGACCCAGCTCTCTGGCCAGTTGGAGACCCAACAGGAAGCGATCCTTTCGGAGTTCAGGAAACTGAACGCTCGCTATCTCCCCTTGCGGGACTACGCGCCGACCCAAGAATACCGTGGCAATCGCTTCAACTCCGATCTGACCGCTTCCTTGGAGGCGTCAGGGAGCTACACCTTTCGTGGAGCGAGCGCTAAGTATGTGGCCCCCCGGGTCAGACGCGACGGAGACCGGATCACCAGGGTCCGCGTCGTGATGATCGATCCCCGGTCCGAGGAGGCCCTGTCCGCCCGGGCCGCCGATCGCTTGAGCAACCCCAAGTACGCGGGAAGAACACTTCAGCAGATCAAGGACGGGCTACGGGAGGAGACCTTCAGCTCCCTCGTCTCGCTCCATGGGATCTGCAGCCGCGTCCGCGTGGAAATCGGGCTGAGCGCCGCTGTCTCCTCCGTCATGCGCGTGGAGATGTTCGACAGCGACGTGTACGTCTCGATCTACAACATGGATGCCGGTCTGCGCTCCCACTTTCCCGGAACCCAGCGCTACTCGAACGAGTCCGTCGTCTACATGCTTCAGCGCCTCGAGGGCGAGCGTGTCTACGACCTGTGCGGAAAGAAACTCGTGTTTGACCGCCGGACGACGGACGAACAACTTCTACGGGCACTCCGGCTCAGCGGCATGTCGCAGGCGGACGAGGGGGTTCTCGCAGCTATCCGAGAACGAAATGGCCGGTTCGAAGAGGCGTTCATCAGGGACGCGCTGAGCTGAGATCTCGAACATCAGCAGCAATCAGAAAGGCGTCAGCACATGCCAGGTCAGCGATTCAGTGTGCTCGTGGCGGCGATCGCGGTGCGCGACCGCCGTGTCCTGCTCCTGCAGAGGAGTGAGCGGGAGAAGTTCCTGCCGGGCGCGTGGGGCGTGCCGTGCGGAAAGATCGAGTTCGGGGAGGAACTGGAGGACGCGGTGCTGCGCGAGCTGAAGGAGGAATCGGGGCTCAGCGGCACGGTCCGGTCCCTGGTCGGATCCTCCCGCTTCATGAGTGAGAAGGATGGCGTCAGCCTGCACAACGTCCAGCTCAACTACGTCGTCACGGATCTGGACGGCTCGGTGCAGTTGGACGAGTCCAGCCAGGACCACCGCTGGCTGAGGCTCTCCGAGCTCCGCCCGTTCGGCCTGGAGCCCTTCATCATCGACACGATCGAGCAGGGCCTGTCCTGCCTGCAATCCCTGGAAGCGGCGGGCAGACATGGATGAGGACAGACTCTACGGTTCGCTCATGGACATCGTCGCCGGTTCGCCTGGCGGCACGTTCCCCGCCACCGGGATCGCGGGGCTGCTCCACGAGGCGTTCAGCCACCGCGCCTCGCTCCTGCGGCAAATTTTCTCCTGGGAGGCCGGCCGTTACGGCGAGGTGGAACGGCGGTCGCACGAAACCCCTACCCACTTCAAGTGGAACCTCGCCGACCTGACCGCAGGTGCGGGAAATCCCATACGGGTATGGCTGCACCAGTACCGCCCACCTGAGGAACTGCGCGTGCGCTACGCCCAAGTGCCGCACAACCACCGCTACCCCTTCGTGTCCGTCGTACTGAACGGCGGTTATCGCAACGATAGTTACCGCTCGCTGCGCGGGCTGGAACTGCCGACGGGGCCGCCGGAACCGGTGGACTCCCGTACCCTGCGGCCGGGCGACACCATCGTCATGCACCCACTGGAGGTGCACCGGCTCGCCGAGATCCGGAAAGAGACCCTCACCCTGCTCGTCCAGGGCGCACCGGCCACCGACCGAAGCTTCAGCTACCGCGAGAGCACGTCGAGCTGGCTCACCCACCGCGACCTACGGGCTCAGTACCGCACCCTGCAACAGATCGAAGCCGGCACCGCCGGATGAGCCATGTGGAAGACAACGGGAACGGTGGAGGGTGGATCCATGGCAGACGCGACGTACGACGGCCCGGCCTCGCAAGACCTCGTGACTTGGGATCGGATCGCCGACCGCTACATCGAACTCGCGGACGGGCGCGCCACGTCCAGTTTCCATCACCTGACGGATTTCTTCCACGAACGGCTGCGGCCGCTGTCCGGCAGGTCCGTGCTGGACGTCGGCTGCGGTCACGGCTGGCTCGCCCAATCGCTGGCGGCCCTAGGCGCGGAGGCCAGCGGGGTCGACGGGAGCGAGTCGATGATCGCCCAGGCCCGCTCGCGGTATCCCGGTCTCACCTTCCACACCGCCGACCTGGTGGACGGCCTCGGGTCTGCCCGAGCGGTCGCCGGGTACGACGCCATGGTCGCCAGGTTCTCCCTGCAGTGCATCGCCGATCTCGACAGGCTGCTGCGGGACGCCGTCGTCGCCCTGCGCCCGGGAGGGCTCTTCCTCGCCTCCATGCCGCATCCAGCGTTCTACATGCGTGAGCGCGTGGAGGACCCGGTCACCAGAGAGCGCTACAGGAAGGTCACCGGCTACCTGGAGCACGAAACCCGCATCCTCCCGGACTTCGGTGGGCACCGGTACTTCCACCGGCCCGTCAGCTGGTACGTCAACGCCTTCGCACGGCACGGGCTGCATCTAGACGACATGCGGGAACCACCCCAGCACCCGGACACCGCAGGAGACAGGGGGCAGGACGAGTGGACCGACTTCGAGACGTGGTGGAGCACCATCCCCGTATTCCTGGGGCTCTGCTTCCGAAAGGCCCCCACCGGCTGACCGAAGCCGCCCGGTGCGATCACAAGCCCGCAGCTACAGCACGAGGGGTGTCGAAGTCGGGGCCTCTCCGGCCCACGAAGTCCCCGTCCCTGCGAACGTCACCCAGGCGTCCGTCTATCGCGGCCCGTCCGCCGCTTCGGGTCGGCCACAGGGTCCACCAAGGAAAATGCCCCGGTGTTAACAGAGGCTTTACCCGTGTCCATGCAGGTCAGGCCGACAAATGCAGCGTAAACCGGATAACCCCAAGATTGGGGCTCCCCAACCGGCACATCGTGGGCTTAACTTATGTCTCATGACCTCCCCCCGCTCCACCTACGGCAGCGGCTACTACGCCGCGCCGTCGTTCCCCGACACCCCGATCTACGACTCCCTGGTAGCCGAGCGGGGGACCCCTCAGATCGCGCCGATCCGGGTCCCGGCCGCCTACGACACCGGGAACAGCTACCTGCCGGCCCTGCCGTCGGCGCTCCCCGCCCTGCCCGCGGCCCCGTCGCAGCAGACCGGTTCCTACGGCTACCCGCAGCAGCCGGCGCAGCCGCAGTACCAGAGCGCCGGGATGCAGCAGTCGCCGATGATGCAGCCCGCGCAGCTGCAGCACGCCCCGGCGCCGTACATCCCGCAGCAGCCGTCGGCGCCGCGCGGCTACCAGCAGCCGCAGCAGCAGCCCCAGCGGCCCGGCACGGGGTACGAGGCGATGCGCCCCGCGTCACCCAGGCCGGCCCCCGCTCCGGCACAGTCGCAGTCGCCGTACGAGGACCCGTACAACCGGCCGTACCAGAGCCGGGGGTACTGACGGGCGCTGCCGAGCACGGCCGGTGACGGCTGGCAGGATGGAGGCATGCTCTCCCCCGCACTCGGCGCCGTGTTCGTTCATCCGGTCAAGTCGCTGGCCGCACGTGCGGCCGACGAGGCCGTGGTCGAGCCGTGGGGACTCGACGGCGACCGCCGCTGGATGCTGATCGACGCCGAGAACAGGGTGGTCACCCAGCGTCAGCAGCCCCGCATGGCGCAGCTGTCCGCCGAGGCCCTGCCCGGTGGCGGAGTGGTTCTGTCGGCGTCCGGGAGTCCGTCGCTGGTGGTGGAGGTGCCCGGCCCGGACCGCTCGGTCGTCGCGGAGCTGCACCGGAGCAAGGTCGAGGTGACCGTGGCGGCGGGGTCGGCGCACGCCTGGTTCGGCGCGCGCCTCGGTGCGGAGGTCCGGCTCGTCCATCTCGACGCGCCGTCGCACCGCAGGCCCGTCGATCCGGAGTTCGGCCGGCCCGGCGAGACGGTCTCGCTCGCCGACGGCTATCCGCTGCTCCTCACCACGCGTGCCTCGCTGGACGCACTCAACTCATGGGTGGCCCTGGGGGATCATCCTGAGGAAGGCCCGCTGCCGATGGACCGGTTCCGGCCGAACGTTGTCGTGGACGGCACGGCGCCCTGGGCCGAGGACGGCTGGAAGCGGATCGCGATCGGGGAGGTCGTCCTCCGCGTCGTGAAGCCGTGCGGCCGGTGCGTCGTCACGACCACCGACCAGCGGACGGCCGAGCGGGGCAAGGAGCCGTTGCGCACACTCGCGCGGCACCGCAGGGACGGCAGGCATCTTCTCTTCGGCCAGAACATGATCCCGGAGGGCACGGGGACGGTCAGGGTCGGGGACCCGGTGCGCGTGCTCGACTGACCTCCAGGACCGCGATGGGGAACTCCGGCGCGTGCGAGGTGTGTTGACCGCGTGAGGTTGCTCTCTCTTCGCCGCCCGGGGAGGCATTCGCAGCCCTGTCGGGTTATCACGGAAGGAAAGGGGGTGCATGACTGTGCGAACGGTTCTGGGAATCCGGCGGTGGCGGCGCAATCCTGTGTGCCGGGCCACCGACCGTCACGAGGCATGGGTGGCGCTGGCCGCGCTGCTGCTGATGCTGCTCGCGGCACCCCTGCTCGGCTGGAAGGCCGGTTCACTCACGGACGACGCCCTCCGGCAGGCCGTGCGGGCCCAGCACGAGCAACGCCGTCTCACCGCGGCCGTCGTGGTGCGCGCGGCCCCCGGCACATCCCGCTTCGCCCGGGACCCCGAGGCGGCCGTCGCCGAGGACTCCATGCGCCGGTCGGTGGTAGCGGACTGGCTCGCCCCGGACGGTACGACACGTACGGGCACCGTGTCGACGGCGTCCACGGAGACGGCTCCCGGCACCCCGATCGAGGTCTGGACGGACGCCCGGGGAAACCTGGTGATGCGCCCCATGGACCTCTCCTCGGCCCACACCCACGCGGTGCTCGCGGGAATCGGTGCGGCGCTGCTGGCGGGTGGTCTGACCGAATCGGTCCGCAGGCTCGTCGTATGGCGCATGATGCAACGGCGGTACGCCCGGCTCGACCGCGCCTGGGCCGAAGTCGGCCCCGACTGGGGCAGAACGGGTACGGGCAGCTGACATCCGGGGCGCGGGTTTCCCTCTCGCACGGCTGAGTAGGGCTTCGGGCCGCCGACCCGTCAACTCACACCCGTCGCGCGCGCTACGGTGGACCGGCCCGCCCGACTCCTCGGCAGGCGGGCGGGAGCGCTGCCGGTGGACCGGCGGCTCACGCGGACAGGTACGAGGCAGCGCACACGGCACGAGGTGGGGGCACAGCAGCACCATGGCACAGGGCACGGTCCAGGTGACGCACACCGGCACATCGCGATGGCGGCGCCGCACGGGCGAATACGCTTCCCTCACAGCCGCCCTGGAGGCCGCAGCGGACGGTGACGTCCTCACCATCGCCCCGGGCACCTACCGGGAGAATCTCGTCGTCCACCGCGCCGTGACACTGCGCGGGCCTGAGGGGTCCGCCGGGTCCGTACGCATCGCCCCGGCCGACGGCGTCCCCCTGACCGTCCGCGCCTCCGCCGTGATCCAGGACCTGCACGTGGAGGGCCAGGACTCCGCCGCACCCGCACTGCTGGTCGAGGAGGGTGCTCCCGAACTGTCGGACGTGCGCATCGTGACCAGGTCGGCCGCCGGCATGGAGGTGCGGGGCGCGGCACGGCCCACCGTGCGCCGCTGCACGGTCGACAACCCGGCGGGCGTGGGCATCGCCGTACTCGACGGCGCCGGCGGGGTGTTCGAGGAGTGCGAGATCGTCTCCTCGGGGCAGTCCGGCATCGCGGTGCGCGACGGCGCCCACCCGAGGCTCGAACGCTGCCGTGTGCACCACGCCTCGGGTGCGGGACTGAGCGTGACCGGGGAGGGCAGCGGCCTGGAGGCGGTGGGCTGCGAGGTGTACGAGATCAAGGGCAGCGGTGTGCAGGTCACCTCCCGCGGCACCGCACACCTCACGGACTGCACCGTGCACCGCACGTCAGCCGACGGGGTCACCCTGGACACCGACGCGGTCCTCACACTGGCGGACTGCGACATCCACGATATTCCGGAGAACGCGGTCGACCTGCGGTCCCGTTCGGTGCTCACCCTGACCCGCTCGACCGTCCGCAGATTCGGCCGCAACGGTCTCTCGGTCTGGGACCCGGGCACCCGTGTCGACGCCAACCAGTGCGAGATCCACGACAGCACGGGCGACTATCCGGCGGTGTGGGTCAGCGACGGGGCCACGGTGATACTCGACTCGTGCCGTGTGCACGACGTGCCCGACGCCCTCTTCGTCCTCGACCGCGGCTCGCGTGCGGATGTCGTGGACAGCGATCTGTCCCAGATCCGCAACACGGCGGTCTCGGTCAGCGACGGGGCCACCGCCCAGCTCGACGACTGCCGGATCCGGGAGGCGTCCACCGGCGCGTGGTTCCGTGACCACGGCAGCGGCGGCACGCTGAACAACTGCACCATCGACGCGGCGCAGACCGGTGTCATCGTGACCAAGGGCGCCGACCCGACCATCGAGCGGTGCACGGTCACCTCGCCCGCGGAGGCCGGGTTCTACGTCTCCGCCGAGGGCCGGGGCACCTTCGACAACTGCCGGGTCACGGGAAGCGAGGGCTACGGCTTCCATGTGATGGACGGCTGCCGGTCCACGCTGACCCGCTGCCGCACGGAGCGCTGCGCACGCGGCGGTTACGAGTTCCCGGACACCTCCGGCGGCGACGGGCACACGGTGGGTCCCGTGGCACAGGACTGCACCAGCGACGAGAGCGGTCTGCGCGGCGCCACTCCCCCGGCCCCGGCGGTCCTCACCGCGACGCAGACCACACCCGGGCTGCTGGGTGCGTTGCCGGGCCGGCGAACCGCCGAGCCCGCCGCCGTCACCCCCTCACCGCCCGTCGAAGAACCCGCGCGCGACGCCGGCACCGTGCTGGGTGAACTGGACATGCTGGTGGGCCTGGACAGCGTCAAGCGCGAGGTGCGGGCGCTGACCGACATGATCGAGGTGGGCCGCCGCCGCCGGCTGGCAGGCCTGAAGGCGGCATCGGTGCGCCGGCACCTCGTCTTCACCGGTTCCCCCGGCACGGGCAAGACTACGGTCGCCCGGCTGTACGGGGAGATCCTGGCCTCGCTCGGTGTCCTGGAGCACGGCCATCTCGTGGAGGTGTCCCGCGTCGATCTGGTCGGCGAGCACATCGGATCCACGGCCATCCGGACCCAGGAGGCGTTCGACCGGGCGCGCGGCGGGGTCCTGTTCGTCGACGAGGCGTACGCCCTGTCGCCCGAGGACTCCGGCCGCGACTTCGGCCGGGAGGCCATCGACACTCTGGTGAAGCTGATGGAGGACCACCGGGACGCCGTGGTGGTGATCGTCGCCGGGTACACGCACGAGATGGAGCGCTTCCTCACCGTCAACCCCGGTGTGGCGTCCCGTTTCTCGCGGACCATCACCTTCAGCGACTACGAGCCCGAGGAGCTGCTGCGCATCGTCGGGCAGCAGAGCGACGAGCACGAGTACACCCTGGCGGAGGGGACGGGGGAAGCGCTGCTGAAGTACTTCACGGCACTGCCCAAGGGCCCCGCCTTCGGTAACGGCCGGACCGCGCGTCAGACGTTCGAGTCCATGGTGGAGCGGCACGCGGGCCGGGTCGCCCAGCTCACCGAGCCGAGCACGGACGACCTGACCATGCTCTACCCGGAGGACCTCCCGGCGCTGCCCTGAGCGAGGCCGTCCCGGCCCTCGGTGCCCCCGCCCGCTTGCTGGGGCACGACGGGCCCGAGCCGTTCCAGGAGCGCGGTGCGCTCGACGGCGAAGACCGGGTCGGCCTGGTAGTCCGAATGCCCGAGGACCGGCTCGGGCAGCGGGTGTTCGACGGTGCGTCCGTAGACCAGCGGATCCTTCAGCGGGCCTCGGTCCACCTCGTGGCCGCCAGGCCCCTCGTCGATCAGGACGGGGCCGCCGATCGGGTCGGTCGCACGCCAGAGGTTGCGCCAGCAGTGCACGGACCTCTGGAGTCCTTCGAGGGGGACCCGGCCGAAGTAGGCCGGGAACCAACGCCCGTAGAGCCGCTCGATCGGGGAACCGTAGGTGAGCAGCGCGACCCGGCGCCGCACCGGGTCGGGGAGCTGCCACACCGCTGCCGCGGCGAGCACGCTGCCCTGGGAGTGCCCGGAGATGACCAGCCTGCCGCGGGTGCTGCCCGTCCACGCGCACATCCGGGAGGAGAGGTCCGGGACGGCCCGCTCGGCGTAGCAGGGAGGCGCGAAGGGGTGTGCGGCGCGCGGCCAGAACGTACCCACGTCCCAGAGGATGCCGATGGTGCGGCGGGCGGAGACGTCGCGGTAGGCGCGGCGGCCCCAGGTGACGAACAGTATGACCCCGAATCCGGTCAGCCAGGAACCGGTCGACTGGGCCGTCTCGGCGAGCGATTCGACGAAGGGGCCGGTGCCGTCCGCGGCGAGACCGGGGACCTCGCCGGTGAGCCAGGAGCAGGTCACCGCCGCGATGCCGAGCAGCAGGGTGGCGGCGGAGAGCAGTCCGAGAATTCCGGGTGCGGCATCGGTGAGTGCGGCGGTGGCACGCGTGCGCGCGATCTGCCGGGTGCGTCCGGGCTGGGGGTGCTTCTCCGCGTACTCCGCCTCGATCCCGGGTCCCGTGCGGCGGGCGCGGCGCAGGGTGCGGACCGCCAGCCAGAGGACCGGCGGGACCAGGAGCAGCAGCAGGACCGGGATGACGGAGGCCTGCCAGCTGAGGAGGACGGGCGGTCCCTCTATGTCGGCTCCCGCGCCCATGCCGGGGGTGCCGGGGCCGTCGAGCCAGTCGGCCACCCGCTGGGCGATCCCGCCGGTCATCACGCCCCCGAGGGCGCAGGCGAGCATGGCCACCGCGGGGCCGCCGAGGCCGGCCAGTGTGGTGCGGGCCTCCGGGGCGCGCCGGTAGAGGCTGAGGGCCACCACGGCGAGCGCGACGACGAGCAGGCCCTGGCCGAGGGCGAGTGAGCGGAATGCGGCCTCTCCGGGAAGAGCGCCCGTGGACACCCAGTCGGGACGCGACCAGCCGGCGTGGACGACCGCGCAGAGCAGCAGGGCGAGCGCGGTGCCGGGCAGGAAGGTGGTGACGGCCCGGTCGACCCTGTTGTCGAGGCGTCGCTCGCTGCGCCCGCGGTGGCAGACGACGGTCACGACGACGAGTCCGCACAGGACGAGGCCGGCTTCGACCAGGTACCCGGCCACCGCCGGCACGGGGCTCTCGGCGGACCGGTCGTACCGGGCCGTCGTGGCAGCGACCGCCGCCGCGGCGGTGAGGAATCCGGCCGCGGTGTGCGCGGCGCGCAGCCGGGCCACGAGCCTGCGTCCGTACCAGAAGCCGGGCCTGCCGAGGGCCGGGCGCACCAGGGGTTCGCCGGTCCGGGTGGCCGCCTCGGTGTCCTCGTCCGCGCCGGCGTCGACGTCCGTCTCCGTGTCGGCCGGTTCCTCCCATGTGAGGGGGCGCTGGGACTCGTAGGCGCTCCAGGTGCGGTTGGACAGGTACCAGAGCAGTCCCACCAGCGCGGTGGGCACGAGTGCGGCGACGGCCAGGCGGCGTCCGGGCTGGGCGAACCACCCGTCCTGCCGGGCGGACAGGAAGCCGAGCCAGGAACGCTGCACGGAGCACTCGGGGGTCCCGGCGCACTGCCAGGCCACCAGGTCGAGGGCGACCTCGCAGGCGGCCGCGGTCAGCAGCACGGTGAGGCTGAGGGCGACGAGCCGCACCAGGACGCCGTAGAGCCTGACCGCCCGGATGTGCCCCCGCGTGGCGGGCCTCATCCAGTGCGCGAGGTTGACCACCATGAAGGGGAGCAGGAGCAGCCACAGGGCCCGGGAGCCGTTGCCCGAGGTGAGGTTGGACCAGCAGTAGGCCTCGGCGACGGGCCCGTCCCGGTGGCGTTCGGGGTGCTGTTCGGCTCCGACGTCCTCGGTGCGGCGGTACACGGCGGCCGTGGCGTCACCGGTGATCCTGGTGGTACGCGGGTCACCGAGCATCTCCTGCGGAGTCGCTCCGCCGACACCGTGGACGAGCAGTTCCAGTGCGGGGCCGCCGGTCTGCGCGGCCTCGGCCCGGGGTGCAGGGGGCAATGTGGTGACTCGCTCTCTGGTCCGTCCGGCTCTCGGCCGGTGGGAGGGGGCGGACAGGGTCCGAACTGACGCGCATTCACCACCATCGCGGACGGAAGGCGTCCGCCGCACCGGCTCTCACCGAATCTCCCCAGTGGGACGGTCCGTGGGGGTGCGTGGGAGGATGGGGCGTCCCGCAGGACCGCTGCCGGACCGTGCGGACAGAGGGAAGGGCCGGGGCCCGGCGTTGAGCGACAATCAGAACCTGCTCGCGGAGCAGCGGCGCGCGCTCATCCTCGACGATGTGCGCAGGCGCGGCGGGGTCAGGGTCAACGAGCTGACCCGCAAGCTGAGCGTCTCCGACATGACCATCCGCCGGGATCTGGACGCGCTTGCACGTCAGGGCGTCATCGAGAAGGTGCACGGCGGGGCCGTGCCGGTCGTCGAGGCGAGCACCCACGAGCCCGGTTTCGAGGCCAAGTCGACACTGGAGCTCAGCGCCAAGGAGGACATCGCGCGGGCCGCGGCCTCGATGGCGCTGCCCGGCAGCGCCATCGCACTCTCCGGCGGCACGACGACGTTCGCGCTGGCCCGTCACCTCCTGGACGTACCGGGGCTGACGGTCGTGACGAACTCGGTGCGGGTGGCCGATGTGTTCCACGGTGCCCAGCGTCCGACGGCGACCGGCGGGGCGCGGGCCGGAGCGGCCACGGTGGTGCTGACCGGCGGGGTCCGGACGCCCTCGGACTCGCTCGTGGGACCGGTGGCGGACCGCGCGATCGGCTCGCTCCACTTCGACGTGCTGTTCCTCGGTGTGCACGGGATCTCGGTCGAGGCCGGTCTCTCCACGCCGAATCTCGCGGAGGCCGAGACGAACCGGCACTTCGTGCGGGCGGCACGGCGGGTGGTCGTGGTGGCCGACCACACCAAGTGGGGCACGGTGGGGCTGAGTTCGTTCGCGGCGCTCGACGAGGTCGACGCGTTCGTCACGGACGCGGGTGTGCCTGACGCCGCCCGGCAGGAGATCGAGGAGCACCTTCCCGGCCTGGTGGTGGCGGGCGGGCCCCCGGACGAGTAGTCCGCCGCCGCGCCGCACCCGCGGCCTCCGTTCCGTGCCCGGCGGGTGCCGGACGTCCTAGGATCGGGCTGTGGCCGTATTCCGTATCGAGCGCTTCACTCCCCTTCCCGCCGCCGAGGCGTGGCGGCGGGTCACCGACTGGGAGCGGCACGGCGGGACCGTTCCGTTCACCTCGGTAACCGTCCCGGCGGGCGGCTCCACCCGGGCGGGGACGGTCTTCGTGGCCCGCACCGGTGTGGGACCGCTGGGTTTCGACGATCCGATGGAAGTGGTGCGCTGGACCCCGCCCGCTGCCGGCCGGGCCGGGGTGTGCCGGCTGGAGAAGCGGGGTTCCGTGGTGCGCGGGCGAGCGGCGATCGACGTCTGCCCGACCGGCTCCGGCTCGCACGTGATCTGGGTCGAGGAGCTGCGTGTGCGGCTGTTTCCCCGCTGGGCCGATCCGTTGCTGGCGACGGCGGGCCGACGCGTCTTCTCCCGGGAGCTCGGCGTCCTCCTGGAGGACTGAGGGCCCGCCGGGGAGTTCCGTCCGGGTCAGGAGGGCCAGGTGCCGGTGGCCAGGAAGTGGTCGATCGTGCCGGTGTACGGCCGGATGTCCAGGCCCTGCTCGCGCAGCCAGTCGTCCGAGTAGTACTTGTCGAGATAGCGGTCGCCGGGGTCGCAGAAGAGCGTGACGACGCTGCCCGTGCTTCCCTTCTCCACCATCTCGGCCACGAGTCTGAACGCGCTCCACAGACCGGTGCCGGTCGAGCCTCCCGCCTTCCTTCCGATGGCGCGTTCGAGCACCCGGACCGCGGCGACGCTCGCGGCGTCGGGCACCTTCATCATCCGGTCGATGGCTCCGGGCACGAAGCTCGGCTCCATCCTCGGCCTGCCGATGCCCTCGATGCGTGAGCCGCAGTCGGCGGTCGCCAGCTGGTCGTTGCGGGTCCATCCGTCGAAGAAGCACGAGTTCTCCGGGTCGGGCACGCAGATCCGGGTGTCGTGCTGCATGTAGCGGACGTAGCGCCCGATGGTGGCCGAGGTGCCGCCGGTTCCGGCGGTGGCGACGATCCAGGCCGGCTCGGGGTAACGCTCCAGGCGCAGCTGCTGGTAGATGGACTCGGCGATGTTGTTGTTGCCCCGCCAGTCCGTGGCGCGTTCGGCGTAGGTGAACTGGTCCATGTAGTGCCCGCCGCTCTCGGCCGCGAGGGCCGCCGACTCCTCGTACAGCCGTCGGGAGTCGTCGACGAAGTGGCACCGGCCGCCGTGGAATTCGATCAGGCGGCACTTCTCGCGGCTGGTGGTCCGCGGCATCACCGCGACGAACGGCACACCGATCAGCTTCGCGAAGTACGCCTCCGAGACGGCGGTCGAGCCGCTGGACGCCTCGATGACCGGCTTGCCGCGCCGGATCCAGCCGTTGCAGAGCCCGTAGAGGAACAGCGAGCGGGCCAGCCGGTGCTTGAGACTGCCCGTCGGGTGCGTCGACTCGTCCTTGAGATAGAGGTCGATGCCCCAGTGTTCCGGAAGCGGGAAGCGCAGGAGATGGGTGTCGGCCGAACGGTTGGCGTCCGCCTGGACCTTGCGCACCGCCTCCTTGAGCCAGGCCCGGTAGTCCGGGTCGCTCCGGTCGACGTCCACGGTGTCCATGACGTCGCCGCCGGGTGTGTGCTCACCGGTGTCCATCAGGGGTCTCCTTCGGGTGACGGCGTTCCTGCGTGCGGTACCCACGATATTCCCCCCACCTGCACAAACGTTTACTTTGACGGTCCATAGCCCTTCCTTGGCCCAGGTGTTCGAGCTTGCGGGCCCCGGGGACGGGAACTGATCCCGGTCGCTGCCGAAATCGGTGATGAGGCCTGGTGCAGGGGCCCCGTCCGCGGGCAGACTTGCAGAAGCTGGCACAAGGGGGGCGAAGTGGCCGAGACAGAGTTCAGTGCTGCGGATTTCGGTGCGCAGGAGTTCGCGACGCCGGAGTTCGGCGCGGCGGAGTTCCGCGCGAGCGACGTCAGGATCCAACGGTGGGCGCGGTCGCTGACCCGAGCCGGCCAAGTGATCGTCAAGGACGGCAGGATCGTGCTGCTGACGAGCAACGGGCGGGAGATCGCCAGCGCCCCGGTGACGTCCGTGAGCGCCGGGAAGCCGTGGTTCCTGGCCGCCGACTCGGCGATAGCCCGCATCAATGGGGTGCGGTACCGGCTGACCATGGGCCAGCGCAACCGGCGGCCCGGCGGGGCCGCACCGGTCCGCAGATTCCTGGACGCGCTGAGGAGTGCCGCCGTGCGGCGCATCTGACGCTGCGGTCCGTCCCGGGCACCGCGAGTTGCGGAGCCCAACCCCCTGAGTCACGCTGGTCACACGTCACTGAAGGTGCACCGGCGGTGACAGCGGAAGCCGCCCCCGCCGGGAGCCGAGCAGGGCGGACCACGCGTGACCAGAAACAGCAGTCAGCAATCTGCTGGATCCGTTCCTTCGTCTTCTTCCGGACCTATTTCGGGGAGTCGCAGCCGTGATCAGCGAGCCAAGCAGGCACTGCGCGGTGGAGCTCCAGGCCCTGCCGTCGCGGATCGGTCAGGTCCGCAGAATAATCTCGGCGCAACTGCGCTACTGGCATCTCGATCCTCTGATCGACCATGCAGCGCTCGGCGTCACGGAACTGCTGACCAATGTCCACCGGCATGCACAGCCGGACAAATCATGCACCGTCGAGATCGAGCTGCTGCTCGACCGGCTGACGGTCTCCGTCCACGACCACGACCCCCGGCTGCCGACCATGTCCTTCGCCGATTCGTCCGCCACCTCCGGGCGCGGGCTGGCGATGATCGCCGCGGTCAGCGAGAGCTGGGGCGTACGACCGAGCGAAGACGCGGGGAAGGTCATCTGGTTCACCCTGCCCGCGCCCTCCTTCACCACCGCCGCGCTGCACCCCCTCCCGGTGTACGGGTCGACGACCGACGGGCCGTTCGGTTCGAACGCCGCCGGACTGCTGGAGCCGTCGGCGACACGGACGCGGGTCAGGTCGGCCGTCGTCGGCTGACGGGGCCGCGCCCGGCGCACCCGGAGCGCGCCGGTCCACCGTGACCGACGCGCTCCGGTCCTTCCACGCACGGCACGGGCACTCCTGCGCCGTTGCCGCTCCGCACGGATGTCGCGGTGGTGCAGCGAATCCGAGACTTCTGTACCTACTGGTATGTACAGTGTCGTGATGAGCACTCCGGAGCGGTTGATCGAAGCCACCCAGGAACTCCTCTGGGAGCGCGGCTACGTGGGCACCAGTCCCAAGGCGATCCAGCAGCGGGCGGGAGCGGGCCAGGGCAGCATGTACCACCATTTCGCGGGCAAGCCCGGTCTGGCGCTCGCCGCCGTCTCCCGTACCGCCGCGGAGATGAGGGGGACCGCCGGGCGTCTGCTGGACGGCCCCGGATCCGCGTACGAGCGGATCGCGGCCTATCTGCTGCGCGAGCGCGACGTCCTGAAGGGCTGCCCGGTGGGTCGGCTGACGATGGATCCCGAGGTGATCGCCAGCGACGCGCTGCGGGCCCCGGTGGACGAGACGATCGACTGGCTACGGGGGCGACTCGCCGAGATCATCCAGGAGGGCCTGGATCAGGGCGAGTTCTCCCCCGGCCTCGCAGCCGGAGAGGTCGCCGCCGCCGTGGTGGCCACCGTCCAGGGCGGCTACGTCCTGGCCCGCGCGTCCGGATCGACGGCCGCCTTCGACTCCGCCGTCCAGGGACTGCTCTCCCTGCTCGCCCCCGCCGCACCGGCCGGCCTGGCCTGAGACCGGCCGCCCAGCGGCCCGAGGAGAACGCGATGCACGCGATGCAGTACGAGATCACCCTTCCCGCCGACTACGACATGGAGATCATCCGCGAGAGGGTCGCGACCAGGGGCCACCTCCTCGACGCATTCCCCGGCCTCGGCCTGAAGGCGTACCTGGTCCGGGAGCGCGGTGGCACCTCACCGGTCAACCAGTACGCCCCGCTGTATCTGTGGTCGGCGCCCGAGGGCATGACCTCCTTCCTCCGGGGCCCCGGATTCCAGGGCGTCGTGGACGATTTCGGCCGCCCCGAGGTGCGGCACTGGACCGGGCTCTCCTACCGGGAGGGGCCCGACCCGGAGGCACGCCCGCGCACCGCGGTCCGCCGGCGCGAGCGGATCGGGGACGACGTCCGGCCGGCTGCGGCGATGGAGGCTGCGCTGGAGGAGAGTCACCGGCTGGCGGACACTCCCGGGGCCGTCGCCACGGCACTGGCCCTCGATCCCCTCCACTGGGAGCTGCTCCACTTCAGTCTCTGGGAACACGAGCCGCCCCGGATGCCGGGCGACCGATACGAGGTGCTGCACCTGTCCGCCCCGGAGCGCGGCCGGCTGGGGCGGGGGCATCAGCGGTGACCCGGGTCCGTACCGTGCTCGGGGACGTCCCCGCCGGGGAGCTGGGAGTCTGCGACGCGCACGACCACCTGTTCATCCGTACCCCCGCGCTGCCCGGGCTGGAGCTGGACGACCCCGCCGACGCCCGCGGCCGGCTGAAGGAATTCCACGCACTGGGCGGGCGCGCGGTCGTCCAGTGGACCCCCTACGGGATGGGCAGGCGGCCGGAGGATCTGGCTGCTCTCTCCCGGGAAGGCGGAACGCGGATCGTCGCGGCGACCGGACTGCACCGCGCGGCCCACTACGCACCCGGACTGCTCGACCGGATCATGCCGGGGCTGGAGGAACTGTTCGTCTCGGAGATCACGGACGGGATCGGCGCCACAGGGGTGCGGGCGGGCCTGATCAAGGTGGCCGGCGCGTTCCACCGCGTCGACACCCACGCGAGGCACACGATGGTGGCGGCTGCCGGGGCCCATCACCGTACGGGGGCTCCGATCGCCGTCCATCTGGAGCTGGGCACGGCCGCGACGGACGTACTGGATCTGCTGTGCGGAGAGCTGGGGGTGGAACCGCGACGGGTGATCCTCGGCCATCCGGGACGGTTCCCCGACGCCCTCGCACAGCTCGACATCGCGCGGACGGGCGCCTTCCTGGCGTTCGACGGGCCTTCCCGGGCCCACCACGCCACGGACTGGCGGCTGCCCGAGCAGTTGGCATCACTCGCGGAGGCCGGGTTCGGCGGGCAGTTGCTGCTCGGCGGCGACACCACGGTGCCGGAGACACCGGGGATGCCGTACCTGTTGCGGCGACTGCGTCCGCGTCTGGCGCGGTCCCTCGGTGAGGAGGCGCTGGAGGCGGCACTCGTCGCCAATCCGGCGCGGGCGTTCGCCCTGGCCACCGGCTGAACGGGGCCGCACTCCGACCGGCGGTACCCTCCCCCGGCCTGCCGGTCAGGCCAGCGCCGCCAGCGGGTCGTCGAGTACGGGCTGCCAGGCCATCTCGGCGGCACCCACCAGGCTGTTGTGGTCCAGCGTGCAGGAGAGGATCGGCACGCTCCCGCTGCGGCCCCACAGGCTGCGGTCGGCGACGACTGCCCGCAGCCGTTCGGGGTCGGCCTGCAGGAGGTCGCGGTGCAGCCCGCCCAGGATGACGCGGTCCGGGTTGAGGATGTTGACCAGTCCGGCGAGGCCGAGGCCGAGCCGGTCGATCAGCTCCTCCGCGGCGGCACGCACATCGGGGTCCCCGTACTCCGTGCGCAGCAGGTCGCCGGACTGCTTGAGGAGGGACTCCTCGGGGCCGGGCTCCCTGCGGGCCGCGGTGAGGAAGGCGAGAGGGTCGGTCTCGACGTCGAGGCAGCCTCGTCCGCCGCAGTGACAGGGGCGGCCCTCGGGGTTCACCGTGAGGTGCCCGACCTCCAGGGCGAGTCCCGAACTCCCGCTGTGCAGGCGGCCGTCGAGGACGAGGGCGCCGCCCACCCCCCGGTGGCCGGTGGCGACACAGAGCAGGTGCTGAGCACCGCGCCCCGCCCCGTGCCGGTGCTCGGCCAGGGCGGCGAGGTTGACGTCGTTGGCGGTGAAAGCGGGGCCGGGAATGCCCGCCGCGCGTACACAGGCGGAGAAGATCTCCCGGACCGGAGCTCCGGCCGGCCAGGCGATGTGCAGCGGGTTGAGCGCCGTACCCTCGGGTTCGGCCACGGCGGAGGGTACGGCGAGACCGGCGCCGACACAGCGCAGCCCGCTCTCGCGCAGGAGTTGGGCCCCGGCCTCGACGACTTCGCCGAGGACCTGGGCGGGGTCGGCCATGACGGCGACGCAGCCGGGCGCGGTGGCCACGATCCGGCCCCCCAGCCCGACCAGCGCGGCACGGAAGCCGTCGGAGTGCACCTGAGCGGCGAGGGCCACGGGTCCGCCGTCCCGGACGGACAGCCTGTGGGACGGACGGCCCTGCGAACCGGCCGCGGAGCCCGGGCTGGAGTCGACCTTGATGAGCCCGAGGGCCTCGAGCTCCGCGGCCACCGCGCCCGCCGTGGCACGGGTGACACCGAGCTCGGAGGTCAGTACGGCACGGGTGGGGGCGCGTCCTGTGTGCACGAGTTCCAGGGCGGGCCCGAGCGCGCTGCGGCCCCTCTCCAACTTCGTCCGCGTGCTGGTCGACTTGCCGTTCATGGGGGCGAGTCTCCCACGATCCGGGGGCGTTGCGGACGCTTCGGCACCCCGCACCGTTCACCTGCCCGTCACGGGGACGGTGCCCCTTGCGCGCGGTCTCGGGGCCACTCTATGCTCACTTTGTGCCGCGAGTAAACAAACTGCGGACGGCCCCGTCGGGGGGACCTGGCGGAGACACCGCCCCGCTTCCGCCGGCCCGCCTCCGTACCGCCCTGACCGTCTTCTTCGCCCTCGACGGCTTCCTCTTCGCCGGCTGGGTGGTCCGCATCCCGGCCATCAAGCACCAGACGGGAGCCACGGCCTCCACCCTGGGGCTCGCCCTGCTCGGCGTCTCCGCGGGCGCGGTGATCACCATGATGCTCGCCGGAAGGCTCTGCCGGCGCTACGGAAGCCACGCGGTCACCGTGGTCTGCGGGGTGCTGCTGTCACTGAGCATCGCCCTTCCCGCGCACACGGGTTCGGCCCTCACCCTCGGTCTCGTGCTCCTGCTCTTCGGTGCCGCGTACGGCGGCATGAACGTGTCGATGAACAGCGCGGCCGTCGATCTGGTGACCGCTCTACGGCGCCCCGTGATGCCGAGCTTCCACGCCGCGTTCAGCTTCGGCGGCATGGCGGGCGCGGGCCTCGGCGGCCTGGTCGCCGGCGGCCTGTCGCCCGCGACGCACCTCGCCGCCCTGACGGGCGTCGGGCTCGCCGTCACCGCGGTGACCGGCCCTGTGCTCCTGCGCGGTGGCCCTGCCGCGCCTTCCGTGGAGCAGGGGGCGGAGAACGCCCCTGAGCAGTCGAAGGGCACGAGCACCCAGGCACGCCGGATCGTGATCCTGTTCGGCGTCATCGCTCTCTGCACGGCCTACGGCGAGGGAGCACTGGCCGAGTGGGGCGCGTTGCACCTCGGTCAGGACCTTGGGGCCTCCCCCGGTCCCGCCGCCGCCGGATACTCCCTGTTCGCACTGACGATGGCCGTCGGCAGGCTCAGCGGCACCACGCTCCTCGAACGCTTCGGGCAGACCCGCACCCTGGTGACGGGCGGGGCGACGGCCGCGGCGGGGATGCTGCTCGGCGCGCTGGCCCCGGTCCTCTGGCTCGCGCTGCTCGGCTTCGCGGTGGCCGGTCTGGGCCTGGCCAACATATTCCCCGTCGCGGTCGGCCGGGCGGGCGCGCTGGCCGGGCCCAGCGGGGTGGCCGCCGCGTCGACCCTGGGCTACGGCGGAATGCTCCTGGGGCCGCCGGTGATCGGCTTCCTCGCGGACTGGATCTCCCTCCCGGTCGCCCTCACCACGGTGACGCTGCTCGCCGCCACGGCGGCGGTCCTCGGCTACTCGGCCCGCAACGCGACGAACAGCTGAGCGATTGAGTAGGTGTACTCAGGCGCCGTCGGACGCTCCGGAGCACGATGGAAGGATCAGCCATCGACGGGGAGCGGACATGAACCACCGGCTTTCGATCTCGCGCCACCTGCGCGCGTCGGCACGACTGACCTTCGGCAACACGGCTTCGCGGATCTACCTGGGCCTCGTCCTGGCGGTCGCGGTGTTCGTCGCGGTGGACACTCTGTTCGTGTCCCACGACGACGCCTCGTTCGCCGGTGTCTGGCTGTTCTTCCTCGCCGCGCCGACCGTGTTCGTCTTCCTCCTCGGCAGTTCGATGGCCGGTGCGGACGCCGGGGGCCCGGCCTGGTTCGTCTATCTCGCGCTGGTGGTGTTGGTGCTCGCACAGGCCTGCGCTCTCGGCTGGTTCTCCCGACTGGTGCGGGGCCCCCGCCGTGGCCGCTCGGCGCATCCCCAGGGCGCCTGACGCGGCTCTGGCACAATCGCGGCGTGGAGATCCCCGAGCACATGGACGTTCTCGCCGCGGAAGGCCTCGCACTCGCCTCCGCCGCCCGCGAAGCGGGAACCGACGCCCAGGTTCCGACCTGTCCGGACTGGCGGGTGCGCGACCTGCTCCGGCACACCGGCATGGTGCACCGCTGGGTGACGGGGATGGTCGTCGAGGAGAGCAGTACCTGCCATGAGGCGGCCGACGAACCGACGCTGGACGGTGAGGCACTGTTCGAGCGATTCGCCGAGGGGCACCGGCTGCTGGTCGAGGCGCTGCGTGCCGCGCCGGCCGGCCTGGAGTGCTGGACAGTCTTCCCCGCGCGCTCGTCGCTCGCCTTCTGGGCCCGTCGGCAGGCGCACGAGACCGCGATCCACCGCGTGGACGCCGAATCGGCGCGGGGCGGCACCCGGACCCGTATCGCGGCGGCTCACGCGGAGGACGGCATCGACGAACTGCTGGCGGGCTTCCACGCACGCGACAGGAGCCGGGTACGCACGGACTCCCCGCGTACCCTCCGGATACGGGCCGTGGACACGGACGCGGTGTGGACCGTGCGGCTCTCGGCCGGGCCACCGCTCACGGTGCGTGGGGCAACCGGGCTGGACTCGTCCGCCGACTGCACGCTGAGCGGCACGGCGGAACAGCTCTACCTGGCGCTCTGGAATCGACTGCCGCTCTCGTCCGTCGACTTGGAGGGAGACCGCTCGGTCGCGAGGCTGTGGGAGGAGAACTCCGCCGTCGTCTGACCGGGAAGCGGTCGGGGGCGCTGGGTGCGGGAGTGCTCTGTACAGGAGCGCTGTACGGGAGCGCTGTACGGGAGCGCTGTACGGGAGCGCTCTGTACGGGGATCCTCGGTACGGCGGTCCTCGGTACGGGGGTCCTCGATGCCGGATCCGGTTCGGCTCTCGGCCGGATTCGCCCGAGGGCCGCTTCGCTCGGCGCCCAGGCCCGGCCATCGGCCGAGCTCAGTCCTCGCCCGGGTCGAGCATCCGGGACAGTACCGCCCGCCGGAGCGGTCTGGCCTCGGCGTGACGGGATCGGCCCGCATCGGTCAACTCCACACGTACACCCCGGCGGTCCTCGCTGCACATCGCCCGGCGCACCAGGCCGTCCCTCTCCAGGCGCGCGACGAGGCGCGACAGCGCGCTCTGACTGAGGTGGACCCGCGAGGCGATCTCCTGGACGCGGAGACAGCCACCGTCGTCCCCCGCCGCGGCCTCCGCGAGGATGTCGAGAACCTCGAAGTCACTGGCTCCCAGACCGTGCCGGTCCAGGGCCCGGTCGAGCTCGCCCACGGTCCTGGCGTGCAGCGAGAGCATCTCGCGCCACTCGCCGACGAGTGCCTGCTCGGACTTCTTCGCTGCCATGGCCGCACGCTAGCAGAGGCCCGAAGCACTCGTGCGTACGCAATGGATGCGCGCGCATCCGTGGTTGGGGCCCACGGATCCGGGTGCGAGGAGCGGGGAGCGGGGAGGCGTGCTTGCCGCAGGCCCATCCTCCCTGTGACACTCCGGACATGTCACGACGCACGCAGGCGGAGCGGGACGCGATGACCGTCGAGATCGGCTACGCCTTCGTCGGCGGAGCCCTGCTGGGCGTGGCGACGTTCGCCGGGATACTTCTCCCTGCCCTGCTCATGGATCTGTCGAACGGTGCCGAACGAGTCCTGTTCCGCACGGGGGCCGTGCTCGGGGCGCTGGCGTTCGCCCTCCGGGTCGCCCATGTGCTGTGGCGGTTTCCCCGTACGGCCGAGGAGGGACGCCTGCCGCCGGCTCAGCCGAGTCGTCCGGAGCGCACGAGCCCCGACCCGTAGGCCGACAGGACGAGTTGTTCCCCTCAGGCCGTCGGGCCCCGGCCGGCGGGGCTCCCGGGCTCCCGGCCCGAAGGAGCACCGCTCCGGGCGGTGGATCCAGGCCGCCCCTGTGTCAGCCGCTCCTGCGGCCGGCGCCGGCGGACCGGCCGTCGAGCAGGCCCACCGAGCGACCGAGCTCCTGGACTGCGTGCCGGAAGAACTGTTCACGAGCCTCGACGACCCGGTCGAACTGGCCGAAGAGCTCGAATGAGATCAGCCCGGACAGCTGCGCCCACGCGGAGACCAGGGCGACCACGACAGCCGGCGGAAGGTCGGCGGCCAGGTCGGCCGCCATACGTGCCGCCTCGGGACGCAGTTCGGCGGCCGGCGGAGGAACGGCGACACCTTGGGCGCGGTGGGCGTCGCGTACGAGACCGATGAGGACCTGACCCACACGTGAGGCAGGGCCGACGGTATCCAGCGGCGCGGTGTAGCCGGGGACGGGCGAACCGTAGATCAGCGCGTACTCATGGGGATGGGTGAGAGCCCAGTCCCGTACGGCACAGGCGACCGCCACCCAGCGGGCGGGGTGGGGGGCCGCCGCGTCACGGGCACGCGCCCAGGCCGTCTCCGCGGCTTCGCCCACGGCGTCGTAGGCGTCGACGATGAGAGCCGTCAGCAGGTCGTCCCGGCTGGGGAAGTAGCGGTAGAGCGCGGAGGACACCATCCCCAGCTCCCGGGCCACGGCGCGCAGGGAGAGCTTGGCGGCGCCGTCGGCCGCGAGCTGGTTCCTCGCCTCGTCCTTGATCGCCGCGGTGACTTCGACGCGGGCGCGTTCCCTGGCTCCTCGCACGGTGCTCATGACATCAGTCTGCCATGCGATCAGAGCACCGCACACGAATGAGAGCACTGCTCTTGCTTCAGCGCACCGCACTCGTGCACACTGCTCTCAAGCGAGAGCAGTGCTCTCAGAACGGCGGGAGCCATCATGTCGCAACAGCCGTACTACCTCCAGGCAGGCACCTTCGCGCAGCGGCTGAACGGCGTCGTCGGGTGGCTCGCCCGCCACGGCGTCAGCCTCCTCGGCTCCGCCGAGATGTCGGTGCGGGGCCGCCGGAGCGGCCGGATGCAGCGCATCCCCGTGAACCCCCACCGCCACGGCGGCGATCGGTACCTCGTCTCCGCCCGCGGCCACTCCCAGTGGGTCCGCAACATGCGTGCGGCCGGAGGCGGAGAGCTCAAGGTGGGCCGGAAGGTCCACGTCTTCACCGCCACGGAGATCGCGGACGACGAACAGAAGGTGCGGATCCTGCGCGCCTACCTGAAGCGCTGGGGCTGGGAGGTCAACCAGTACTTCCAGGGGGTCACGGTGAAGTCGACCGACGCCGAGCTCCTGGCCGCCTGCCCCGACCACCCCGTGTTCCGGATCACGGTCGGGAGCTGACCCGGTCCGCCCCCTGACGGTCCATCGCGTGCAACGCGCGCTGGGCCAGCGGATGGGAACGGACCAGCTCGGCCAGCGACGTCGTCCCCCGGGTGATGCCCGCGAAGGCGTTCCAGGCGGGACGGAAGCCCGTCAGCACCGCGTGCAGGAGACCGGGGCGCCGCTCGAAGAGCCTGAGCATGCGGCGTCCGACGCTCATCTCCACGCCCAGTCCCGCCTTGATGGCGAACGCGTAGTTGAGTGCCTGCCGCCGCGCGTCGACGGCGTCGTGCGACTCCGCGATCCGCACCGCCCACTCACCCGCGAGCCGCCCGGACCGCAGGGCGAAGGAAATGCCTTCCCTGGTCCAGGGCTCCAGCAGCCCGGCGGCGTCGCCACAGACCACGACCCGTCCGCGGGAGAGCGGCGAGTCCTCGCTCCGGCAACGGGTCAGATGACCCGAGGAGACCGTCGGCTCGAACCCGGCGAGGCCCAGCCGGCCGACGAAGTCCTCCAGATACCGCTTGGTGCCCGCCCCGTCGCCACGCGCCGAGATCACTCCGACGGTCAGGGTGTCGCCCTTGGGGAAGACCCAGCCGTAACTCCCGGGCATCGGACCCCAGTCGATGAGCACCCGGCCCGCCCAGTCCTCGGCGACCGTCTCCGGGACGGGAATCTCCGCCTCGAGCCCGAGGTCCACCTGGTCGAGCTTCACACCGACGTGAGCCCCTATCCGGCCCGCGCTCCCGTCCGCACCGACGACGGCGCGTGCGAGCACCGTCTCACCGCCGGCCAGCACCACGGCGACCGTGCGCCGGTCGGGCACGGCGGTGCCGTGCTGCTCGACCCGCGTCACCGCCACGCCCGTGCGCAGCTCGGCGCCCGCCTTCTGTGCCTCCTCCACCAGACCGGCGTCGAACTCCGGCCGGTTGATCAGCCCGAAGAGCATCCGCTTGGACTTGCGGGTCCGCGCCAGCTTCCCGTTGAGCGAGAAGGTGACCGCGTGGATCCGGTCCTTCAGGGGCAGTTCGAACCCCGGGGGCAGGGAGTCCCGCGAGAACCCGATGATTCCGCCGCCGCATGTCTTGTAGCGGGGGATCTCCGCCTTCTCCAGCAACAGCACCCGACGGCCTGCGACTGCCGCCGCGTACGCCGCGGAAGCTCCGGCCGGGCCCGCGCCGACCACGACGACGTCCCATACCGAGGACTCCTGCGGTACCGACGACGACTCATCCGGCTCACGTCCGGCGTCTGCGTTCTCGCTGCTCACGATGTGCTTCTGCTCCCGATCCGACCAGTGGCCCCAACTGCTCACGGCATCCTACGGCGCGCCACGGCCGAACTCCGCTGTGGGAGGATCAGCCATGAATTCGTCGTACACGCGACACCGCGACCACGGCGTCGCCCCCGGCCGCGTACACAGCGCGCCACAGTCCTAACGTCGCACCCACCAGGAGCGTGCCCATGACCGCCCGTCCGATTTCCGAGACCGTCGCCTCGCTGATGCCCCGCGCGAAGACGGAGCTCGCCGAGCTGGTGGCCTTCCGGTCGGTGGCGGACCCCGCGCAGTTCCCCCGGAGCGAGTGCGAGGCGGCGGCCGGCTGGGTCGCCGACGCGCTGCGCGCCGAGGACTTCCAGGACGTCGCGCTGCTCGACACCCCCGACGGGACCCAGTCGGTGTACGGCTTCCTCCCCGGCCCGGCCGGAGCTCCCACGGTGCTGCTCTACGCGCACTACGACGTGCAGCCTCCGCTGGACGAGTCCGCCTGGCTCTCCCCGCCGTTCGAGCTGACCGAGCGCGACGGCCGCTGGTTCGGCCGGGGTGCCGCGGACTGCAAGGGCGGCTTCATCATGCACCTGCTCGCGCTGCGCGCCCTCAAGGCGAACGGAGGCGTTCCGGTCTCCGTCAAGGTGATCGCGGAGGGCTCCGAGGAACAGGGCACGGGCGGCCTCGAACGCTACGCCGAGGCTCACCCGGATCTGCTGGCCGCCGACACGATCGTCATCGGCGACACCGGTAACTTCCGTGTCGGGCTGCCCACCGTCACCGCCACGCTGCGGGGCATGACCATGCTGCGGGTGCAGTTGGACACCCTCGAGGGGAACCTGCACTCGGGGCAGTTCGGCGGCGCCGCCCCGGACGCGCTGGCCGCGATGATCCAGCTGCTGGCGTCGCTTCGCGCGGAGGACGGCACGACGACGGTGGACGGACTCGCGACCGACGCGGCGTGGGAAGGACTCCAGTACCCGGAGGGCGAGTTCCGCGCGGACGCCAAGGTGCTCGACGGCGTCGGGCTGATCGGCACGGGGGCGGTCGCCGACCGCATCTGGGCGCGCCCCGCGGTCACGGTCATCGGCATCGACTGCCCGCCGGTCGTCGGCGCCACCCCGTCGCTGCAGGCGAGCGCCCGGGCCCAGATCAGCCTGCGGGTCCCGCCGGGCCAGGACGCCGCCGACGCGACGAAGCTGCTGACCGCCCACCTCGAGTCGCACGCCCCCTGGGGGGCACGGGTCTCCGTCGAACAGGTCGGCCAGGGGCAGCCGTTCCGCGCCGACGTCACCAGCCCCGCCTACACGTCGATGGCCGAAGCCATGCGGCTCGCCTACCCGGGCGAGGAGATGCAGGCCTCCGGCATGGGCGGCTCCATCCCGCTGTGCAACACCCTGGCCGCCCTGTACCCGCAGGCGGAGATCCTGCTCATCGGGCTGAGCGAGCCCGAGGCGCAGATCCACGCCGTCAACGAGAGCGTCTCCCCCGAGGAGCTGGAGCGGCTCTCGGTCACCGAGGCGCTGTTCCTGCGGAACTACGCGGAGTCCAAGAAGGGCTGAGAGCCCGCAGGGGGCTCTCGGAGTACGCGCTGAGCGAAGTCGCCCGGAGCAGATCTCCGGGCGGCGGGCGGGGTGATGCCGGGGGTGTTCGACACGGGCCACGCGCGCGCCGCGGCTTCCTTCCGCCGCCTGACCGCTCTCGGACCCGCAACGGCCTGCTTCGGCGACGTCGATCCGCTGCGGGTCGACGCGCGGTCGGCAGCGCCGAGGGATCGCGGCTGAGCCGGACGGTCGTGCCCCGCCCCGGACGTCGGGGCACGACAGGCGAAGGCCAGGCACCCGCGTCCTCCGCTCCCGGGGCTCCCGTCTTCCGGGTGCCCGGCACGGACGTCACGGGCGGCAAGCCGACGGCAGGACGCTACGGGCCGCCCACGGGCACCCCGGCCTCCAGGTTGAGCACGGTGGACCGCTCACGGGCCCGCAGCGCCCTGCGCAGCCGCTCGAAGCGCGTCGGCGGGAGCATTCCCGCCGCCTCCTCCTCGGTGACGAAACGCCAGCCACGCAGCTCCGAGCCCGGCAGCAGCAGCGTCGCCGCCTCCTCGCCCCTCAGGCGGCCGCCGTCGAAAAGGAAGCGCAGGCCTCCGTACGCGGGTGGCTTCGGTGCCTCCCAGTCGACCACCAGGAGCTTCGGCACCGTGTCCAGGTGGAGCCCGATCTCCTCGGCGACCTCCCGTATCCCCGCCTGCGCCGGGGCCTCCCCGGGCTCCACCACGCCACCGGGGAACTCCCAGCCGGGCTTGTAGGTGGGGTCGACGAGCAGCACCCGGTCCTGCTCGTCGAAGAGCAGCACCCCCGACGCGACGGTCTCCGCCCGCGGTTCAGGCGTCTGCACGATGCCGCACTCCCTGGCCGCACCCGTGCGCAGCGCCTCGGCGATCCGCTCGGCCGTCTCGCACGGGGTCAGGGAGCTGGTGTCGATCGCGTGGGCGTCCGCGGAGATCCACCCGAGAGCCGCCCGGTAGGGCTCGATGTGCTCGTACGCCCATTGCCTGATCCGCTCACTGTGCCCAGGGTCGTCGGCGTATTCCTCACGCTCGGCGATCCGTCTCCGCAGGATCGTTTCCTCAGTTGAGAGCAGTACATGCCGCACCGGTATGCGCCGCGAGGCGAGTCCGCCGAAGATCTCGTCGCGGTAGTCCTGCCTCAGCAGTGTCATCGGCACGACCAGCACTCCGGGGAGTTCGGCGAGAAGCGCCGCCGCGGTGTCGACCACGAGGCGCCGCCATATCGGCAGGTCCTGGAAGTCGGTCACTTCGGCGAGCCTCTTCTGGGGCAGCAGCCGGCGCAGTTCCGCGCCCGTCAGCCCGGGGTCGTACAAGGTGCTGTTCGGGATCAGATCGATCAGTTCGCACGCGGCGCCGGTCTTGCCCGCACTGAACGCACCGTTGATCCAGACGATCACGGTTCCCCCTCTTCCGTAGCCCCCTGTGGCTTGCCCGCAACACCCCGCTCCGGAAACCCGCAGGGGGCATGCGGTTGCGCCGGCGCGTCCGCCGGGGCGCCTCACCGTGCGGGTCCGCCCGGGTGCGTCGCCGTGACGGCGGGTGGCCGGACGTCGTTGGAGCAGGCAGTCACCGGAACGACGAGGGGGTGTGCGGTGCGCCGCACGGTACTTGAGCGATTTCCCGCCGGAGGGCCACGGGGCAGCCGTCCCGCGGAGGAGTTCGCCGCGGCCCGCCGCGGCGAGGGGATGGCCGCCGAGGTCGTGATGGACCTGGAGCAGGACGCCTTCCTGGTGGTGGTCCCCCAGCAGCCGACGGACGGGGGTCACTGACCCGCGGGCCCGGAGGCGGCTACGGGGCGGCTACCGCCCGCACGCCGTTCGAGGCACCGGCACGGACCGTCGAGGCCGCTGCCGCCGCGCCGACCAGGCCCGCGTCGGTGCCCATCACCGCGGAGGTCACGGTGAGGCCCTGGACGAAGGAGAGCGTGGCGTAGTCGCGCAGGGACGCGCGCAGCGGCGCGAAGAGCACCTCGCCGGCGCCGGCGACTCCCCCGCCGATCACCGCGATGTCGATGTCGGCCAGGGTCGCGGTGGCGGCGATCCCGGCGGCGAGCGCCTGGGCGGCCCGCTCGAAGGAGGCGGCCGCCACCGGGTCCCCCGCGCGTGCGGCGGCGGCCACGGCCACGGCCGTGGTGTCGCCGTCGGGGCCCGGGCGCCAGCCGTTCTCCAGCGCGCGGCGCGCGATGTTGGGCCCGCTGGCGATACGTTCGACACAGCCGCGGGCGCCACAGGGGCACGGGTCGCCGTCCAGGTCGACACTGATGTGGCCGATGTGACCGGCGTTGCCCGAGGGGCCCGGGTGCAGCTTTCCACCCAGTACGAGGCCTCCGCCGACGCCGGTGGAGACGACCATGCACAGGGCGTTGTCATAACCGCGTGCGGCGCCCAGCCAGTGTTCGGCCGCGGTCATCGCGACCCCGTCACCGACGAGTGTGACCGGCAGCCCGCCCGTCGCCGCGGCCACCCGGTCCACCAGCGGAAAACCGCGCCAGCCAGGGACGTTGACCGGGCTCACCGTGCCGGCCGAGGCATCCACGGGCCCCGCGCTGCCGATGCCGACCGCACGCGCGCGGTGCCACGACGGTGAGGCCGCCAGCTCCGCCAGGACGTCGCTCACCGCACCCATGACGGCCTCGCCGCCCTCGGTGGCGGGCGTCGGGCGCTGCGCCCGTACGAGGAGGGATCCGCCGCCGTCCACCAACGCCCCGGCGATCTTGGTACCGCCGATGTCGAGCGCGGCGACGAGGTCGGTATGCATCGGTGTGGACTCTCCGGAGGGGTGAGGCGCAGGACCTGCGACTTCAATCAGATGGTCCTCCTAGTCTCCATTCTCTTGACAACGTTGTCCAGGGCCTATGCTCGACGCCACAGCTCCCGGCCCCTCCCCGGCACCGACGGCGAGGGGCGGAACGCCCCGTTCCCGACGACAGGACAGCGCACCGTGGCCGAGACCGCCCGCCATTCCGAGTCCCGCTACGGCAACAGGCCGACCATGAAGGACGTGGCAGCCCGTGCCGGAGTGGGCCTCAAGACGGTCTCACGCGTGGTGAACAGCGAGCCGGGAGTCACCCCCGACACCGAGCGCCGCGTCCAGGAGGCCATCGAGGCGCTCGGTTTCCGCCGCAACGACAGCGCACGCGTCCTGCGCAAGGGCCGCACCGCGTCCATCGGCCTGGTCCTGGAGGACCTCGCGGACCCCTTCTACGGCCCGTTGAGCCGCGCCGTGGAAGAGGTGGCGCGCGCCCACGGCGCACTGCTCATCAACGGTTCCAGCGCCGAGGACCCGGAGCGCGAGCAGGAGCTCGTGCTCGCGTTGTGCGCCCGCCGGGTGGACGGCCTCATCGTCATCCCGGCAGGTGACGACCACCGTTATCTGGAGCCCGAGATGAAGGCGGGGATCGCCACCGTGTTCGTCGACCGTCCGGCGGGCCGGGTCGACGCGGACATGGTCCTCTCGGACAGCTTCGGCGGGGCGCGCGCCGGCGTCGCCCACCTGGTCGCGCACGGCCACCGCAGGATCGGCTTCATCGGGGACCAGCCGCGCATCCACACCGCCACGGAGCGGCTGCGCGGGTATCACGCGGCCATGACCGACGCCGGGATCACGGTGGAGGACGCCTGGGTCTCGCTCGGTCCGACCGGCCCCGCCCGGGTCAGGGCCGCGGTCGAGGCGATGCTGACGGGACCCGAGCCGGTGACGGCACTCTTCTCGGGCAACAACCGGGTGACCGTCACCGCCGTCCGCGTCCTGGCCGAGTGCGACCGCCGGATCGCCCTGGTGGGCTTCGACGACATCGAGCTGGCCGACCTGCTCGGCATCACGGTGATCTCACAGGACGCCGCGACGGTGGGCCGCACGGCGGCGGAGCACCTGTTCCGCCGCCTCGACGGCGCCGCCCACGCCCCCGTGAGGGTGGAGCTCCCGACCCGGCTGATCCCGCGCGGCTCGGGGGAGATCCCGCCCGCGTGACCGCCTAAGGGGCCGTCACGGTCAGCCCGCCGCGGCGCGGGGAGGCGAAGCCGTCCAGGTCGGCGCGGGTCAGACCCGTCAGTGCCTCGACCTCCGCGGTGTCCAGGGCACCGCAGTCGACGCCCCTGAGCAGATATCCACTGAGCGCCTTGGCCGTGGCGGGCTCGTCCATGACGTCCCCGCCGGCCTTGGCCACGTAGGCGGCGAGCCGGGACGCGGCCTGGCCGAGGCCCTCACGGTAGAAGCTGTAGACGGCGGCGTAGCGGGTGGGCAGATGCCCCGGGTGCATGTCCCAGCCCTGGTAGTAGGCGCGTGCCAGAGCGCGGCGGGTGAGCCCGTGGTGCAGGCGCCAGGCGTCGTGGACCTGCTGGGTCGGGCCGACCGGGAGCACGTTCGTGGAGCCGTCGCAGACCCGCACGCCGGTGCCCGCGGCGGCGACCTGCATGACCGCCTTGGCGTGGTCGGCGGCGGGGTGGTCACTGGCCTGGTAGGCGGGGCTGACGCCGACGCAGGCGCTGTAGTCGAAGGTGCCGTAGTGCAGGCCCGTCGCACGGCCCCGGGCGGCGTCGATCATGCGGGCGACGGCCGCGGTGCCGTCCGCCGCCAGGATGGACTGGCTGGTCTCGATCTGGATCTCGAAGCCGAGGCGCCCGGAGGGCAGACCGTGCGTCTCCTCGAAGGCCTCGAGAAGCCGCACGAAGGCGGTGACCTGTTCGGGGTACGTCACCTTGGGCAGCGTCAGGACGAGGCCTTCGGGGAGACCGCCGGCCCGCACGAGACCGGTGAGGAAGATGTCCGTGGTACGGATGCCCCGGTCGCGCACGGCGGCTTCCATGCACTTCATCCGGATACCCATGTACGGGGCGGCGGTCCCGTCGGCGTACGCCTCCGCGACCAGACGTGCGGCCCGGGCGGCGGCCTCGTCCTCCTCGGCGTCGGGGCGCGGCCCGTATCCGTCCTCGAAGTCGATGCGCAGGTCCTCGACCGGCTCGCGCTCCAGCTTGGCGCGTACGCGGTCGTGGACGGGCTCCGCGAGTTCCTGCGGGATCCCTAGGACCTCCGCGAGCGCGGAGGCGTCGGGAGCGTGCTCGTCGAGCGCCGCGAGTGCCTGGTCCCCCCAGGCGCGGAGGGTGGTGGCGGTGAAGGCGTCGGCGGGCACGTAGACGGTGTGGACGGGCTGGCGCGTCCCGGGATCACCCGGGTACCGGCGGGCGAGTTCGGCGTCCACCGACGTGAGGGAGGCGCTGATCTCCTCACCGACCGTGCCGGCGAGGCTCGTTGCCACCTTCTCCTGCTGACCCATGTCCGTACCCTCCACGTATTCAGCAATTCCACTTCCCGGAATTTTTCATCCGCATAGTGAAGTTATAAGCCTCTCGGTCCCTGCGTCAATGGTGATCGGAAACAGCCCGGGGCCGCGCGGTGAGAACACCACGCGGCCCCGGGCCTTCGTACGGGCAGAACTCCTGCCGGGTCAGCCCTTGCGGGACTTGACCTCGTCGGTGAGCTGCGGGACGACGGCGAAGAGGTCTCCGACGACGCCGTAGTCGACGAGGTCGAAGATCGGCGCCTCGGCGTCCTTGTTCACCGCGACGATGGTCTTCGAGGTCTGCATGCCGGCCCGGTGCTGGATCGCGCCCGAGATGCCCGAGGCGATGTACAGCTGCGGCGAGACCGACTTGCCGGTCTGGCCGACCTGGTTGGTGTGCGGATACCAGCCGGCGTCGACCGCGGCACGCGAGGCACCGACAGCCGCACCGAGCGAGTCGGCGAGCGCCTCGATGATCGCGAAGTTCTCCGCGCCGTTGACGCCACGGCCGCCGGAGACGACGATCGCGGCCTCGGTCAGCTCCGGGCGCCCGGTCGACTCACGCGGGGTGCGGGAGAGGACCTTGGTGCCGGTGGCCGTGGCGGAGAAGGAGACCGTGAGGGCCTCGACGGCGCCCGCGGCGGGGGCGGCCTCGACGGCGGCCGAGTTCGGCTTGACCGTGATGACCGGAGTGCCCTTGGAGACACGGGACTTGGTGGTGTACGAGGCGGCGAACGCGGACTGCGTGGCGACCGGACCCTGGTCACCGGCCTCCAGGTCGACGGCGTCGGTGATGATGCCGGAACCGATGCGGAGCGCGAGACGGGCCGCGATCTCCTTGGCCTCGGCCGAGGAGGGCAGCAGCACCGCGGCCGGAGACACGGCGTCGTACGCGGCCTGGAGCGCGTCGACCTTCGGTACGACGAGGTAGTCGGCGAACTCCGGGGCGTCGGCGGTCAGTACCTTGACCGCGCCGTGCTCGGCGAGCGCGGCGGCGGTGTCGGCGGCCCCGTTGCCGAGGGCGACGGCGACCGGCTCGCCGATGCGGCGGGCGAGCGTCAGCAGCTCCAGGGTGGGCTTGCGGACGGCACCGTCCACGTGGTCGACATAGACGAGAACTTCAGCCATGGGACTTCAATCTCCTGCGTGCGAGGGAGGGCGGGGCGGTGGAGGGAACAGCCGGGGCTCAGATGAACTTCTGGCCCGCAAGGAACTCGGCCAGCTGCTTGCCGCCCTCGCCCTCGTCCTTGACGATCGTGCCCGCCGTACGGGCGGGACGCTCGGCCGCGGAGTCGACCGCGGTCCAGGAGCCGCCCAGGCCGACCTCGTCCGCCTCGATCTCCAGGTCCTCGAGGTCCAGGGACTCCACCGGCTTCTTCTTCGCCGCCATGATGCCCTTGAACGACGGGTAACGGGCCTCGCCCGACTGGTCGGTCACGGAGACCACGGCCGGCAGGGACGCCTCGAGCTGCTCGCTCGCGGAGTCGCCGTCGCGACGGCCCTTGACCGTGCCGCCCTCGACCGAGACCTCGGAGAGCAGCGTGACCTGCGGGACGCCCAGGCGCTCCGCGAGCAGCGCCGGGAGCACGCCCATGGTGCCGTCCGTCGACGCCATGCCGCAGATGACCAGGTCGTAACCGGTCTTCTCCACGGCCTTGGCCAGCACCAGGGAGGTGCCGATGACGTCGGTGCCGTGCAGGTCGTCGTCCTCGACGTGGACGGCCTTGTCGGCGCCCATCGACAGCGCCTTGCGCAGCGCGTCCTTGGCGTCCTCGGGGCCCACCGTGAGCACGGTGATCTCCGCGTCGTCCGCCTCGTCGGCGATCTGCAGCGCCTGCTCGACCGCGTACTCGTCGAGCTCCGACAGCAGACCGTCGACGTCGTCACGGTCCAGGGTCAGGTCATCGGCGAAGTGCCGGTCGCCGGTGGCGTCGGGCACGTACTTCACACAGACAACGATCCTCAAGCTCACGCCGGCTCTCCTACTGCATCGTCATTTCTGGGCTGCCTTGTTGCACGCAGCATAGGCGCCTCATCGGGCGGTTTCCGGTCGGGACGACCGAGCTCCCGGTCGAATATTACTCGCCAGTACACCCAGTACGTTACCCATAAGCAAGCGCTTGGAACTGTGACGTAGCCAACGGGTCCGGTCCCGCTGCCGACTTGCTCGCCCTCAGTCTCGCAGAGCGGTGAAACGGCCTTGGTGGTAGACCAGCGGCCGGCCGCCCTCCGACGGATCACCGGCCACGACCTCGGCGATCACGATGCGGTGGTCCCCCGCGGGGATCCGGGCCACCACCCGGCAGACCAGCCAGGCCACCACTCCCCCGAGCAACGGCACCCCCTCGGGGCCGCTGCGCCAGTCGGTGGACGGACCGAAACGGTCGGCGCCGCTGCGCGCGAACGTCGCGGCGAGCTCCTGCTGGTCCTCGCCGAGTATGTGCACGCCCACGTGCTCCGCCTCCTCGACCACGGGCCAGCTGGAGGAAGAGGTGCCCACCCCGAAGGAGACCAGGGGCGGCTCGGCGGCGACGGAGTTGAGCGAGGTCGCGGTGAAACCGGCCGGACGCGCGCCCGCCGCGGTGATCACGGCGACACCGGCGGCGTGCTGCCTGAAGACGGAGCGCAGGAGTTCCGGCGCAGCCGTCCGGACGTTGCGGAGATCAGGTGAGGCCGTCATCGAAGAGTCCTTCTGCGAGGGGCGTACGGGGTCCGTGGTTTCTTCAGACACCCGGACAGCGCGCACTCGCGTGGCGCACGAGGTCGACGTGGACCCGGCCGAAGAGAAGGAGTTCTGGCGGCATAACGTCAGACTGACGATGCGTGGCGTACACAGTCAAGTGCGTCCCGTCATGTGGGAGATGCGTCACGGGCCGTCACATCGCCTGCCCCAGCGCGGCGACGACATCCACGGTACGCGGCTGCCCCGCCGCCCTGCGGACGATGCGCCCGTCGGCGTCGAGCACCAGCACCGTGGGGGTCCGGCTGATGCCGAGGCGGCGCACGAGCGTGAGATGCGCCTCGGCGTCGATCTCGATGTGGGTCACCCCCTCCACCATCCCCGCCACCTCGGCGAGGGTGCGCCTGGTGGCGCGGCACGGCTGGCAGAACGCACTGGAGAACTGCACCAGAGTGGCCCGATCCCCCAGTTCCTCGCCGAGTTGGGCCGCACTCAGCGTTCCACCGGTCATCCGCTCGTCCATCCCGTCCTCCCTCTCGGAGCTCTGCGCAAGGGGTCAGCGTCCTGCGGCCGCATTACATTCCCGGAGGATTCACGTGACGAGAATCTCTCGCCCCGGGCCCTTTGGGGCTGGCCACGGCGTCGCACATGGGGCACGATCGCCCCAATGCCGAAAACCTACGGCTGCGTAACTTCCGCCGGGAGAACCCTCCCCAGGCATTGAAGAAGGGTCTTCATCCAGATGGCAGAACTCGTCTATCGGCCGGTCATCGGCGCCGCTCGCACGCTGTTCAAGGCGCTCGACCTGAAGATCGACACCCAGGGTTCGGAGCACATCCCGAAGACCGGTGGCGCGGTTCTGGTCAGCAACCACATCAGCTATCTGGACTTCATCTTCACCGGACTCGGCGCCCTGCCCCAGAAGCGGCTCGTCCGCTTCATGGCCAAGGATTCGGTTTTCCGTCACAAGGTGTCCGGTCCGCTGATGCGCGGAATGAAGCACATCCCCGTCGACCGCAACCAGGGCGAGGACGCCTACGCGCACGCGCTCGCCTCGTTGCGCGCGGGAGAGATCGTCGGCGTGTTCCCCGAGGCGACCATCTCGCAGTCCTTCACCCTGAAGAGCTTCAAGTCCGGCGCCGCGCGACTGGCCCAGGAGGCCGGCGTACCGCTGATCCCGATGGCTCTGTGGGGGACCCAGCGGCTGTGGACCAAGGGGCGTCCGCGGAATTTCCGGCGCAGCCACATCCCGATCACGATCCGCGTGGGCGAAGCGGTGGAGGCTCCCGCCGACCAGTACGCGGGGGCGATCACCCGCCGTCTGCGTGAGCGCGTGCAGGAGCTCCTCGAGGCTGCTCAGCGCGCCTACCCGGTGCGCCCCAAGGACGCGTCCGACACCTGGTGGGTGCCGGCACACCTCGGGGGCACGGCTCCGACGCCCGCCGAGGTGCGTGAGCGCGGCTGACGCGCCACACCGGCGGACGGACGGCTGAAACGTCACGCCCCGGTCCCGGTCGGCCTCATGGCCGACCGGGACCGTGAGGGATCCCACGGGTCCGGAGCGCGGTTCCGCCGGTGTCACAGGCCGGTCAGGGAGTGCTCGGCGTGACAGATGCCCGGGGAACGCAGCGATGCGGCCGACCGGAGACAACATGTCTCCGGTCGGTCGCACGAGCATGCCGCTACCGCTGTCGCGCCATCTCCTCCTTGAGCGCCAGCACGAAGGCGTCGACGTCGTCCTCCCGGGTGTCGAAGGCGCACATCCAGCGGACGTCGCCGGCCTTCTCGTCCCAGAAGTAGAACCGGAACCGCTTCTGCAGCCGCTCGGTGACCTCGTGGGGCAGCCGCGCGAAGACGGCGTTGGCCTGCACGGGGTGGAGGATCTCCACCCCGTCCACCGCCCGGACGCCTTCGGCGAGCCGCTGGGCCATGGCGTTGGCGTGCCGCGCGTTGCGCAGCCACAGGTCCCCGGCGAGCAGCGCCTCGAGCTGGACCGAGACGAATCGCATCTTGGAGGCGAGCTGCATCGACAGCTTCCGCAGGTGCTTCATCGCCCGCACGGAGTCGGGGTCCAGGACGACGACGGCCTCGCCGAAGAGCGCGCCGTTCTTGGTGCCGCCGAAGGAGAGGACGTCGACCCCGACCGTGTTGGTGAACGTGCGCATGGGCACGTCCAGCGACGCGGCGGCGTTGGCTATCCGGGCACCGTCGAGGTGCACCTTCATGCCCCGCTCGTGGGCGTGGTCGCAGATGGCGCGGATCTCGTGGGGCGTGTAGACGGTGCCGAGCTCGGTGTTCTGGGTGATCGAGACGACCTGCGGCATCGCCCGGTGCTCGTCGTCCCAGCCGAACGCCTGCCGGTCGATGAGCTCCGGGGTGAGCTTCCCGTCCGGCGTCGGGACCGTGAGCAGCTTCAGACCGCCCACGCGCTCCGGCGCGCCGCCCTCGTCCACGTTGATGTGGGCGGACTCGGCGCAGATCACCGCACCCCAGCGGTCGGTCAGCGCCTGGAGGGCGACCACGTTGGCCCCGGTGCCGTTGAAGACCGGGAATGCCTCGGCGGTGGGGCCGAAGTGGCTGTGCATGACGCGCTGGAGGTGGCCGGTGTAGTCGTCCTCGCCGTAGGCGACCTGGTGGCCGCCGTTGGCGAGTGCGACGGCCGCGAGGATCTCCGGGTGCACACCCGCGTAGTTGTCGCTCGCGAAGCCGCGTATCTGCGGATCATGATGACGTCGCGCGTCGGTCCTTACGGTTGCGGGGTCAGCCACAGACGTTTTCCGTTCACTTCTCCGGCGGGCCGGTCCCAGACTCCGGCGATGGCCTCGGCCAGCTCCGTGACGTCCGTGAAGCCCGCGAACTTGGCGTTCGGGCGCTCGGCGCGCATCGCATCGTGCACCAGAGCCTTGACGACCAGGATCGCAGCAGCCGTTGTCGGGCCCTCGTCGCCCCCAGCCTTGCGGAAGGCGTCGGCCAGGGCGAGCGTCCACGCCTCGGCTGCCGCCTTGGACGCGGCGTAGGCCGCGTTGCCGGCGGTGGGGCTGCTGGCCCCGGCCGCGCTGATCAGCACGTACCGGCCCCGGTCACTGCGCTGGAGGACCTCCTGGAAGGCCAGCGAGGTGGACTGGACGGTTCGGATCAGCAGCTTCTCCAGGAAATCCCAGTCGGCGAGGCTCGTGTCCGCGAAGCCTGAGCCGCCCCGCCAGCCTCCGACGAGGTGGACCAGGCCGTCCACGCGGCCGAACTCCTTCTCCGTCTTGAGCGCCCATTCGCGTGCGGCCCCGGGATCCAGGAGATCGACCGTGTCGCCCGTGACGGTCGCTCCACCGTGTGCGTACCTCGCGGCGTCGACCGCCTCCACCAGCCGCTCGGGGTTGGCGTCGGAGGCCACCACGGTCGCACCCGCCTCGGCGAGCCTCAGCAGGGTGGCGCGGCCCGCCGGCCCAGCCGCTCCTGCCACCGCGATCACCGCGCCCTCGAGCACGCCGCTGTCGGCCCTGTCCGTTCCGTTCATCGCCACCGCCTCCTCAGAACCCGCGCTCATGCAGCTGCCCGCCCGGCGTCCGCAGCGGTGATCCCCTTGGTGGAGGCGATCACATGCTTCAGCTTCTTCGAGAGCGCCTCATAGAACATGCTCAGGGGAAACTCGTCCGGAAGCACGTCGTCGACGAGTTTGCGCGGCGGCTGGTTCAGGTCCAGGGCGTCCGGGCCCTTGGCCCAGCGGGATCCCGGATGGGGTGCGAGATAGCTCGCGACCAGGTCGTACGCCGCGAACCAGTGCACGAGCTTCGGGCGGTCGATGCCGTCGCGGTAGAGCTTCTCGATCTCTCCGCACAGCTGGTTGGTGACCTGCGGGGCGCGGTCCCAGTCGATCTTGAGCGTGTTGTCGGTCCAGCGGACCACGTCGTGCTTGTGGAGGTACGCGAAGAGCAGCTGACCGCCGAGACCGTCGTAGTTGCGCACGCGCTCGCCCGTCACGGGGAAGCGGAACATCCGGTCGAAGAGCACGGCGAACTGGACGTCCCGGCCCTGGCCGAAGCCGTCGGCCTCCAGCTTCACGGCCTCCTTGAAGGCGGTGAGGTCGCAGCGCAGCTCCTCGAGCCCGTACATCCAGAACGGCTGACGCTGCTTGATCATGAAGGGGTCGAACGGAAGGTCGCCGTGGCTGTGGGTGCGGTCGTGGACCATGTCCCAGAGCACGAATGCCTGCTCGCAGCGTTCCTGGTCGCCGAGCATCTCCCGGATGTCGTCGGGCAGGTCGAGGCCCAGCAGGTCGACGGACGCCTCGGTCACACGGCGGAAGCGGGCGGCCTCACGGTCGCAGAAGATCCCGCCCCAGCTGAAGCGCTCCGGCGCCTCGCGTACGGCGATGGTCTCGGGGAAGAGCACCGCGGAGTTGGTGTCGTAGCCCGAGGTGAAGTCCTCGAAGGTGATCCCGCAGAACAGCGGGTTGTCGTAGCGCGTGGCCTCGAGGTCGGCGAGCCACTCCGGCCAGACCATCCGCAGCACGACGGCCTCGAGATTGCGGTCCGGGTTGCCGTTCTGCGTGTACATCGCGAACACGACGAGGTGCTGGAGGCCGTCCGCGCGGTTCGCGGCCGGCTGGAAGGCGAGGAGGGAGTCGAGGAAGTCCGGCACACCGAAGCCGCCCGCGGCCCAGCTGCGCAGGTCGGTGACGAGCGCACGGTGGTAGGCGTCGTCGTGCGGGAGCAGCGGGGAGAGCTGCTCGACCGCGGTGACCACGCGTCCGACGACCTCCTCGGCCGCCGCGACGGAAGGGGCGCCCTCGGCGTCGAAGTCGACGGAGCCGTCCTTGGACTGCCAGGGGCGGAACTCCTCCACGGCACTCTTGAGCGCGGGCCATGCCGGGTGCTCCACGACCCGCCGGGCAGCAGCTATCGCGCCGGTGGCGTTGGCATGCTCAAGAATTTCCGTCATAGCACTTCCTTCACAGGAGAACCTCGCGTCAAGCAACCGTATCCATGCTCGGCTTCTTCAGACAAGTGGAGGGCAGAAAATTATCCTGCCACCCCTCATCATCACCGTTATTTTTCCTGTCACACCTTGATGTGACCCCTTCTTCCGCCGGTATGGCAGGGCGGAGGCCGTCCTGTGGGCGCGAACTGGTTCCCTGGGGGTAGAAGCCGCACGCGAGGCGAACACGACGGACGGAAGCAGGAGTGCCTTGACTTTTCTCACCATCGGTCATCGCGGGGTCATGGGTGTCGAGCCGGAGAACACACTGCGCTCGTTCGTGCACGCGGAGCAGGCGGGCATGGACGCCGTGGAACTGGATCTCCACCTGAGCAAGGACGGCGCGCTCGCCGTGATGCACGACGCGGCCGTGGACCGCACGACGGACGGGCGGGGGCTGATCGCCGAGAAGACGATGGCGGAACTCCGCGAGCTCGACGCCGGGCAGGGAGAGCGGGTGCCCGTCTTCGAGGAGGTGCTCGACGCGATCGGCTCGCCCGTGCAGGCCGAGATCAAGGACGTGGCGGCCGCACGGGCGCTCGCCGAGGTGATGCTGCGCCGCGATCTGGCCGGCCGCGTCGAGGTGTCCTCGTTCCATGACGAAGCCGTGGCCGAGATCGCTCAGCTGGTCCCGCACGTGCGGACGGTGCTCATCGCCAGCCGCTGGGAGGCCGACGTGATCGACCGGGCGAAGGCGGCAGGCGCCGGGACGCTGGCCCTGAACATCCGCCGGCTCACCCTCGAAGTGGTCGAGCAGGCGCACGCGGAGGGCCTGAAGGTGATCGGCTGGGTGGTCAACACCCAGGACCACCTGCGCCTCGTCCGCGCACTGGATCTGGACGGGGCGACCACCGACTATCCGGAGATCCGGCGCGCCGGCCGGTTCACCGCCTGAGAGGTACGCGGGACCCGACCCGCCACGCTCCACAGCTCCTTGACCAGCAGCTCGAACACGAGGTCGTCGCGCTGCGGGACGCCGAAGCGCTCGTCGCCGTACGGGAAGGGTGTGAACTCTCCCGTGCGGCGGTAGCCACGGCGCTCGTACCAGGCGATCAGCTCCTCGCGGACCGAGATCACCGTCATGTGCATCTCGTCCGCGCCCCAGTCCTCCCGGGCCGTGCGCTCCGCCTCGGCGATGATCACCTTGCCGAGGCCGGCGCCCTGCAGCTCCGGCCTGACCGCGAACATGCCGAAGTACGCCGCCTTCCCGCGGTGTTCGAGCTGGCAGCAGGCGACCGGCCTGCCGTCCCGCTCGGCGACGAGGACCTTGCCCGAGGGGGCGGCGAGCAACACCCGCACCCCGTCGGCGTCGGTGCGCTGCCCCTGGAGGAGGTCCGCCTCGGTGGTCCATCCGGCACGGCTCGCATCGCCCCGGTACGCGGACTCGACGAGGCGCACCAGGGCCGGCACGTCTTCCTCGGTCGCGTCGCGGAAGCTCAGCTCTGCCCGTGCCGTGGCCGGTGCGATGTCCATGGGGCTCTTCTCCGGTGGTGTGCTGCCGATGGTGCCTTCCCGAGACTAACCCGCCCCTCGACCGCCCCCGCAGACCCTGGCGCGCTCCCCCAATACCCCAATGCGCCCCGGTAGCAGCTGCCGCCACGGGGCATCGATGACTTCGGCATGATCCGCCGTAGGGGGAGGTGCACCGTGCACGGACCGGCGCTGTCCGGCTGGCTGCTCATGGGGCTGTGTGCGGCCACGGGTGCGTACTGCCTGCTGCGGACCCGTGACGGCACCGAGCGGGAGCGCGGATCGGCGCGCGCCGAGGCGCTGATGGGGTTCGGGATGGCCGCGATGGCGGTGCCACCGGCCCTGTTAACGCTTCCTGAGTGGATGTGGGTGGTCCATGCGGTGGTGTTCGGTGCCGCCGCCCTGCACGCCGTCGTGCGCCTCAGGGACGGCGGCCATCATCCGCACCATGCGGTCGGCTCCCTGGCGATGGTCTACATGGCCGTGGCCATGGCACCCGGCGCCGCCCACGCCTCGGGGGGCGGCCACCTGGGACACGGGGCCCAACCGGCCGGAGGCGTCCCCGCGCTGACAGGAGTCCTCCTCGTCTACTACGCGCTCTACGTCCTGGGCTCGGCGGGCCGGCTGATCCCGGCACCGGTCGGTGTGCCGGCCGGTGCCGGCGCCCCCACCACCACGACGGGCCCGGTCTGGGACGCGCGGCCGGAACTCGCGCTGGCGTGCAGGCTGACCATGGGGATAGCCATGTTCGCCATGCTGCTCACCCTGTGAGACGGACGGCCCCGCGCCCCGTGTCGTACGTCACTTGCCGCGCGCGGCCATACCCGGGGACACCCCGGCACTCATAGGCTGACGCCCATGTTGGTCTCCCTCGTGCTGCTGCTGCTCGGTGCACTGGCTGCCGTCGTGGCCCCGGGTCTGATGGCGAGGGCCCGATGGCCCGAGCGCGAGCCGGTCGTGGCGCTGTGGGTGTGGCAGTGCGTGGTCGCGGGCGTCCTGCTGTCGTTCGGGCTGTCCATGACCTTCAGCGCGGCTGCCGCCTGGCAGGCGGTCCGCGGCCATGTCTTCGCTCCCGCGCCGCACGCCGTGGTCGAGGCGTACGCCCTCGGCGCGTACGGGCCCTGGTCGGCGGTCATCGCGGTCCTGCTCGCCCTCGGCGGACTGTGGACGGCCGCCATGCTCGTACGCGAGATCCACCGGGCCCGGGCCCGCCGCAGGCAACGGCGCACCGAACTGCTGGTCCGCGCCCCGCTGATGCCGGGCGAGGAGGCAGGCGGCGGACGACTCGTGGTGCTGGAGGGCGAACGGCCCGACGCGTGGTGGCTGCCGGGCGCGGCTCCCCAACTGGTCGTCACCACGGCGGCACTCGGCCGCCTGAAGGGGCGTCAGCTGGATGCCGTGCTGGCCCACGAGCAGGGACACGCGCAGGCCCGCCACGACTGGCTCCTGCACTGCTCGGACGCGCTCGCGACAGGCTTCCCGCAGGTGCCGGTGTTCGCCGCCTTCCGGGACGAGATGCACCATCTCGTCGAACTGGCCGCGGACGACATGGCGTCACGGCGCTTCGGGCGTCTGACGATCGCGCTCGCCCTGGTCGAACTCAACGAGGACCGCGGTGTGTTCGGCCCCGCACCCGCCTCCGGCGCCCAGATGCCGCTCAGGGTGAACCGCCTGCTGACTCCGGTGGAGCGGCTCACCGCGGGCCGTCGGCTGCGGTTGACCGCCGCGGCGGCCCTGGTGCCGGTGGTCCCGCTGCTGGTGGCATTCGTGCCCGGACTCAGCGCTCTGGGATAGCCTCACGCGCGGCTCGTGGCGGAGGATCGTACCCATGCACTCCCCTCCCGCCCCTCCGCGGCCCCGGTCCCTCCTGCTGATCACCGGCCTCGCCGGTGCCTCGCTGTCACTCGTCGTGCTCGTGCTGGTCGCGGTCCGCTGGTCGCCCCTGATGTCGCTGGACACAGCGGTGGCCGGGTCACTGCACCGCAGCGCGGTGACCGAACCGGGGCTGGTCCACGTCAACCGGGTACTGACGGACTGGGTGTGGGACCCCTGGACGATGCGCGTCCTGACGGCGGTCGTCGTGATCGCCCTGTGGTGGCGCGGATCGCGCCTGCTCGCGGGGTGGGTAGCCGCGACCAGCCTGCTCGCCACACTCGTACAGCAAGGCCTGAAGGCCGCGGTGGGCCGGGAACGTCCTCGGTGGCTCGACCCGGTGGACTCGGCGCACTACGCGGCCTTCCCCTCGGGGCACGTCATGACCGCCGTGGTGACCTGTGGGCTCCTGATGTGGCTGCTGCGCCTGCACGGCACGCAGCAGACCCTGTGGTGGGGCGCGCTCGTGCTCGCCGTGATCTCGGTGACCGGCGTGGCCTTCACACGCGTCTACCTGGGCGTGCACTGGCTGAGCGACGTGGTGGGCGGAGTGCTGCTGGGAAGCACCCTGGTCGCTTTCTCCGTGGCCGGCTACGACAGGTACACCCGTCACAGCCGGCGGCAGGCCGGTGACGAGGAGAGCCGCTTGTAGCTTCCCCCCGGGGGCGGCGAAGATCGGCTCATGCAGATCAAGGGTGTTCTTTTCGACTTCTCCGGGACCCTCTTCCGGATCGAGCCCGTCGACGCGTGGCTGCGTGCCGTCCTCGACGCGCGGGGCACGGCCATGGGGCAGGCCGACTTCGAGCGCTACGCGCGCCGGCTGACCGAGGCCGGAGCGCTTCCCGGAGGCCCGGGCCCCGAAAGGATCCCGCCGTCGCTGACAGCCGTGTGGGCCGAGCGCGACAGCAGCGCCCGTCAGCACAGAGAGGCCTACACCGGCATGGCCCGTCAGGCGGCCCTCCCGGATCCGGGCCTGTACGAGGCACTGTACGAGCGCCACATGAGCCCCGCCGCCTGGCGGCCGTACCCCGACGCGGCGGAGGTGCTGCGCTCGCTGCGCCGTGACGGCACGGCGGTCGGCGTCGTGAGCAACATCGGCTGGGACCTGCGCCCCGTATTCCGTGCGCACGGCCTGGACGAGCTGATCGACGTGTACGTCCTGTCCTACGAACACGGCGTCCAGAAGCCCGATCCGGGCCTGTTCCGCACGGCGTGCTCGCTGCTGGGGTGTGATCCCGCGGAGGTGGTCATGGTCGGTGACGACCGCCACGCGGACGCGGGTGCGGCCGCCGTGGGCTGTGACGTGCGTTTCGTCGACCATCTGCCCGTGACGGAGCGGCCTGACGGACTCCGGGCGCTGGGGCTGACGGGATCCGCCGGGTGACGGCGCGACCCCGGCGCTCGTGAAGGATTCCGGGAGAAGGTGTGAGGGATATCCCTGCCCGCAAGGGGGTCCGACGGCTCGGCAGGGGTTTAGTTTGGGGGACATGTCCCCGTACCCGAACACGTCTGCCGCCGTACGCACCGCCTCCGAGGTCAACGAACAGATCCGCACGCTCTGGCAGCGTTCGGGCGGGCTGCTGTCCCCGGACGACGAGACGGAGTACCAGCGCCTGCTGGTGGAGTGGGCGGCTGCCGCGGGGACGAGCGTGCGGCCGGCCGCCTGAGCGACCGGGCCGCCGCGTCCGGCGCGGTGCTCCACGCATCGCCGGTGACAGTGCTGCAGCGCGTCCCCTCGCGGGTCGACGGGACGGATGTGCCCCGCCGGGTGGAGACCTCCCGGCGGGGCACTTCTTCCCATCTGCCTGCGAACCGCACGAGGCGCGGGGCGAACCCCTGGATCAGCGGCCGAAGTAGTCCGGCTGCGTCTGCACGTTGAGCTCCGGCAGCCGCACCTTCTTCGCCGGGTCGGTCCGCCGGTCGTTGAGCTTCAGGACATCGAAGCCCTTGGCGATGTCGTTGGAGTAGATGTAGCCGTTGTAGTAGTAGGCCGACCACGGACCGGCCGTGGTGACCGCCTCCGTGGAGACCGGACCGCGTTCGAAGTAGGCGATCTCCTTGGGCTTGGCGGAGTCGGTGAAGTCCCACACGGAGATCCCGCCCTGGTACCAGGCCTGGACCATGATGTCGCGGCCCTTGACCGGGATGATCGAACCGTTGTGCGCGACACAGACCTCGGTGTCCGCCTGCGGGCGGTCGATCTTGAAGTAGCTGCGGAAGACCAGCTTGCGGTGGTCGCCCCGGCCCTTGATGTCGTAGACACCGTCCGCGCCACGGTTCGGGCCGATCTCGTCGTTGCAGGTCGCCGCGCCGCCGCCGCCGAGCTCGTCGGTGAACACGACCTTGTCGGCGTCCTGGTTGAAGGTCGCGGAGTGCCAGAACGCGAAGTTCACGTTGTCCTGGACCCGGTCGATGATCTTGGGGTTCTCCGGGTCCTTGATGGAGAACAGCAGACCGTCACCCATGCACGCGCCGGCTGCCAGGTCCTTCGACGGCAGAACGGTGATGTCGTGGCATCCGGTGGTCTTCGAGACGCCGGGGTTGGTCGGCGCGCCCGGGTTGCCGCCGTCCGGGAAGAGCACCGGGAAGTTGACGATCCGGGAGTCCTCGGGAGCGTTGCGCGGCACCTTGATGACGGAGATCCCGTCGTGCGGCGGCTGGCAGTCCGGGAACGTCTCGTTCGGCGAGTACGACGAGACGTACACGTAGACGTTCTTGCGCTCCGGGATGATCGTGTGGGTGTGCGAACCACACGCGGTCTCGACCGCCGCGACGTACTTCGGGTTGCGCTTGTCGCTGATGTCGAAGACCTTCATGCCCTCCCAGGAGGACTTCTCCGTGGCCGGCTGGGTGGTGCTGGCGCACGAGTTGTCACTGCGCGAGGAGTCGGTCGACAGGAAGAGCAGGTTCCCCGAGACCGAGATGTCGTTCTGCGAGCCGGGGCACAGGACCTGGGCGACGGTCCTCGGCTTCTTCGGGTTGCGGATGTCGAAGATCCGGAAACCGTCGTAGTTTCCCGCGTAGGCGTAGCTGCCCTGGAAGGCCAGGTCCGTGTTGAGCCCCTGAAGCGCGTCCTTGGGGACGTTCGCGAGGTGCTCGATGTTCGCGCTGTGGACGATCTCGTCCACACCGGGTATCTCGCCGCTCTCGATGGCGGCTCTGGCTTCCGCCTGCTCACTCACGGAGACACCGCTGCGTGTGGTGGCGGTGTCGCCCGGGTCGGGTGTCGCGGCCGCGGGTCCGGCCGTGAACAGCGTGGCGATGAGTCCGGCCGCGGCTGCCGCCACACCCAGACGTCTGCGCCGCACGCTGGTGGTGTGCAACGAGGTCACTGCGTCCTCCCTTGTTTCCGTTCTCCGAAGAACGGCTATCGGACCCCGGCAGTATCGTCCCTCTCATGTACACACCAACAGATGGCAACAGAGACGTAATGAAAGTTTTTGATCTTTGGCCGGTGGTAGGTGTTAGGACGGTCTGCAACACACTCATGTGCCCATGGAGGTAGCCGTGTTGATGCCCCGTCGGACCAGGCTCGTGCGCCCGGCCGCCCTCACGGTCACTCTCGTGGCCGCTGTTCTCGCCCTGGGCGGCTGCGACGGGGGCGGCGAGGCGAAGGCCGGGGCGGACGAGGGCCCTTCGATCGTGGCACCAGGAAAGCCCGGTGAGCCGGCCAGGACGCTGTCGGCCGAGGAGGCGGTGAAGGCCGCCGGGGTCGACACCCCCAACTCCGCCGACTTCCGCTACGCGCGCATGATGATCGAGCATCACGAACAGGCCCTGGTGCTGACCGCTCTCGTCCCCGGACGGGCGGCGTCCTCCTCGGTCGAACGGCTCGCCCAGCGCATATCCGCTGCCCAGAAGCCGGAGATCGGTGCGATGGAGGGCTGGCTGAAGAACAACGGCGGGGACGGACGCGAGGAGTCGCACGACCACTCCGCGATGCCCGGCATGGCCACCGGCAAACAGATCGAGGAGCTGCGCGCCACGCGGGGGAAGGCCTTCGACCGGATGTTCCTCGAGCTGATGATCACGCACCACCAGGGTGCGGTCACCATGGCGACCGAAGCCCTGGCGGACGGCAACAACGTCCTGGTGGAGGAGATGGCCAACGACGTCGTCGCCCAGCAGACCGTGGAGATCGACCGGATGCGTGGGCTGATGGCCTGAGGCCGGGAGGGCTCCGCAGGGTCGCGGGGCCGGGCCCGCGCGCCTCTCCCCGCCTCGCCCCTGCGGTGCCATGCTGGAGGGAGCCTGCGGGAGGAGGTACGCCGTGCTCCGTGTCGCCGTCGTCGGTTCGGGTCCCAGCGGGGTCTACACGGCCCAGGAGCTGCTGCGGCAGTCGCGGGTGCCTGATGTGCGGGTGCACGTACTGGACCGGCTGCCCACACCGTACGGGCTGGTCCGCTACGGCGTGGCGCCCGACCACGAGAAGATCAAGTCTCTGCAGGGCAGTCTGCGGACGGTTTTGGAGGACGACGACCGGATCACCTTCGCGGGCCATGTCGAGGTGGGCGGCGCCGGCGGGGTGTCACCCGCCCGGCTGAAGGAGCTGTACCACGCGGTGGTCTACTGCGTCGGGGCGGCGGCCGACCGGCCGCTCTCCGTTCCCGGGGAGGGGCTGCCGGGAAGTTTCTCCGCCACCGAGTTCGTCTCCTGGTACAGCGCCCACCCGGACGCGGCCGCCGGGGGCTTCGCCCTCCTGGCCCGCTCGGCGGTGGTGATCGGGGTCGGCAACGTGGCGGTCGACGTGGCCCGGATACTGGCTCGCGGCGCTGCGGAACTGCGGGGCACGGACGTGCCGAGGGCCGCTCTCGACCTGCTGGGCGCGAGCCGGGTGCGTGAGGTGCACCTCGTCGGCAGGCGCGGCCCCTCGGCGGCCAGATTCACCACGAAGGAGCTGCGCGAGCTCGGTGCGCTCCCCCGGGCACGGATCGTCGTCGACGGGGCGGAACTGGCGCTCGACCCGGCGTACGCCGCCTCGGCGGAGTGCGCCGGGGAGCCGCTGCCCGCCGTGGTCCGGCGCAATCTGGACGTGCTGCGCGGGTGGGCGGGTGCCCCGCCGCGCGCCGCGCTCGACGGGGAGCGCCGCATCCGGCTGCGGTTCTTCCTGCGCCCGGTCGAACTGCTGGAGCGTGAGGGCAGGGTGGCGGGGGTACGGTTCGCGCGGACGGCTCCGGACGGTTCCGGGGGCGTGCGGGACACCGGGGCGTACGAGGACGTCGAGGCGCAGTTGGTCCTGCGCGCAGTGGGATACCGGGGGACGCCTCTGCGGGGGCTGCCCTTCGACCCTGCGCACGGCACCGTGCCCCATGTGGCGGGCCGGGTGGTCAGGGACGGCAGGACGTCGCCCGGGGAGTACGTCGCCGGATGGATCAAGCGCGGCCCCACCGGGGTGATCGGCTCGAACCGGTCGTGTGCCAAGGAGACCGTCGCCTCGCTGGTCGAGGACGCGCCGCTCCTTGCCGGCCGGGAGGTCCCCGCCGATCCGCTGGAGGTTCTCCGGTCCCAGGGGCTGCGGCCGGTGGAGTGGGACGGATGGCTCTCCATCGAACGCGCGGAGTCGGCGCTGGGCCGTTCGCTCGGACGTGGGCGGGTGAAGATCCCCGACTGGTCAGGGCTGCTCGACGCGGCCCGCGGCGGCCCCTGACGGTGTCGCCGAGGACGCGTCGGCGCTGCCGAGGCGCCGGGCCTGCAGGTCCGCTCCGCGCAGGACGCTGTCGAGCAGACCGGGGAAGAGCACGTCCAGGTCCTCGGTCCGTACGCAGCTCAGCTTGGCCGTGCCCCGGTAGAACTGGTTGATGACGCCGTTCTCACGGAGCACCCTGAAGTGGTGCGTGGTGGTGGACTTGGACACGGGGAGGTCGAAGCGGGAGCATGCCTGCTCGTCCGCCGCTCCGGCCAGCTGGCGCACGATCCGCAGCCTGATCGGATCGGCCAGCGCGTGGAGCACTCCCTCGACGCGGATCTCGTCACGCGAGGGGTGGGCGAGCACGCGAGCGGTGTTCGTCGTCACGGTGGCTCCACTTCGGACAGGGGACTCCATTGTACGAGAGTCGTCGTAGTTTTATGCACGGGCAGCCACCACGAGCCGGACGCGGGGGCTGCCGTCGGGTCTCCGGCCGAACTCCTCCAGGGGCAGCAGCCGCACCGTGAATCCGGTCCTCACGAGGTCGTCCGTCACTCCCGCGAGCGGGAAGGTGCGGTAGTACATCACGAAGGGCGGGCGCCACAGGGCGTTGCGCGCCCGCATGGCCAGGTCGAAGCCGAGAAGCGACCAGTACGCCCGGGAACCCACCGCGGGCGGGGCGCCGACCGGAAAGACGAACAGCCCGCCCGGCCGGAGCGCGCCATGGACCTGGCCGAACAGCCCGGGACGCTCCTCCGGCAGGAAATGGCCGAACGCCCCGAAGCTCAGGGCCAGGTCGAAGGCGCGGGTGAACGGCAGGGCCAGGGCGTCCGCCCGGACCCAGTCCACGACCGGGCCTCCGGCGGCCCCGGTGTGCGCACCCCGGGCGACGTCGAGCATGCCCGCGCTGAAGTCGACGCCGGTGACACGCTCCCGGCAGAGCCCGCGCAGCACGTCCACGCCCGCCCCGGTGCCGCAGCAGACGTCCAGGCCCCGGCCGAACGGCCCGAGGGGCCGCACGGCTTCGGCTACGGCTTCGAGCACCCGGTCCGGAGTCCGATAGGGCGTCCGGTCGAACTTCGGTGCGAGCAGGTCGTATCCCCGCATCGTCGAGGAGAGCGCCTGTACGGCCAGCTCGCGCAGCGTGGGGCCCTGAGGAGTGAACATCGCCGCTCAGCGTACCCACAGACGCTGCGTCACACCGCGTAGCCGTACGGTTCGGGCGCCCTGACGTCACCGCCGAGCGCACGTGCCGCGTTGCGGGCGAAGTAGGGATCGCGCAGCAGTTCGCGGCCGAGCAGGACGGCGTCGGCGCTGCCGTCCGCGAGGATCTTCTCCGCCTGCACGGGGTCGGTGATCAGCCCCACGGCGCCGACCGGGAGGCCGGTCTCCTTGCGCACGCGCTCGGCGAACGGCACCTGGTAGCCCGGCTCCACGGGGATCCGCGCCTTCGGCGCCAGTCCCCCGGTCGAGACGTCGAGCAGGTCGACGCCGTGCGCGAGGAGCTCGCGTGCGAAGCGGACGGTGTCGTCGGCGGTCCAGCCCTCGCGGGGGTCGTCCGCGTTCTCGGTCAGCCAGTCGGTGGCGGAGATACGGAAGAAGAGGGGCAGCTCCTCGGGCCAGACCGCGCGTACGGCGTCCACGACCTCCAGCGCGAGGCGTGTGCGGTTCTCGAAGGAGCCGCCGTAGGCGTCGGTGCGGTGGTTGCTGTGCGGGGAGAGGAACTCACCGATCAGATAGCCGTGCGCCCCGTGGATCTCGGCGACCCGGAATCCCGCGTCGAGCGCCCGGCGGGCCGCGTCGGCGAACTGGCGCACGACCTGCTGGATGTCCTCGGCGCTGAGCTCGGTGGGCACCGTGTGACCCTCGTCGTACGCGAGGGGGCTCGGGCCCACGGGCTGCCAGCCCTCGGGGTCGTCGGTGGCGACGGGGCCGCCGCCCTGCCAGGGGCGGCCGGTCGACGCCTTCCGCCCGGCGTGGGCCAGCTGGATTCCCGGCACCGTTCCCTGGCCTTCGAGGAAGGCGGTGATGCGGCGGAAGGCGTCCACCTGACGGTCGTTCCAGATGCCCAGGTCCGCGGCGCTGATCCGGCCCTCGGGGCTGACGGCGGTGGCTTCGACCAGCACGAGGCCGGTTCCGCCTGCCGCGCGCGCCGTGTAGTGGGAGAAGTGCCAGTCGTTGGCCGTTCCGGCGTCGGGGCCGGACGCCGCGGCGCTGTACTGGCACATCGGCGCCATCCAGACGCGGTTGGGAACGGTCAGCGACCTCAGGGCGTAGGGCTCGAACAGTGCACTCACAAGGGGCTCCGATTCCGCGGGAGGCTACGGGCGGCAGGACGGCCCGGGCGCGCCGGGCCGTCGTTTCGTACGAGCTTCACCGTACTACGAAACTCGCCGTACTACGACACTTGCCGTACTACGACTTCCTTCGAACTATGAACCGGTCTGCCGAGTCCCCGGTCGCAGCCTGCGCCGGAGCCGGACAGCGGCATCGGCCTCGTACATCTGGCTCCAGCTGCGTCCGGCTCCGGATGTCCAGGTCACCTGGACGTTCGCACCGTCCGCCCTGACGGCCTCCACCGTCATGAGCCGGTCCCCGTCCCGTACGTCGCCCCGCAGGAGATCGCGGGCCGCGACGGTGACGGGCTCCGACTCCCGGGCGCTCTCCGCCTCGGCCGCCGCCGTGACGAGGACCGCGGCGAGTTCCCGGGCGGCGGCCGGGGTGCAGGACCAGGAGGTGCGTGCCGACGGGCCGCCGATCACGATGCCGACCTGAAGAGGCCCTTCCGCGGGCCCGGGGGCCACCTCCAGCGTCGCGCCGCGCCCCTCGGGGTCCTGGATCTCGATACCCATTCCTGTCGCCTCCTCGTCCTGCTCCGGTCAGCTCGGCCGGAGACTTCCCGGCGGGCCCGGACGGCCGGGCTGGATGCCGCCGTCGCCCACCACGAGGTTCTGGAGTACCACGTCGGGTCGGCCGTGCCCTGCCGGCGGGTGTCTCCGAAAGTTTCGGCTCCACCCGGCCCGCCCCTCGGGCGCCGCGTCCGCACTCACTTCGGTGCGGCCGGCTCGTCGACGGACGTGGCGCAGACCAGGCGGCGCCGGTGGTCGACGGTGCGCTCGGGCCCGGTGAGGCGCAGCCGCACCGTGTGCTTGACGTCCGCGATGTCGCTGGAGGTGGCGAAGCGCAGCTCCAGGGCGCCGGGTTCGACGATCCGGCGTCCCCCGGCCCCGGTGAACGAGACCAGGTCCGGGTGGAAGCGGAACCCGACCCTGCGGGACTCCCCCGCCGCCAGCTGAACCCGGGCGTATCCGATCAGCCGGGCCTCGGGCCGCGTGGTCTGGGCGACCGGATCGTGGGCGTAGAGCTGGACGACTTCGGCGCCGTCGCGGTCGCCGGTGTTACGCACCGTGATCGCGAGGTCGGTCTCCCCGTCGGTGGGCAGCTCGGCCGGCACGTCCGCACCGGCCTCCCAGGCGAACGAGGTGTACGAGAGCCCGTGGCCGAAGGGGTAGAGCGGGGTCGGGTCCAGGTTGCTGACCCCGTTGGCCCGGCCGAGCGGCGGCTGCAGATACGTCCACGGCTGACCGCCGGGGCCGTCGGGCACACCCAGAGGCAGCCGGCCGGAGGGGTTGACCCGTCCCGAGAGCACGCCCGCGAGCGCCGGCCCGCCCTCCTCGCCGGGGAAGAACGCCTGCACACAACCGGCCAGCCGGTCCGCCCGCCCGCCGAGGGCGTACGTACGGCCCGTCAGCAGCACCAGGACCACCGGGGTCCCGGTGGCGAGCAGTGCGTCCAGGAGTTCGCCCTGGAGACCGGGCAGCGCCAGGTCGGCGGCGTCGCAGCCCTCACCGGAGGTTCCGCGGCCGAACAGTCCGGCCCGGTCCCCGAGCACGGCCACACAGACGTCCGCCCCGGCAGCCAGCGCCGCGGCGCCTTCGATCCCGGAGGCGTCCGTGCCGTCCACCTCGCAGCCCTGCGCGTGGTCGACGTCCACGCCGGGGAACTCCTCGCGGAGCGCTTCCAGCACCGTCGGCACGACGATGCCCATGGGTGCGTCGGGGTGCTGGACCCCGACGTGGCTCGGGAAGGAGTAGCAGCCGAGCATGGCCAGCGGGTCGTCGGCGCGGGGCCCCACCACCGCGATCCGTCCGGTGCCGGCCAGCGGGAGCGCGCCACCGGGGTTGGCCAGCAGCACGCAGGAGCGTTCGGCGAGCAGCCGGGCCAGGGCACGGTTGCGCGGAGGGTCGAGGTCCACGCTGCCGCGCGCCTGCTCCGGATCCACCCCGTCGAGCGCGGCGGGCAGGACCTCCCGGTCCGGATCGAGCAGGCCGAGCTCGCACTTCTGCAGCAGGACCCGGCGCAGGGCGCGGTCCACCAGTTCCTCGGCCACGAGTCCGTCGCGTACGGCGGCCACCAGTTCGTCCCCGTAGCTGCGTACGGTGGGGAGCTCGACGTCCACTCCCGCCGTCAGTGCGAGACGGGCGGCGTCGCCGCGGCTCTCGGCCACCCGGTGCAGGGTCTCCAGGAAGCCGATGCCGAAGTAGTCGGCGACGACCGTTCCGGTGAAGCCCCAGGTGTCCCTGAGGAGGCCGGTGAGCAGGGCCGGGTCGGCCGCGGCGGGCACTCCGTCGATCTCGGCGTACGAGTGCATCACCGAGCGTGGGCCTCCCTCACGGACCGCCATCTCGAACGGCGGGAGGATCACGTCGGCCATCTCCCGGGCTCCGGCACGCACCGGGGAGAGATTGCGTGCGCCGGCCGAAGCCGAGTAGCCCGCGAAGTGCTTGAGCGTGGCGACGACCCCGGAGGACTCCAGTCCGCGGACGTACGCCGTGCCGATGGTCGCGACCAGGTAGGGGTCCTCGCCGATGGTCTCCTCGACACGGCCCCAGCGCAGGTCACGCACCACGTCCAGGACCGGGGCGAGGCCCTGGTGGACACCCACCGAACGCATGTCGCTGCCGATGCGGTGCGCCATCTCGGCGACCAGCTCCGGGTCCCAGGCCGCCCCCCAGGCCAGCGGCACCGGGTAGGCGGTGGCACCCCAGGCGGTGAAGCCGGCCAGGCACTCCTCGTGGGCGAGCGCCGGGACACCGAACCGGCCCGCCTCCACGATCCTGGCCTGGGCGCGGGCCAGCGAGACGGCGCCGACTCCCGGGTCCACCGGGGCGGAGCCGAACGGACGGGTGAGCTGGCCGAGTCCGCGGGTGGTGATGTCCTCGAAGTCCACCGGGTCGACCATGTCGTTCTGGTGCGGTGCGACTCCGTCGCCCTCGGCGTCGGCGCCCACCCAGATCCCGTACAGCTGGGCGGCCTTCTCCTCGAGCGTCATCCGGGCCGCCAGGTCGGCCACCCTCACCTCGGGGTCGAGCGAGGGGTCGCGCCACGGGCCGTCGACGGCGGGGGGCGGATCGGCCTGACGGGCCTGCGGGGCAGGGTGGATTGCCATGACGGCAGAGGTTCCTCTCATGAGTGCTGTGGTCCGGGGCGGCGTCGGTGTGCTACTTGCCGCCCACCCCCATCAGTCCGTTGATCAGCGCCCGCCGGGCCACGAGGTACACGGCGAAGATGGGTATGACGGAGAGGACGATCGCTGCCAGCACCGCGGGGATGTTCACTCCGAACTGGCTCATGAAGTTGAACAGTCCCAGTGTCAGTACGCGCCGCTCCTCCGACTGGGTGAGGATCAGCGGGAACAGGAAGCCGTTCCACGCCTGCAGCGCGGAGAAGATCGCGACGGTGCTGATCCCCGCCCTGGAGAGCGGAACGGCCAACTGCCACAGCATGCGTACGGGCGAGGCACCGTCGAGGGCCATCGCCTCGTACATCTCCTCGGAGACGTCACGCATCGTGCCGCTGAGCACGAGGACGGCGACGGGCATCGCGAACGCCGCGGTGGGCAGGATGATCGCCCACAGGGTGTCGTACAGCCCCAGCTTCCCGATCATCAGGTAGAGCGGGACGATGACCGCCTGCGCCGGGATCGCCACGCCGAGCAGGAAGGTGCGGAAGGCGAGCGACGAGAGGCGGCTGCGGGTGCGCACCGCCACGTAGGCCACCGGGACCGAGAGCACCAGCACGATGGCCACCGTGGCCACCGCCACGAGCGCGGTGTTCCCGATCAGTGTGAGGAATCCGCTGTCCAGCACGGTGCGGTAGTTCTCGAACGTCGGGTCCGTCGGGATCGCCAGCGGGTCGCCGTTCAGCGCCTCGTCCTGACGCATCAGCGAAGCGGAGACCAGGGTGTAGAGCGGCACCAGGACGACGAGGAGCCAGATCAGCGGGCCGAATCCGGCCACCGGGTTGCCCAGGAGCCTGCGCCGGCGGGCCGGGCGGCCACGGCGCGGCGCGGCAGGTGTCGTGCGGTGCTGCGGCGCAGCGGCGCGGGTGTCGATCGACATCTCGTCACATACCTTCCCGGGTGGACCGCATGGACCCGAAGCCGCTGAGGCGGACCATGAGCAGCGAGATACCGGTGGCCACGACGACCAGTGCGGTGGCGATGGCCGCCGCGTAGCCGAGGTCGTAGGTCTGGAAGCCGGTCCGGTACATCAGGTAGGGCAGGATCGTCGTGTCCGTGCCGGGTCCGCCCTTGGTCATGATGAGCACCGTGTCGAAGTAGGTCAGCGAGCCGACGATCATCAGGACCGACGAGGTCGTCATCGTGTGGCGCAGCTGCGGCAGAGTGATGTGGAAGAACTGCCTCACCGTCCCGGCGCCGTCGATGGAGGCGGCCTGGTAGAGGACTTCGGGGATCTGCCGGGCGCCACCCTGGTAGATCAGCGTGTGGAACGGCATGAACTGCCAGCCGCCGACGAAGGCGACGACGAGCAGGGCGCCGGTGGACGATCCCATGACGGCGGGGTCGATGCCGAGCCAGGGGCCGATCGTCCGGATCACACCGAAATTCGGGTCCAGCAGGGCGTGGAAGAGCATCGCGATCGCGGTGGTGGAGAGCAGCAGCGGGATGAAGAAGATCGCCGACAGGAACGCGCGGCTGCGCTGACGACCCGCCGCCCACACGCCCAACAGCAGGGCCACCGGGGTCTGGAAGACCCAGCTGATCGTGGTGAGCACGAGGCTCAGCCAGGCGGCCTGGCCGAACTCGGAGTCCCTGAACAGCCGGGACCAGTTGTCCAGCCCTGTCGGGGCCGGGGAGCCGAGCCCGTCCCAGGTGCAGAAGGAGAGGTAGACGGCGATCGCCAGGGGGACGATCGCGAAGACGGCGAAGAAGAGGATGCCGGGGACGGCCCAGGCGACCGGCGGGCGGCCGACGTCACCGACGGCCGCCTTCCTGTCTCCGTGCCTCCTCGCGACCGGAGTGTGGTGCGGCATGGTTACTTCGCGGCCTTCATCGCTTCGACGAACTGCTCGGGGGTCGTCTTGCCGGCGAACAGCTTGCTGATCTCCGTGAGCAGCGGCGTGGCGTACTGGGCTTCGAGTGCCTGGTCCCACGAGAGGGTGAAGCTCGGGGCCTTCCGCACCATCTCGTACTGGTCGGTGGCGAACTGCGGGTTGGGCGAACCGCTCAGCATCGAGGCCGCGCCGGAGGTGGTGGGGACGTCGCCGTTGTCGACGAGGGCCTGCGCGTAGGTCTGCGACGCCATCGTCCTCAGGAACGCGACGGCGGTTTCCTTGTGCTTGGTCCGGGCGTTGACCGACCAGTAGTTGGTGGGGTTGCCCACCACGTTCGCGGGGTCCCCCACTCCGCCGGCGACCGTCGGGAAGGCGGTCCAGCCGAGGTCCTTCTTCGCGAACTCGGGGGCCTTGCCCAGCTGGGTCGAGTACTCCCACGAGCCCATGAGGTGCATGGCGGCCTTGCCCTTGTTGAGGAGGGTCGGCGCTCCGCCGTTGCCGTAGTCGACGGAGTTGAAGTTCTTGCCGAACGCGCCGTCGTCGATCAGTTCCTTGACGGTCCGGGCCGTCTCGAGCACCGCCGGGTCGCCCCATCCCTGGGTGTCGCCGTCCTGGATCTTCCGGAAGACCTCGGGGCCGCCGATCCGGTCCAGCAGGTACTCCATCCACATGAGTTCGGGCCACTTGTCCGACCCGCCGAGCGCGAACGGGGTGATGCCGGCGGCCTTGAAGGTCGTGATGGCCGTTTGGAGGTCCTCCCAGGTCCTGGGCGGCTCGATGTCGTGCTCGGCGAAGAGGGTCTTGTTGTAGAAGAGCATCACGGGCTGCATGCCGCGCATGGGTACCCCGTAGACCTTCCCCTCGAGACCGCCGGCGGTCATGATCGACGGGAGGAAGCCGTCCTTGAGGGTGGCATCGTTCTTGATCGTCGACGTCAGGTCCACCAGGTCCTCGGAGTCGACGTACGGCTTGATGGAGCCGCCGCCCCAGTTGAAGAAGACGTCGGGGGCGCTGGGTGATCCCATGGCGCTGCGCAGCTTGTTCACATAGTCGGTGCCGGGAACCGACACCAGCTTGACCTTGACCTTCGAGGTCTTGTTGAAGGTGTCGACCGCGGCCTGCTGAACCTTGACGGCGTCGTCGCCGTAGACGTAGGCGGTGATGGTTCCGCTGTCGCTCCCGCCGCCTCCCGATCCGCAGCCGGCCAGCACTCCGGCCATGACCATCGCCGCACCCGCCGCGGCCCATCTCGTCGTACGTGTGCCCTGAGTGAAAATCCCCGACCGCATGACCGCACCCTCTGTCGAATGTTTCGGCGTGCCTTTCGAATGTTGCCGGAACCGTACGGTCGTGTTTCGGACCAGTCAAGAGGGCAGGAGCAAGGATTTACGAACCCTGTCCACACGCGATTTCAGGACGGCGGGGGAGCTACGATTCATGCATGAGCCCTGCAAAGGTCCAGTCCCCACAGGAGAAGGCGTCCGCCGACGAGTCGTCGGAGAGCACCGCCACGCTGGCAGAGATCGCCCGAGCGGCCGGAGTTTCGGCTCCGACAGTTTCGAAGGTGCTGAACGGCCGCGCCGACGTCGCCCCCGGCACGCGCACGAAGGTGGAGGTGCTGTTGCTGCGCCACGGCTACCGCCGCAGGCGTGGTGCCTCCCAGCAGTCCCAGCTCATCGACCTGGTCTTCCACGAGCTGGACAGCGCCTGGGCCATGGAGGTCGTCCGGGGCGTCGAGAACGTCGCCAGGGAGGAGGGCCTCAGCCTGGTCCTCTCGGAGAGCGCGGGCCGGCTCACCCCGGGCCAGACGTGGGTGGACGGTGTCCTGGCCCGCCGCCCGGCCGGAGTGATCCTGGTGCTCTCGGACCTCGACGCGGCACAGCGCGCCCAGCTGACCAGCCGCTCCATCCCCTTCGTCGTCGTCGATCCGGCGGGTGACCCGGGTGACGACATCCCGTCGGTGGGGGCTGCGAACTGGCAGGGCGGTCTCGCTGCCACCCGGCATCTGACAGGCCTGGGGCACAGGCGCGTGGGCATCATCGGCGGGCCGGCCCGCATGATGTGCAGCCGCGCGCGGCTGGACGGCTACCGCGCCGCCCTGGAGACGTCCGGCGTGCCGATGGACCCCGCGCTGGTCCGGGAGGGCGAGTTCAACCACGAGGACGGTTACACGGCCGCCCTCGAGCTGTTGCGGCTGCCCGAACCTCCCACCGCGATCTTCGCCGGGAACGACCTCCAGGCGCTCGGTGTCTACGAGGCGGCACGCGAGCTGGGGCTGCGGATCCCTCAGGACCTCAGCGTGGTCGGCTTCGACGACCTGCCCCTCACCCGCTGGATCGGTCCGCCGCTGACCACGGTGCGCCAGCCGCTCATAGAGATGGCCGAGACCGCGGCCCGGCTGGTCCTGGACCTCGGCCGTGGCAGGCAGCCCGCGACCACCCGGGTCGACCTGGCGACGAGCCTGGTGGTCCGCAGCAGCACGGCTCCGCCCGCACACCGGTAAGGCGCGGCATGACCCCCGCCTGCTGACCCGGACACGCGGAGGGGCGGACCCCGTTGACGCCCCGGGGCCGCTGCGGCCCGGCCCGGCGGATGAGGCGCGCGGCCCGGCCGGTGCTCCTCCACGACCGCTGCGGTCCGGGGCCGGTGCCGTCGCTACGGGCCGTTGTCAGTGGCGGGGTGCAGACTGATCCGTATCCGGCACAACGGCGTATCGGGAAGGTCCTGTCATGACCGACGTACTGCTCACCGTAGGCACCCGCAAAGGGCTCTTCCTCGGCCGCAGACGCGGCGGGACATGGGAGTTCGGTGATCCGCACTTCAACGCCCAGGCGATCTACTCCATCGCGATCGACACCCGCGGGGGGACACCCAGACTCCTGGTCGGCGGGGACAGCGCGCACTGGGGGCCGTCGGTCTTCCACTCCGACGACCTGGGCGCGAGCTGGGTGGAGCCGAAGCAACCCGCGGTGAAGTTCCCGCAGTTCACCGACGCGTCGCTGGAGCGGGTCTGGCAGCTGCACCCCGCCGGCCCGGAGGCCCCGGACGTCGTCTACGCGGGGACCGAACCGGCCGCGCTGTTCCGGTCGGACGACCGCGGCGAGTCCTTCGAACTGGTCAGGCCGCTCTGGGAGCACCCGACCCGGTCCAGGTGGGTTCCGGGCGGGGGCGGCGAAGGCCTCCACACCATCCTGACCGACCCGAGGGACGCCCGGGCGGTGACCGTCGCCGTGTCCACGGCGGGCGTCTTCCGCACCGAGGACGGCGGTGAGCGCTGGGATCCCTCCAACAAGGGCGTCTCGGCCGTCTTCCTTCCGGACCCCGATCCCGAGTTCGGCCAGTGCGTGCACAAGGTCACCCGGGACGCCGCGGACCCCGACCGCCTCTACCTGCAGAACCACTGGGGCGTGTTCCGCAGCGACGACGGCGGGAAGCGCTGGAAGGACATCGGCGCCGGTCTGCCGTCGGACTTCGGCTTCGCCGCCGCCGCGCACCCGCACCGCGCGGACACCTTCTACGTCTTCCCGATCAACGCCGACGCCGACCGCGTCCCGGCCGGCCATCGCTGCCGCGTGTACCGCACACGGGACGCGGGCGAGACCTGGGAGCCCCTGACCCGAGGCCTTCCGGACGGCGACCACTACGGCACCGTGCTGCGGGACGGGCTCTGCACGGACGACGCAGACCCGGCAGGCGTCTACTTCGGCAACCGCAACGGCGAGGTGTACGCGAGCGCGGACGACGGCGACAGCTGGCAGCAGCTCGTCTCGCACCTGCCGGACGTGCTCTGCGTCCGGGCGGCGGTGATCGGCTGACGGGGGCACGGGCCCGCCGACGGAGCGGGGGCGGCCGGAGGGTGGGTGCGCAGATCCACGGCGTCGAACGCCCGCCCCACCTGTCGGCGTGTCACACCTCGGTCGGCACGCAGAGCACCGGAACGGTCGACAGGTGCAGGAGCTTGTGCGGGGTGGAGCCGAGCAGCGCCCCCCGGATCGGGCTCTCGCCCCAGCTGCCCACCACGATGACCCTCGCCCCGTACCGTGAGGCGGCTTCGATCAGGGCCTGCGCCGGGCTCAGGTCGATGACCTCGACCATGGCCGGCACACCGGCCGCCTCGGCCGAGGCGACCGCGTGCTCCAGACCCGTGCGCCCGGCCTGGGCGATGGCCTCGTAGTGGGCCCGGTACTCCTCACCGGTGGGACCGGGCGGCGCCGCCCCGTAGACGAGGACGAGCCGCTCGTCGAACGCGGAAGCCACGTCGATCGCCACCCGCAGGGCACGCGCCGCGCCCGGCGACTCGTCGTATCCGAGGACCACGGACATCTCAGGACTCCTTGCCGTGCACGAGGCCCGGGTCGACGACGCCTCTGCGTTCGTTCCAGAACGACGGCGAGCGGAAGCGCAGCACGACCATGATCACCACACCGATGAGGCTGATGCAGATGCCGATGACGAGTGGGGGCCCGAGCCCGAACCAGGACGTTCCGCTGTAGGAGTTCGCCGGGTCGGACATATCCATGACCGACCGGACGAGCAGCCAGGCCAGCAGACCTGCCCCGACCACCGGGCCGAGGCCGATGAGGAGGAAGTTGCGCACGCTCTCCGTCAGATGACGACGGTAGTAGACGGCGCACGCCACGCCCGTGAGCGCGTAGTAGAAGGCGATGAGCAGGGACAGCGCGGTCAGCGAGTCGAATAGGGCGTTCTCGCTGATCTGGCTGACGACGAGATACCAGGCGATGGCGATGGCGGCCACCCACCACGTGCTCACGTCGGGCGTACGGAAGCGCGGGCTGATCCGGGCGAAGTGAGCGGGGAGCGCCCTGCGCCGGGCCATGGAGAGCGCGGTGCGCGACGCCGGGATGATGGTGGTCTGCGTCGAGGCGAGCGCCGACGTCGCGACCGCGAGCAGCACGATCCAGTCCCAGCCCCCCATGACCTCGCGGGCGAGCAGGGCGAAGATGAACTCCTCCTCCCCGGCGTTCTCCGCCAGGTACGCCGTTCCGGCGAACGCGACGACCGCGAAGCCGACGGACAGGTAGGTCACCAGCAGGATGACCGTCGACCACACACCGGCCTTCCCGGGAGCGCTCGCGGAGTCCTCGACCTCCTCGGTGAGGTTGACCGCCGACTCCCAGCCCCAGTAGATGAACACGCCCAGCAGCAGACCACTGGTCAGCGCCGCGCCGCCCGCCCCGAAGGGGTTGAGCCACTCGGCCGAGGGTCTGACGGAGTCGAAGGACGTCGTGCCCGCGTAGACGCGGTAGAGGGCGACGATCACGAACACCAGGAGGAACGCCACCTGAGCCAGGATCAGGACGTTCTGGACCTTGGCGGACAGCTCGGTCCCGATGACGCACAGACCGGTCATCACCAGGATCAGCAGCACGGTGAGCAGTTGGCGGACAAAGGTGTTCTCGGCCCAGCTGTCGAGTCCGACGGCCAGGAGTCCGAAGCTGACGGCGATGTCCGCCAGTGAGCCCACCACGAGCACACCGGTCATCGCGATCGCCCAGCCGCCGAGCCATCCGGTCCACGGCCCCATGGCGCGCGTCACCCAGGAGAACGTCGTCCCGCAGTCCTGGTCGGCCTTGTTCAGGTAGTAGAAGGCCGACGCGATGAGGAGCATCGGCACGAAGGAGGCGAAGAGGGCCCCGGGTGCGTAGATGCCCACGAGCGCGACGATCGGACCGATCACCGCCGCCACCGAGTAGGCGGGGGACGTGGCGTTCAGTCCGATGACCAGCGCGTCGACGAAACCGATCGCGTCCGGCTTCAAGGTTGCCGGAGGCGCTGATCCGGCACTGTCCTCTGCCATGCTCCCTCACTCGGGTCACAGGCCTGAAGTAAAGGCGGAATATTTCCTTCCACATGCTAGGGAGGCCGTTCCCGGCGCGCACGTCCGGCCGGGCCGTCCCGGGCCGTTCGTGCGCACCGGTCCCGTCACTGCTCGCGCATGCCCCACGGGGCGCCGTACTCGGTCAGCAGGTCGAGGAACGGCCGGGGTGGCATGGCCTCGGGTCCCAGTACCCCGGTGCCGCCCCAGGCACCGCTCGCGACGAGTTCGAGGGCGGCGACGGGGTTGATCGCCGTCTGCCAGACCACGGCCTGGGAGCCGTACTCGCGCATCGACCACTGGTTGTCGACCACGTGGTACAGGTAGACCTCACGGGGCCGCCCGTCCTTGACGCCCTTCACCCACGTGCCCGCGCACGTCTTACCGTGCATGCGCTCACCGAGCCCGGCCGGATCGGGCAGACATGCCGCCACCACGTCGCGGGGCGAGACCCTGGCGTTGCCGGTACCGCTCTTCACGGACACGGGTTCCGTACGGTCGAGACCCAGCTTGTGCAGCGTGCGCAGCACCCCGATGAACTCGTCGCCCAGCCCGTACTTGAACGTGACGCGCCGGGCATCGAGCCGGCGCGGGACGAGCAGCACCTCCTCGTGCTCGACGTTGACGCACTCGACGGGCCCGATGCCCTCCGGGAAATCGAAGACCTCCGGGTCGCTGAAGGGTTCGGTGGTGAACCAGCCCCGGCCCTCCTCGTAGACGACCGGTGGGTTCAGGCACTCCTCGATGGTCGTCCAGATACTGAAGGACGGGGCGAAGTCGTAGCCCTCCACCGTCAGATCGGCGCCGTCACGGATCCCGATCTCCTCGATCTCGTCGAACAGTTCGTCGGAGGCGTACCGGGCGAACACGTCCGACAGGCCCGGCTCCACGCCCATCCCGACCAGTGCGAGCCGTCCGGCGGCCTCCCAGTCGGCCGCGCGCTCGAACTGCGCGTCCCCGAGCTTGACGCCGCACTTCTCGTAGGGGCGGGTCGGGTGCGGCCGGGACAGGGACATGGCCATGTCGAGATAGTGCACGCCGTGGGCGAGGGCCGCCTCGAACAGGGGCATGACGAACCTGGGGTCCGTGGCGTTGAGCAGCACATCGCACCGGTGGTCCTTGAGGGCGGCGCGCACGGCTGCGGGATCCGAGGCGTCCAGCCGGAGCGCGCCGAAACGGGCACCGCTCTCCGCGAGAGCCGCGACGGCGCTCTCCGCACGGGCCACGTCGTAGTCGGCGACCGCCATGTACTCGAAGAAGGGGCGACGGGCCGCGATCCGGGTGATCGCCGTACCCACGCCCCCTGCGCCGACCAGGAGGACACGCATGGGACACCACTCCTCTGCTGCTTCTGCCGCGGCGACGGCTGCGGCCGGCCCGGCAGGTCCGGTGGAGTGGGGACGCTAACAGCCGCGCCGCCCGGCGGGGGCGACCCGTCGAAGCGGTGTCCCGCGTCCGGGCTACACACGGCCGGGGCGCCACCCGTACGGGCTCCGGGCCCTGCCCGCGGCTCCCGGGTCTTCGCACCGGCGGAGAAGAGAACGGCCCCACCGGCAGGGGGATGCCGATGGGGCCGGGTGCTCGCGGAGACACGGGGGGGGTGTGCCTCAGGAGCTCGGGTCGAAGGGTCTCCTGCCCCCGGAACGGGAACCTATGCGAGGCGCCGGGCCGGGAACCCGGCGTGTGCGCCCTTCCCCGCGGCACCGCTCACGGCAGACGCCAGTCCACCGGCTTCTCCCCGGCACGCTCCAGGTGATCGTTGGTGCGGCTGAAGGGGCGCGATCCGAAGAAGCCCCGGTCCGCCGACATCGGGGACGGGTGGGCAGACTCGACCGCGGGCAGGTCACCGAGGAGCGGCCGGACGTTGCGGGCGTCCCGCCCCCACAGCACGGACACCATGGGCTTGCCCCGTGCGGCCAGGGCCCGGATCGCCTGTTCGGTCACTTCCTCCCAGCCCTTGCCGCGGTGAGCGGCGGGTTTGCCCGGCGCCGTGGTCAGCGCCCTGTTGAGCAGGAGCACCCCCTGCTGCGTCCACGGCGTCAGGTCCCCGTTGGACGGCCGGGGAAGACCGAGGTCGGAGTGCAGTTCCCTGAAGATGTTCTCCAGGCTGCCCGGCAGACGCCGGACATCGGGCGCCACCGCGAAACTGAGTCCGATGGCCATCCCCGGCGTCGGGTAGGGGTCCTGACCCACGATCAGGACACGTACGTCGTCGAAGGGCTGCTGGAAGGCGCGCAGCACGTTCTTCCCCGCAGGAAGATAGGTGCGGCCCGCTCCGATCTCGGCACGGAGGAAATTGCCCATCTCGGCGATGCGGCCCGCCACGGGCTCCAACGCCTTCGCCCAGCCGGGCTCCACAAGTTCGTTCAACGGTCGCGCTGCCACAACCGTCACTCTACCGGCCCACACGGCTCCGGGTGATCATGCGGCCCGACGGGGTGGCACCCGACGGTAGGGTGCCGGTCGTCGTCAGTCCTCCACTCCCCCGGAGAGCATGCATGAGGCGCGCAGGCATTCGTCCACCGACAGCGGTGTCCGTGACGTGCGGTGACCGAGCACGGCGGCGACTGCCGTGAGCGCCGGCGGGTTCGTCCTCGGCGTCGACTCGGGCGGCTCCGGGCTTCGCGTGGCCCTCGCACCGGCGGACACTGGACGCGCGGCCTTCACCACCGTCTGCGCCGAGCCGGTACGGACGGGTGCGGACGGCATCGACGCCGGTCATCTGCTGGAGCAGGTGCTGCCCGCCGTCGGCAGGCTGCTGGAACAGGCGGGCCCCGGGGCGGCAGTCGCCGCCGCGGCCGTCGGAGCGGCCGGAATGGCGACCCTCGGCGACCAGTTGCGGTCCACGCTGCCGCAGGCCCTCGCCGGCTCCCTGGGTGTACGGCGTATCGCGCTCGCCGCCGACGCCGTGACCGCCTACGCCGGAGCCCTGGGCGGGCGGCCCGGCGCGGTCGTCGCGGGCGGCACGGGCATGATCGCGCTCGGCACCGACCTGACGTCGTGGCGCAGGGCGGACGGCTGGGGCCATCTCCTGGGGGACAGCGGTGGCGGCGCCTGGATCGGCCGGGCCGGACTCGATGCCGCGATGCGGGCCCACGACGGACGGCGCGGTGGTTCACCGGCGCTGCTGGCCCGGCTCGAGGCGGTCCACGGTCCGGCCACCGGGCTGCCGGGCCTCCTCTATCCGCGCACGGACCGTCCCGCACTGCTGGCCTCCTTCGCCCCCGAGGTCGGGGCCTGCGCCGCCGAGGACGAGGTCGCGGCGCGGATCCTGCGGGAGGCCGCGGCGCATGTCGCCGAGGCGGCGGCCGCGGTGTGTCCCCGCCCCGCAGGATCCCGTCCCGGCGGTTACGAAATCGCTCTGACCGGTGGGCTGTTCCGCATGGGCGAGCCCCTTCTCGGGCCGTTGCACAGGGAGCTGGCCCGGCAGGTTCCGCAGGCGCGCGTGGTCCCGGCGGAGGGCGACCCGCTGCACGGTGCCCTGGAGATCGCCCGGAGCCTCGCCGGACCGGGGCTGCGACTGCCGCCCCACCCGTCCCTGCTGTTCGTACCGGGAGTAACGTAGGCGATTCGACCGATCGACTGTCGGGACAGAGCAGGTCAGTCACCCGCTATGCCGCTCAACAGACATATACGGACAGATAACGCCTGACCGCCCCCTCCCCGAACAGAGGGGCACCCAAAACCAGTAGCATGCGGCGCCATGAGCACCCCCACTGGGCCCGCTTCCGGCCTGCCTGTACGAATGCCGCGACCTCGCCAGTCCGGACGGCACCGCCGCCCGGAGCCCGTGGTCGCACCTGAGGGCGCTGCCGCGCTCGTTCTCGCCCTTCCCGGTACTCCTTCCCCGGCCTCGCGCAGCCTGGCCGAGGAAGTCATCAGCATCGCCCGTTCCGAGCTGCCCGGCCTGAACGCGCAGATCGGTTACCTAGACGGCGACGACGCCGAATATCCCACCCTTGCCTCCGTACTCACCCATGCCGCCGCCGAGCGCACCGCGCGCTACGAGCAGGCCACCGCCGCGGGCCGTGAGGTCCCCGAGCCCTCGGGCCCGTCCGCCGTCGTGGTGCCGCTGCTCGCCGGCCCGGACAGCGCCATGATCCGGCGCATACGGCAGGCGGTCATGGACAGCGGCACACAGGCCGAGCTGACCGATGTGCTGGGTCCGCACCCGCTGCTCGCCGAGGCACTGCACGTGCGCCTCTCGGAGGCCGGCCTGGCCCGCGCCGACCGCGCGAGGCTCTTCACCGTGGCCACCGCCGCCGACGGCATCGTGCTGGCCACGGTGGGCGGCGAGGAGGCCGTACAGGCCGCCGGGATCACCGGAATGCTGCTGGCAGCCCGCCTCGCCGTGCCGGTGATGGCCGCGGCCCTGGACGTGGAGGGTTCGGTCGCCTCCATCGCGGCACAGTTGCAGAACTCGGGCTCCGCGCAGCTCGCGCTCGCGCCGTACCTGGTGGGCCCCGAGATCGACGCGGGGCTGCTGGACGCCGCGGCCAAGGAGGCCGGCTGCGCGACCGCCGAGCCGCTCGGCGCCTACCCGGCCATCGGCAAGCTCGTCCTCTCGCTGTACGCGACGACCCTGGGGATCACCCCGGCGACGCCGCAGGGGGCCCAGGCGCACTGACGCGCGCCGCAGTAGCCGTACGACGACGGGGCACGGACAGGTTCTGCCTGTCCGTGCCCCGTCGTCGTACGGCTGCGCCCGGTCGCGTTGCGGAGACCGTCAGGCGAAGACCACGCAGGAGGCGGCCGGGACCTCGACGGATCCCGCATGGACCGGGATGCCCGTCTCCGCGTCCACGGCGAACCAGCTGACGTTCCCGGAGTGCTCGTTGGCGGCGTACAGCCACTGGCCGGTGGGGTCGAGGGTGAGGTCGCGGGGCCAGCGTCCGCCGCAGCCCACCGCCGCCGCCAGGACGGGCTTCTCGGCCGTCTCGTCGAGGGTCAGGACCGAGATGCTGTCGTGCCCGCGATTGGCGGTCCACAGGAACCGGCCGTCGTGCGAGACCACCACCTCGGACGGGTACGTACGCCCCGCACCGCCCTCGTCGTGGTCGTGCGGCAGCACCTGCGTCTCGCCGAGCGGTTCGAGGACGCCCTCCGCGGCGTCCCAGCGGCACACGGTGACGGTCGGCTCCAGCTCGTTCAGGACGTACAGGTGTCCCCCGGCGGGGTGAAAGGCGAGATGACGTGGCCCGGTGCCCGGCCGCAGGGCCGTCTCGGCGTGCAGACGCAGGGAGCCGGTGCCGGGGTCGAGGGCGCAGACGCGCACGGAGTCCGTACCGAGGTCCACGCTCAGCACCCACTTCCCCGAGGGGTCGGCCAGGACCTGGTGCGCGTGCGGGCCCGACTGGCGCCCCTCGTCGGGGCCGCGGCCCTCGTGCACCAGCAGGCCGACGGCCGGACCGGGGGAACCGTCGTCCCGCACGGGCAGCACGGTGACACCGCCGGAGCCGTAGTTGGCCGTGAGCAGGTGTCCCGCGGCGAGGGCGAGATGGGTGGGGCTGCTCCCGTCGACCGGCCGCGCCTCGCCGATCAGCCGCGGTGTGCCGTCGTCGTCCACGCCGAACGCCGCGACGGCGCCGTCCGAGGTCTCACTCACCGCGTAGAGCACGGTGCCGTCCGTTCCCGGAGCACGGCCGACCGCGAGGAAGGACGGATCGGGCACGGCGTCCGTGGACACGAGAACGGACAGCGCGCCTGTGTCCCGGTCGACCTCGGCGGCGGTGACGCCGCGGCCGCCCGCCGACGTGAACGATCCTATGAATGCCCGCTGTACGTGGTCGGCGCTCATCGCGCTACCCCTCTTCACGTCCGTCCCGATCTTCCCGGCCGACGGTAGCAGGCAGCGGTTTCCGGTCCGGACCGGAAACGGGCGACCGGGGTCAGGCGCCGACCAGCGGAGAGCGCGGGGAGCTGTGGAGTGGCGCGGCGAGCTCCGCGAGCGCCCTTTCCAGGCTGTGCAGATGGGCCAGCGCGGGTTCGGCGACATGGGCCGGCGGAAGGACTCCGTCGACGGCGTCCGCGGCACGGTACCTCCGTACCCGCGACGTCAGCGTCTCCACCGACGCCTCCACCCGCCAGCAGGCAGCGGCCAGCCGGGCGTCGTGCGACGCCTCCGGGTCCGCCGCGACGGAGGCCAGCCCGCGGACCTCCCGTACGCAGACGTCGAGCAGCGCGAGCACCTGCCCGGCCCGGGCCCTGCGGGCACGGAACGGGCTCAGCGGATGTACGAGCGGGCCGAGCGACAGCCGTACCCGCCCGAGGAGCGCCTCCAGCTCGGCGACACGGGGAGCGGGGTCGGCGGTCGCCGAGCCCGCGAGCCGCGCGGCGGCCTCGGCGGTGCAGGCGTGCACGCAGCGAAGGGCGCGCTGGATCCAGGCGTCCGTCGTGGCGTGGGTCGTGACCGGCAGGACGAGCAGCACCGCCACCGTCGCACCGAGCGCCCCGACGCCGGTCTCCACGAGGCGCAGCGCGAGCAACGCCGGGTCGAGGACGCCGAGCAGCCCGTAGAGCGTCCCCGCCAGGACCGTCACGGAGAACATCATCCAGGTGTACGAGACGGCGGCGGTGTAGAAGATCCCGAAGACGCCTAGCGCCACCAGGACCGCGGAGGGCAGGGCCGAGCCGTGCAGCGGCGCGATGACGAGCAGTCCCACGGGGATGCCCGCCAGCGTCCCCAGCACGCGGCGGAAACTCCGGACCAGGGTCTCGCCGCGCGACGTGGTGTTGACGAAGACCCACCAGGTGGCACCCACGGCCCAGTACCAGCGTTCCCCGGAGAGGAACTGGCCCGCGAGCAGTGCCAGGGCCCCACCGACCGTCGCCTGGACAGCCTGTCGGGTGGTCGCCCGGGCCAGCCCCCGCGCGGCCACCGGTGCGAGGACGGGGGCCGCGGGCAGCCGTCGCTCGTAGCACCAGAGCCCGAAGCGGACGACGGAGGCGACGAGCAGGGAGAGCAGGACGGCGGCGTACAGCTCGGGCAGCTGGCCCGGCAGTGTGTGGAGGAACTGCGTGATGAAGAACGCCATGAACGCGAACACTCCGAGCGAGTGCCCGCGCGGTCCCCACCGCCTGGCGTACACGCCCGCGCCCATGACCGCGAGGAAGGCCAGATCGCGGGCCACGGGAAGGTCGTGCAGCACAGCGGCCAGGGCGAGGACGGGGAGCCCCACCACGGGCAGGAGCGCGGTCGTGACCACCTGCCCGCGCACGGTGGGGTCGGTCACGGTGAACAGGGCCAACAGCGCCGCGAGACCGCCGGTGACGGCCCCGACGAGCGAGTGCCCGGCCAGCCCGCAGACGACCACGGCCAGCCCGATACCGAGGACGGCCCTGGTCGCGTGGCGCAGCCGCAACCGCCCCGGATCCGGTGCCACGAACGCCCTCTTCAGCACAGCTTCCCGCCCCTTCACACGCAAAAGGGCGCCGCGGAATCCGCAGCGCCATCGACCGCGCCATCACACCACGGTGCCGACCTCTGGCTCAACAGACGACCACAGGGCTGTGCCATTGGCACACCAGATACTCGTTCCTATGGGCCAAGCACCGACCAATGGCCGAGGTCGGCCGCGAAATGCCTCGCAGGCGCGCGGGCGCACTTCGCGTCGTCAGCGGCCGTACGTGGTCCGGCACAGGTCGACGACCTCGGAGGACGCGACTCCCTGACCCGTCGCGCAGACCGTGCGCATGTCATAGGTCTGCCGGGGCCTGCGGGGCACGGCTGCGTGGCGCGGCGGCTCGGGGCGGGCGGGAATCACCTGTCGCGGCTGGTTGCGGGGCTCCGCGCGGGGCGGCGGCTCCGCGACCGTCGCCCCGGCAGGGGCACCCGTCCCCTTCTTCCGCTTCCTGCCGTCGGCGCGCTCCGGCTCCTCTTCCGCCTTCCCCAGGGCGTCGTGGACGGCGGGCGGCGCGGCGGGCGGCGTGGACGCCTGCACGGCCGGGGCATTGCCCGGACGCCCGGAGACCACGGGGGCAGGCCTCCGCACCTCGGACTGGACGGAGACACACCCGGCCGTACTCAGCAGGGCGACGAGCGCGAGGGACGCGGTCCGAAGGTTCATGCCCTGGTCAACGACGAGCGGCACGACCGGACACGTCACCGGCCGCCGGACCCGCGTGGACGCGGCCGTCAGTCGGACAGCCCCGACCGGGCGATGTCGAGCGCCCTGTGGACGGTACGGGTCAGGGTGTCGGGGCTCGGGTCCGCACTCCACGCCCACTGCTCGACCGCGATGCGGAGCGTGCCGTTGAGGAGGGTCGCCTGCACCCGTGGTTCGAGATCGTCGGGCCCGTGGCCGGCCCGCCCGGCGATGACCTCGGCGAAGACCAGCTCCGCGTCGTGGTGCACCTGGAGCCAAACGGCGCGCAGTCCGGGCTCGGTACGGGTGAGCCGGACCAGGTCGCGCAGGGCCTCCGCGTCAGGGACCGCCGCGGTGTCGGCGAGCGACGACGGCGTGCCCGCGACGGCCTCCGCCAGTGGCCGGTCGCGCGGCCACGACCGCATCAGCGCGGTGACGAAATCCAGCGCGTAGCTCAGCAGCGGGCGGACGCAGAGCTCCTTCGACGAGGTGTAGCGCCACAGGGTCCGCTGCGAGATTCCCGCGGCCACCGCGATGTCGTCGGCGGTCGTCGCGGCCACACCACGGTCGGCGAAGAGGCGTACGGCCTCCCGGGCGATCTCCAGCCGGGTCGCGGCCTTGCGGCGTTCGGTCAGCGGAGGACGCCCGAGGCGGGGCCCTTCACCTGCCGGGTCACCGTCGGCGGCCGAAGCCACCACAGCACCCGGGGCAGGGCCGGGCGCCTCTCCGGCATGCACGGTTCCCACGACTTTCGGCCACCTTCCTTCCGGCTGCGCCCATGGTAGCCAAACCTTTTACGTCGGTCATCGCCTCTTTGGCAGAGTCCGCCATTAAAGGTAACGTGCCTGGTCTGCCACCGAACACGAGGAGCATCACGTGAGCGTCAACCCCAGCGGCCCGGGCCGCAGTGTCATCGTCACCGGCGCAGGATCGGGCATAGGCCGGGCAACCGCCCTGCTGTTCGCCCGGGAAGGCGCGCGCGTACTGATCGCCGACGTCGCCGACGCTGCCGCCCGGGCCGTCGCCGAGGAGGTGGAGCAGGCCGGCGGCACCGCGGTGACCGTGATCGGCGACCTCCGGGACCAGGCCGTGGTCGACCGGGTCACGGAAACGGCGGTCGAGGAGTTCGGCGGGATAGACGTCCTCGTCAACAACGCCGGGATCATGGACAGCATGTCGGCGGCGGCCGACACCGGCGACGACGAGTGGGAGCGGGTCATCGGCATCAACCTGACGGCCCCGTTCCGCCTGACGCGGGCCGTGCTGCCCCACATGCTGGCCGCCGGGAAGGGCGCCGTCGTCTTCACCGCTTCCGAGGCGTCGCTGAGGGGCAGCGCGGCGGGCGCCGCGTACACGGCCTCCAAGCACGGCGTCGCCGGCCTGACCAAGTCACTGGCGGTCATGTACCGCGACAAGGGCATCCGCTCCAACGCCATCGCCCCCGGCGGCACCATCACCAACATCCGGGTCGAGGCCGACCGGGGAGCCCACGGGCCGGCTGCCCTCGCCCCCTACATGGGCAATGTCGGCTCGCCCGCGCGGGCCGAGGAGCAGGCCGCGGCGATCGTCTTCCTCGCGTCCGACGCGGCGAGCAACATCAACGGGGCGATCCTTCCCGTCGACAACGGCTGGTCCGCCGTCTGAGCACCCTCGCGGGCCAGCGTGGCGGTCGGTCCCGGACACCCGGCCCGACGACGCCGGACCTCGGGACGGCTGCGTACCATCACCCAGCCACGGGTGCCCTACGCCGCCACCCCGCCCCGCCCCGCCCCGCCCCGGATACAGTCGGGCGACCGATCACCGAGCCGGGAGGAGCGCAGCGGACATGGCGGTGGACGCCCTCGACACCCGTATCCTCCGGCTGCTCATCGAGCAGCCGCGTACCAGCGTGCGTGAGTACGCGCGCGTCCTCGGCGTGGCGCGCGGCACCCTCCAGGCCCGGCTGGACCGCCTGGAGCGGGACGGGGTGATCACGGGGACGGGGCCCGCCCTCTCCCCCGCGGCCCTCGGCCATCCGGTGCTCGCCTTCGTGCACCTGGAGGTGACCCAGGGGCACCTGGACGAGGTGGGTGACGCGCTGGCGGCCGTACCTGAGATCATCGAGGCGTTCTCGACCACCGGCGGCGGCGATCTCCTGACCCGCGTGGTGGCCCGTGACAACGGGCACCTGGAGGACGTGATCCAGCAGCTGATCCAGCTCCCCGGTGTGGTGAGGACCCGGACCGAGGTGGCGCTGCGCGAGCGCGTCGCGTACCGGGTCCTGCCGCTGGTCGAGGCGGTGGGGCGGGCGGCAGGTACCCCCTGACCGCCGTCGGGCATGCTGGGGGCCATGAACACCCCGCGCCTCCCGGCACCGCCCGTACTCTTCGACCTCGACGGCACCCTCGTCGACAGCGAGCCGAACTACTTCGAGGCGGGACGCCGGCTCCTCGCCCGGTACGGCGTACGGGACTTCGGCTGGGAGGACCACACCCGGTTCATCGGGATCGGCACCCGGGAGACCCTCACCGTCCTCCGGGAGGAGTACCGCATCGAAGCGCCGGTCGACGAGCTGCTGGCCGGTAAGAACGCCCTCTATCTGGAGCTCGCCGGGGCCTCCACCAACGCCTTCCCGGAGATGCGCGCCCTGGTCGCCCGGTTGCACGCGGACGGGGTGCCGATCGCGGTGGCGTCGGGGTCGTCCAGGGCCGCCATCGCGGCCACACTCGCGGTCACGGGACTGGACGCGTACCTGCCCCTCTACGTGTCCGCGGAGGAGGTGGCGCACGGGAAGCCCGAGCCCGACGTCTTCCTGGAGGCGGCCCGCCGGCTCGGTGTTGCTCCGGAGACGTGCGTGGTGCTGGAGGACGCCGTCCCGGGCGTGCTGGCGGCTCACGCCGCGGGAATGCGCTGTGTCGCGGTTCCGGAACCAGAAGCGGCGGCGGCCCCCGAGGTGTTCGGGAAGGCGGAGCTGCTGTTCCCGGGCGGACAGGCGGAATTCACCGCCGCCGCAGTGCTCGACTGGCTCTCCGCCGGGTGAGAACAGGCCGGTCGGGCACACCGGTTGGCCGGATCAGGTGCTCCTCCCCCCGGCCGGGCGAACGCCGCTCCGGGGGACAGATATCCTGATCATGCCGCGCACCCTGACGCTGCCCACCGAGGCGATGAGCCCGACGGGGTCACCGCCGCGGCAGTCGGAGACGGCCACAATTCGAGATTGGTGTGCACAGGTGCTGGTTGCTGGGCGGTACCGGCTGATATCCCCCATCGGCCGTGGCGGTATGGGTGAGGTTTGGCGCGCCACGGACGAGGTCCTGGGGCGGGCCGTGGCGGTGAAGCTGCTGCTGGGCGACCAGGCCGATGCCTCGTCGACCGCGCGCTTCCGCCTGGAGGCGCAGACGGCCGCGCGTCTGAGCCACCCTCACCTGGTGGCCGTGTTCGACTTCGGTTCCTGGGAGGACCGCTTCTATCTGGTGATGGAGCTGGTCGAGGGCCGGAGCCTCGGGGACCTCCTGGAGGCCCAGGAGTCGGTGCATCCCGAGCAGGTCGCGCACATCGCGGGCCAGGCCGCCGCCGGTCTGGCCGCGGCGCACCGGCAGGGCATCGTCCACCGCGACATCAAGCCCGGCAACCTGATGCTGGACGCCGACGGATCGGTGAAGATCGGGGACTTCGGCATCGCCCAGTTCGTCGACGATCCCTCGACCGCGCTGACGACGGCCGGCCACATCGTCGGCACGAGCCTGTACCTGGCTCCCGAGCGGGCCCTCGGCCGCACGGCCGACTCCGCGTCGGACATGTACTCCCTCGGCTGTGTCATCTACCAACTGCTGGCCGGGCAGCCGCCGTTCCGCTCGGACACGGCCACCGCGACGCTCTACCAGCACGTGGACACGCCTCCGGTGCCCGTCAGACAGCGCGGGGTGGACATCTCCCCCGCCTTCGACTCGTATCTGCTCGGCCTGCTGGCCAAGAAGCCGGAGGACCGGCCGAGCGCGCAGCAGGTCTCCGACTGGTTCCGTACGGACGCCTGGCGCGGGCGGCCAGAGCCGCTTCCGCATCACGCGCCGGCCGCCCCACGGCCCGCCGTACCGGCCGCATCACCGGCCCCGGCTCCCGGTGCTCCGGCAGGCGGGGGCTCGTCGACCTACCGGCTGCCGCAGGCCACCGGCCGCAGACGGGCGGCTCCCGCGCCCCGTGCGTCCAGATCCGCGCCCCGGACGGGGACCACGCGCCGGATCAGCACGGGTGAGGCCATCCGGCGCCGTCCGCGCGTGGCCAGCGCCGTGGCCGGAACGGTCGCCTTCCTGGCGGCCGTCTATCTGGGAACGATCCTCTTCGCGCCGGACACCGGGGTCGCCGACACCCCGGATCCGGGCTCCAGCCCGACGGCCGGGGTCGAGTCGCCCGCGGCCGACCCGGCGGTGGCTCCCGCCGAGGACGGCGACGGCGAGGACGACTGACCCCCGGGTTCACCAGCGGGGGTGGACCTCCGCGCGGATCCTGCGGTCGTACAGGTCACGCACCGCGTCGAGGGTGCTCTGCGGAAGAGGCGGGAGCGCGGCGGCCGACGCGTTGGCGCGGGCCTGCTCCACCGAACGCGCACCGGGGATGACAGCGGTGACGCCCGGCTGCTGGATGATCCAGCGCAGCGCGGTCCCGGCCGGGGTGGCTCCTTCGGGGGCGAGCCCGGCGAACTCGGCGGCGGCGGCCACGCCGGTCGCGTAGTCGATACCGGAGAACGTCTCACCCTGGTCGAACGCCTCGCCGTGGCGGTTGTACGCACGGTGGTCCTCGGGAGCGAAGACCGTGTCAGCGGTGTACCTGCCTGAGAGCAGCCCAGAGGCGAGCGGGACCCGCGCGATGATGCCGACCCCCGCATCGACGGCGGCCGGGAGGACCTCTTCGAGGGGCTTGAGGCGGAACGGGTTGAGGATGATCTGGACGCTCGCCACACCGGGCCTGGCGATGGCCGTGAGCGCCTCGGCGCAGGTCTCGACGCTCACCGCGTAGGCGGCGACGCGCTGTTCCGCGACGAGCGTGTCGAGGGCGTCGTACACCGCGTCCGACGAGTAGACGGCCGTGGGCGGGCAGTGCAGCTGTACGAGGTCGAGGGTGTCGACGCCCAGGTTGGCGCGCGAACGGTCGTTCCAGGTACGGAAGTTGTCCAGGACGTAGTTGTCCGGCAGCTGCTCGGCACGACGGCCCATCTTCGTCGCCACGAAGACGTCCGCGTCGGGCCTGTCCCTCAGATAGCGGCCGATGATCTGTTCGCTGCGGCCGTCGCCGTACACGTCGGCGGTGTCGAAGAAGGTGACCCCCGACTCGACGGCGGCGTCGAGGACGCCGAAGGCGTCGGCCTCCCTCACCTCGCCCCAGTCCCCGCCCAGCTGCCAGGTGCCCTGTCCTACGACCGATACGTCACGGCCGGTCCTGCCGAGTGTGCGCTGCTCCATGCGGATCATGCTACGTCGGCGGGCCGGACCGGTGGCGGTGTCCGCCACCGGTCCGCTCCGCACTCAGTCGCTCGTGGTCACGCGGACGTAGTCCACGACGAGTTGCTGCGGGAGAACGGTGCTGCCGTCCGGGTCGCCCGGCCAGTAGCCTCCGACGGCGAGGTTGAGGATGAGGAAGAACGGCTTGTCGAACACCCACGCGTTGCCGTTGAGGTCCGCGGGGGTCCGCGTCTGGTAGACCGTCCCGTCGACGGACCAGGTGATGGAGTCGGGGGCCCAGTCCACGGCGAAGGTGTGGAAGTCGTCGGCGAAAGCGGCCCCGCCGGGGAGGGTGTAGCCGGCGCCGATACCGCCCGAGCCGGAGTAGCCGGGGCCGTGCAGGGTGCCGTGGACGGTGCCCGGTTCGAAGCCGACGTTCTCCATGATGTCGATCTCACCGCTGTTGGGCCAGCCGACGCTGCCGATGTCGGCTCCGAGCATCCAGAAGGCGGGCCAGATGCCCTGCCCGCGCGGGATCTTCATCCTGCTCTCGACGTGCCCGTACGTCGCGGTGAACTTGCCCGAGGTGTTGAGACGGGACGAGGTGTACTCGCAGGTCCCGTACCAGCACTGGTAGTTGCCGGGGTTCTCCTTGCGCGCGGTGATGACGAGGTTGCCCTGGCCGTCGAGGGCGGCGTTGTCGTCGCCCGCCGTGTAGTACTGCCGTTCGTGGTTGTTGACGTTGTCGCCGGTCTCGGTCAGCCACTTGCCGCCGTCGACGGCGGACCCCGCGGGCCCGTCGAACTCGTCGGCGAAGGCCACGGCCTGCGCCGTCCGGGAGGCCGTGGAGGATGCAGCCGTGTGGGGGTCGGGTGCGGCCGAGGCTCCGGCGGGAAGTGCGGTCATGGCCAGGGAGCAGCAGAGCAGCGCGAGAGCGGTGTACAGAGACGCGCGGCGCCTGTGTGAAGGACGGCGCGCGTCATGGTGGGGGGAAGCCACGGTCATCACATCATTTCGGGGTGGGGGGATGGGGGGCGGCAGTTCCAGGGGAACGGGGGACGGCAGTTCCGTGGGGGTCCGCCGGCTCCCCACGAGCTGACGGTCATGCGCATGACAGATCCGACCGAGAGGTGAACGCTCGACGCGTTCTCCTCACGCGTATCTTTCAACACTTGATTTAAGGCAGCGGTCCGAGGCCCCGTCAAGGATCTGGTCCAGACCGGGCCCGTACGGATGGAAGTCCTCACATCAGGGAACGAACAAACCGTGCGTATCCCTGCCGAAGCATCCCTTCCCGTCACCTTCGTGCTGTCCCTGGCGCTGGCGGGCGCCATGACGGCTTCCCCCTCCGCTGCCGCTCCGGCGCCTCCCACCTGCCGGGAGAGTGGCCTGAGGATCACCGCCGCACCCTCGGACCGGCCCGGGACACTGCGCATCGGTGTCACCAACCGGAGCGGGCGGGCCTGCGTGATCGACCGCGTCCCCACCGTCGTCTTCGGCGATCTGGACGGTCTCGCCCTGCCGGTACCCGACGGCGGGAGCGGGCCGTACCGGGTGGCGGCCGGGAGCTCCGCCCACGCCGCGGTCCGCACCCTGGACCCGGCGGCCACGGAACTGCGGGTGGTGGACCGGCTGACGGTCGCGGCGGACCCCGCGCACCGCGGGCGGGCCTTCGGCGCAGCCGTTATGGGGTCCGCGGACGGGATCCGCGTCTGGGAACCGGTGACCACGTGGTGGCACGGCTCGCGCGCGGCGGCCGACGCGGCGCTCTACCGGTACACCCGCTGAGCTGCTCCCTGCCCGGGCCGCACGGCCGTCGTGCGGCCCGGCGACGGCGGCGGCACAGTGGAGGCAGGGACTGTGCGGGGCTGCCCCGGACTCGGCCCGGCAGGCGCGCACCGTCCGACCGCACCGGCGGAAGGACCAGTCGTGGACAGCGAGAGCAGACGGCGTTTCGTGGTGCAGATCCACGACGCCCGGCGCATGCATTTCGACTTCCGTCTCGAGGTGGACGGTGTCCTGAAGTCCTGGGCGGTACCGCGTGGCCCGTCGGACAATCCCAGCGACAAACGGCTGGCCGTGCCGACGGACGACCATCCTCTGGAGTACCGCGAGTTCGAGGGAGTCATCCCGCAGGACGAGCAGGGCAGCGGCACCGTGATCGTGTGGGACCAGGGCATCTACCGCCCGACCAGCCACGACCTCGCGGGCGCCCCCGTCCCGTTCGCCGAGTCCCTGGAGAAGGGGCACGCCACGTTCTGGCTCGACGGGGCCAAGCTGCACGGCGAATTCGCGCTCACCCGCTTCCACATCGACGACCAGGACGGGACACGGGGTCCGGAGGCCTGGCTGCTGATCAAGGCGAACGACCGCCTGGCCGTGCACGACCGCCCGGGAACACCCGATCCGCACCACGCCCGCTCGGCCCGCACCGGCCGCACGCTGCACCAGGTCGCCGTGGCGGAGCGGGAGGGCGCGGGCTGAGTACTCACGGCGTGGAAAGCCCGTCGCCGGTAGCGGCGAGCCGGTCGAGGAGGCCGGTGTAGCGGGAGCGCTTGTCGGGGCGGGCCCGGGCGGCGGCGTGCCTCAGTGCGGGAACCGCCGGTCCACCCATCAGCAGCAGCCCCTCCGCCGCCTCCCTGCGGACCGTCGGGTGGGTGTGGCCGAGCAGGGCGACCAGCGAGGGAACGGCGGGTTCCCAGGCGGCACGGCTGAGCGTTCTGATCGCCATGCGGCTGATGTCGGGCTGCGGGTCGTCCAGCAGGACAGCGGTGTGGAGCAGATGGACCGGGCGGGCCAGCATGGTGCGCGAGATCCGGTGCGCGTGCAGTCTCACCCCGGGCCTGGGATGCGTGAGCAGTTCACCGACGACCTCCCTGAGAGCGGGGTCGCTGTCCGGGCCCCGCCCGCCGTGCTCCTCCACGAGACGCGCGAGGGCCCTGCGGATCTGCTCCGGGCCTCCCGCACGCGCGAGGCGGAGCAGTTCCGCCCGCCCGGGACGGCGGACCGCACCGGCGGGAGCAGGCGTCCGGGGAGCCGGGGCCGGCCCTTCGTCCAGGAGGAGTCCGTCGGCGAGGTCGTCGCGCCCCTCCGCCCTCAGCCGCTCCCGGACGCACCTCATGTCCGGAGAGCCGAGCAGCCTGAGGCCGGTCACCAGATCCAGGTAGCCCCACCCGCCCGCCTCGATCCGGGGACGGAGGTGATCGGCCAGCACATCGGGCGGCGCCGTACGCAGTGCCCGGGCGGCTTCGGTCCGCAGGCCCTCAGGTCCGCTCTCCCACCATCCGAGCAGCAGCGGGATCAGGGGCACGACGTCCCAGGGACCGAGTCGCCGTGCCAGGCCGGCCGACCCTGTCGGGGATGACCTCCCCGCCGGTCAGCTCCGCCGGATCGACCGTGGCCAGCGCCCGGGCCGAGCCCGGTCCTGACGTCAGGGGAATGCGGCCCCGCAGATACGCGTCGAGGACCGCACGGGCATGCTGCGGCTCCGGCCAGTCCAGGAGCCGGCGGGCGGCGTCGGCCCTCCGGCCGGCGTCGGGCCCGTCGAGCATGCTCAGCAGCCGGGCGCGCTGCGCGGCGGAGCGTGGCTGGTCGAGGTCAGCGTCGCGTACGGCTTCCGAAGGCGCAGCCGCCGTCTCGGCGAGCGTCCACGGCGGCACGTCGAGGGGCTGGAGGTCCGTCATCCAGTCGAGCAGGAGGGCCCTCACGCCGTCCTCGCCGACATCAGGGCAGACCGCCACGAGAGCCGCGAGACGCTGGCGCGAATCGGGCGGGCGCGGGTGGACGGCGCGCCTGAACTCCTGCAGCCCGGCTCGCGTGCGGAGGAGGGCGCGCAGCGAGGACCTCCATGCCTCGGCGTCGTCCGAGGGCGCGACCGGCGCGCCGAACGCCTCACGCAGTACGGCCGTCTCGGCGTTCCGGGCGTCGGCTTCGAGGCGGGCGGCGGCCAGGGCCCGGTCCAGATCGGCTCTGACCGGTACGGCTCCACAGGCACGGAGCAGCAGCAGCGCCCGCACATGGAGCGGCGGCGACAGGGCGCGTACGGCGTCGGCGACCGCCATGCGTTCCGTGCCGGGCAGCCCGGGCGCCACGGCCTCGATCAGGGGGAGCAGTCGCGGCCGGTACGCCGTGTCACGCGAGAGCCCCTCCACCAGGACCTGTACGGAACCCCTGAAGTGCGCCAGTTCGTCGGCCGTCCACGGTGCGGGGCACATCCGCAGGACCAGGCGGAGGACCCTGGCCCGGTCCGTCTGCGGCACGGACCGGGCCAGACTCAGCCAGTGCGCCAGCATCGGCCGGAGCTCCCACGGACTGGATACCGGCAGGTCGTCCGGGCTCCGCGCCAGGCGCAGGGCGACTGCGGTGTTCCAGCCCTCGCCGATCAGTTCGGCGGCATGGGACTCCGCGTCGGACGGGTGGCGCGGCATCGTGATCCCGTGTCCGGCCGACAGCTCCGCGAGATCGGCGACGGCCCCGCTTCCGAGAAGGATCCGGCGGTCGGCCATTTCGGCGAGGAGACCGGGCACGACCGGGGAGTCCTGTTCGGCCAGGGCGAGGACCGTGCGGGAGGCGAGGGTGCCGGAGAGGCCCCGCAGCAGCAGCGTGCGCTCCCCGGGGTCCTGACAACGTTCGGCTGCGGCGAGCAGCGTCGCCGTGCAGGCGTCACCCAGCACCGCCCGGAGTGCGGCGACCAGCCCGGCGTGGAGTCCCGGGTTGTGGGCCCGGCCGAGCGCGCGCAGGAGGCAGGGCACGGCGGCGGGTGTCCCGGCGCGCACCAGGGCCGAGGCGGCGGTCTTCCTGATGTTCATGGTGGGGTGGCGGAGCAGGGCGGTGATCGCCGGGCAGGCCCAGCGGGCCTCTGCGTGCCCGAGGGCCAGCACTGCCTGCCGTACGGTCTGGATGTCGTCGGCCCGGGTCAGCGCGATGAGCGTCGCCGACAGTGCCTGGGCGTCCTCGCCCGCCGCACCCTCGGCGAGAAGCGCGATCACGTGTTTGCGTACGTGCGGGTCGCGGTGGCGCAGCAGCCGGTGCACGCGGGGGCGGGCGTGGGCGGACGGTGCGCGCCGGAGGACCTCGAGGAGGATCGACTGCTGACGGGCCGGAAGACCGGGCCGGTCCAGCAGGTCGAGTACCGTACCCGCCAGCAGCGCGTCCCCCGCCTCCTGGGCGTCGCGGGCTCCGAGCAGGCAGACGGGTCTGATCCTGCGCCGCCCGTACAGCCGGCCGCCCAGGGCGCGTACGGCGTCCACGATCTCCTGGGGAACGACGGGTTCCTCGGCCCGGGCCGCTTCCGGGTCCGTCTCCACCGTGTCCCAGGACGCCGCGAGTTCACCGACGACCCGGAGCAGCAGTCCGGTGACCGCGGGCAGGGTCGCTGTGCTGTCGTGGGCCGCGAGCGCGCACAGCGCGGCGACCGGGTCGCCGGGTTCAGGGCCCGCGGTGAGCAGGGCGAGTTCCCGCTCGTCCGGTGCTCCGAGGTCGGCGGCGACGGCCGGGGGCAGCGCGGTGGGGCCGACACGGGCGAGGAGGTGACGCCGGAGCTCCGGGTCGGTCTGGAGCTGCCACAGGAGTTCCAGCGCCCGGTGGCGGACGGGCCGCAGGAAGGGAGCGATGCCCCGGCCGTCGGTGTCCGGGCCGAGCGCTTCGGTCAGCACCGCGACCGTACGGGGTCCGCCGATCGCCTCGAGCGTGTCGAGGGCGGCCGCCGGGGCTTCGGGCAGGATCGCGAGCACGGTCTCCTCGGCTTCCTCGTACCGGAGTTCACGGATCGCGTCGAGGAACGGCGCGGGCAGACGCGCGGAGGGGAGCAGTCGGGTGACGGCCGCCCCGACGGGCAGGTCTTCTGTTCCCTGCCCGGCGAGTGCGACGAGCAGGGCGAGCCGTCGAGGCCAGTCCGGGGCGTCCGCGGGGGTTTCGAGGAGCAGCCGCAGCGTCGAGCGGCGGCAGGTGTAGAGGATGGTGGCGACCGTACGGGGCTCGATCGAGTGATCGGTAAGCGCCAGGCCGACGAGGGCCGGCACCTGTGCCGCCCCGGGGAAGTGCCCGCGCCGGTGGAGTCCCCGCAGACAGCTGATCGCGGGCCCGCCGAGCAGCAGCGGGTCCTTGGCGGCGACGTCCAGGAGCGCGCCGATGTCATCGCGTTCCGCCAGGTCACCGAGGAGTTCCATGGCCAGGCGTCGTACGGCCGGAGGCACGTCGGGGTCCGCCGCCGTCCGCGGCAGCAGTTCGCCGTGTCCGTGCCGGGCCGCCGCGACAAGAGCGGGAGCAGTCGGCTGCCCCGCGTGGGCGGAGTCGAGGAACGGTGCGAAACAGGCCGCGGGCAGCGGGTCCGCGGCCGCCCAGGGTTCGGCGAGCTCTGCCAGGACGGCGGCCGTGACCACCGGATGAGCCGGGTTCGCACCGAGGAGACCGGCCAGGGCGTCCTTGGCGGTACCGGGAGCGAGCAGCCCTGCGTGCAGGCCCTGCCGCATCAGACGGACCGCCTCGATCAGGAGCACGGGTACGCCGGTATCGGCGAGTCCGGCCACCAGCCGGTCCGGGCGGTGGGCGTCCAGGGCGTCGATTCCGCGCACGGCCTGGAACAGGGGCTCTCCGGGCTGCTCGTCCCGAAGCACCGAGGGGTCGGTGAGGAGTTCGGCACGCAGCCAGGCGACCCGCACCTTTTCCTCCAGCGGGGCCGCACGCCAGGCGGGCAGCCGCCGGCCCGGCAGGTGGATGCCGAGTCGTCCGTGGATCCCTGCCAGCAGGAGCGACTCGTCCGGCGACCGAGGCACGTCCCGTGGCAGCAGCCGCGCCAGGTCGGCCGCGTCACCGTCCGCCGGCGGGAGCCGGTCCAGGCGCTCGGACAGCAGGGTGAGCCCCAGATACCTCGTACGGGCGTCCTCGTGTCCGATGAGCGGCCCGAGCTCGGAGACCGGGGGGTGGTCCGCGGCCTTGCCGTGCACCGGACCGCCCGTGTGTCCCTGCGGTGTCCGCACATCGGCGGGGGTCGTGGTCACCGTCGGATGGTAGGCGTCGATGGAACGGCTCGGCCAGCGGGTTCGGTTGCCGCCGACGGTCCGTCCGGGCATCGCCCTCGACACGGGACGCCCGTCGACCGTGCGGCGAGGAGGGCGGGCTCCAGGTCCGCCGCTCCTCGCCGGGCGGGATCCTCGGCCGCCGCTCCTCGCCGGGCGGGATCCCGGTCCGCCGCTCCGGACCTGGACCGCCCGCGGGGCCCGGGCCCTCGGCCGTGCGTCAGGGCGGGCCCGGGAGCCCCGCTCTCAGGATTCCTTGACGGAGGCCAGGTGGGCGAAGACCACCACGTTGTCCTCGTAGTCCTTCTTCTTCTTGTCGTAGACGCCGCCGCAGGTGATCAGGCGCAGCTGGGCGGTGCCCTTGTCGGCGTACACCCGGTCGTCCGGGAAGTCCGCCTTGCTGAACGTCTCGACCGAGTCGACCTCGAAGGTGGCGACGACGCCGTCCTCACGGGTGATGTCCACCATGTTGCCCTTCTTGAGGGTGCTGAGCAGCAGGAAGACGGCGGGGCCGGTCTTGGTGTCGACGTGCCCCGCCACCACCGAGGTACCGCGCTCGCCGGGCGTGGCACCGTTCTTGAACCAGCCCGCCAGGTTCGCGTCGTTCGCCGGCGGCGCGTTCAGCTGGCCGGAGGGGCCGATCGTCAGCGGTGTGAAGGGGGCGTCGACCGCGATCGACTTGATCGAGATCCGCTTCGGGTAGGACGGGGGCAATTCGAGCGGAGGCGTGGAGACGGAGGCCGACGGGGTGGGCGCGGCAGGAGCGGAGGCCGCGGGGAGGGACACCACGGAGGGGGCCGGCGGGACTCCGGCCGACGCGTCGAAGGAGTTGTAGACGAGGAGGAAGCCCAGGCCCACCGCCACGACGGGCCACAGCAGGGAACGGCCGATGGCCGGGGAGGCGGAGTCTGGTTCGGACGGCTGCGGGGCGGCCATGCTCATGCTGCCTTTCGTGTGCGGGGGCTGGAGCTGCGCGGGAGGCGAGAGCTGTCCAGGTGCTGGGGGCTGGAGCCGTGCGGGGCGAGCGCCGTACGGGAAAACCGGCGCGGCCACCGCCCAGGGAAGGACGGCGGCCACGACACGATTCATTCAGCGGTGCGCGACGCCGTTCAGGCGGCCGCGGCACCCGAGGCGTTGCGACGGCGCAGCTTGTACGCGGCGGCACCGAGCCCACCGAGCATCAGGACCGAACCGGCGGCCAGGCCGCTGCCGGAGAGCGCCATCGCGCCACCGCCGGTGTGGACGCCGCCCTCGGGCTTCTCGTGCTTCCAGGTCTTCTCACCGTCCGTGCCGCTGCCGGAGCCGGACTCCTTGTCCTTGTCCTTGTCCTTCTGCCAGTCGTCGGCCGTCACGCCGGCGAGCGCACCGCCACCGGTGTGGACGCCGCCCTCGGGCTTCTCGTGCTTCCACGAGTCCGGCTTCTCACGGTCGTCGTTGCTGCCGGAACCGGACTCCTTGTCCTCGTCCTTGTCCTTGTCCTTCTGCCAGTCGTCGGCCGACACGCCGGCGAGCGCACCGCCACCGGTGTGGACGCCGCCCTCGGGCTTCTCGTGCTTCCACGAGTCCGGCTTCTCACGGTCGTCGTTGCTGCCGGAACCGGACTCCTTGTCCTCGTCCTTGTCCTTCTGCCAGTCGTCGGCCGACACGCCGGCGAGCGCACCGCCACCGGTGTGGACGCCGCCCTCGGGCTTCTCGTGCTTCCACGAGTCCGGCTTCTCACGGTCGTCGTTGCTGCTGGCGGAGGAGCCGCTGTCCTTGTCCCAGTCGTCCGCCGAGGTCACGGCGTATGCGGCGGGAACGGAGACCGCGAGGACCGCCGTGACGGCGGCCGATGCGAACAGGGTGCGGGCAGAGCGCATGGGTACACAATCCTTTCGCCACGCCCGCGCTGGCCGGCTGGTTGTCGGCTCATCGGATCACGGGTGCGACGTGATCCACCGTCAGCTGAAATCCGGAGCCGCACCACTCGGGAGACCAGCATTCGAGCGACGGCGTGGGCCCATCGTGTGACAGGGAGCCGGTTGTCACCCGTTGGACGGCACGCCACGCCGGGAGGAGGTTTGGACGAAGATGATCATCGGTGTAGGGGGTCTCCGCGGTGCTCGTAGGATCACCGCATGAACGACATCGCCCCCGAAGGCTGCTGCTCCCCGGGCCGCCGGCAGTCTGACGCCCCGTCCGCGAACGCCGTGACCAACCCGGCGGACGCGCTGGTACGCGTGCGCCGGGCGGATCAGGCGCGAGGGCCGGCGCCGTCCCCGCGGACTTCGGGCGGGGCTGTCGAGGACGGCATGGTGCTACTGCCGGGCGGGGCGTTCCTCATGGGCACCGAGGACCCCGAGGGGTTCCTGGCCGACGGCGAGGGCCCGGTCCGCGAGGTACGCGTCTCCGCGTTCCGCATCGACACCCACGCGGTGAGCAACCGGCGCTTCGCCGAGTTCGTCGCGGCCACCGGTCATGTGACCGAGGCCGAGCGCTTCGGCTGGTCGTACGTCTTCGCCGGCTTCCTGCCGGCCGCGCTCCGGCGTGGCGCGGGCCGCCCGGAGGGCACCCCGTGGTGGTGCGGGGTGGAGGGCGCCCGTTGGGACACACCCGAAGGGCCCGGCAGCGGGATCGAGGACCGCGGGGACCATCCGGTGGTGCACGTGTCCTGGAACGACGCGCGTGCGTACAGCCGTTGGGCCGGGTCCCGGCTGCCGACCGAGGCCGAATGGGAGTACGCGGCCCGGGGCGGCCTGGAGCAGGCGCGCTACCCGTGGGGCGACGAGCTGACCCCGGGAGGTGAGCACCGCTGCAACATCTGGCAGGGGCAGTTCCCCACGAAGAACACCGCCGAGGACGGTTACGCGGGCACCGCTCCGGCCGACGCCTACCAGCCGAACGGCTTCGGCCTGTACAACATGGCGGGAAACGTCTGGGAGTGGTGCCAGGACTGGTGGAGCACCACGCACCCGGCCGGGCGCCGGAGCGACCCGCGCGGTCCTGGCGCGGGGGACGCCAAGGTGATGCGGGGCGGCTCCTACCTGTGCCACCGCTCGTACTGCAACCGCTACCGGGTGGCCGCCCGGACGCGCAACACGCCCGACAGCACCACGGGGAACCTCGGCTTCCGCTGCGTCCGCTCGGCTTGAACCCGTCGTCATTGCGGCAACATGAATATTTTTCCGGGTCATTGACTTAAAAATCGCGCGGTCATCATGCTGGGCGCCATGCACTCACACGGTGGACCTCTCTCGCGGCTGAGGCGCGGGCACGAGGAACGCGTACTCGACCTGCTGCGCCGGCACGGGCCACAGAGCCGGGCCGAACTCGGGCGCCAGGCCGGGCTTTCGCGTACCACGCTGTACGACATAGTCGGGACCCTGGTCGCGAGCGGTGCCGTCGTGGCGGCAGCCGCGGCACCCGGGCCCCGCAGGCGCGGCCGTCCGGTGGAGCACCTGACGCTCAACCCCGCCGCCGGCCAGGCCGTCGGCATCGATTTCGCCCGACGGGCCGTTCATGTGGCCGCCGCGAACGTGGCTCACGAGGTGATCGGTTCGGCGAGCCGGGCCCATCCGCCGGGGCTCTCCTGGGAGCGGCGGGTGGAGCTGGCCGAGCGGCTGGTCGCCTCGCTGGCCGGGGGCACCCTGCGACTGTCCTCCCTCGGCACCACCGGCGCGGTCGGCGTCGGCGTCGTCGGGCCGGTGCGGACGGCCAAAGGCGAACCCGAGGAACCTCTGGCGACCCTGGCCGGGCTGCTGGGCAAGCGCTTCGGGGCCCCGGTCCTGCTCGACAACAACACCCGGCTCGCCGCCCTCGCGGAGTCCACCTGGGGCGCGGCGGCGGGCAGCCAGGACGTGCTCTACCTGCGGCTCTCGCACGGAGTGGGCGGCGGCCTCGTGGTGAACGGTTCGCTCCACAGGGGGGTCGACGGCCTGGCCGGCGAGCTCGGGCACATCACCGCCGACCCCGAGGGCGGTCCCTGCGAGTGCGGGGGCAGGGGGTGCCTGGAGACGATCGCGTCGATCGGGCCCGTCCTCGCCTCCTACCGCGCGCTGGGCGGCCGGGCGGACGACGTCCCGACGCTGCTGAGGGCGGTCGGGCGGACGACGTCCCGACGCTGCTGAGGGCGGTCGGGAACGGCAACCCGGCGGCGCACGAGGTGCTACGGGTCGCGGGGGCCAGGACCGGAGCGGTGCTCGCGGGGGTCGTCAACGCGGTCGGCCCGGGCGTGATCGTGCTGGGCGGTGAACTGGCCCGGGCGAAGGACGCGCTGCTCGACCCCGTGCGGGAGGCGCTCGACGCGCACGTCCTGCCGCTGGCCCGGGGGCGCGTGACCCTGTTGCCCGCCGGGCTCGGCGAGGCGGGCGGCGCGCTCGGCGGGGTCGCCCTCGCCCTCCATGAATCCCCTCTGCTCGCCCGCTACCCGGAACCGGGCAGCGAAGACCTTCCCGAGGACGCCGCATGAGTTCCACGGAGACACCCCTGAAGCGGTCCGAACCCGTACGGGACAGTGCGGAGGACACCCGTGCGCCCCGGCGGAGGGGCGTCCGTGTCCCCCCGTTCGCGCTGAACCTGATCGCCCTGGCGGCAGGCGTCGGCGTGTGGGCGTGGCTGGCCTCACTGGAGGTGCAGGCACTTCCGGGACCGGTGGCGGTGGCGGGCAGGGCGGGCGAGCTGATCGCGGACGGCACGCTGGCCGACGACGCGCTGGCCAGCCTGCGGCGTGTGCTGACCGGCTTCGCGCTGGGCACCCTGCTGGCCGTCCCCGTGGGCTTCCTGATGGGCTGGTACCCGGTCGCACGCGGGCTGCTGGAGCCGTACGTCCAGTTCTTCCGCACGGTGCCGCCGCTCGCGATGATTCCGCTGGCCATCGTGCTGCTGGGCATCGGCGAGGTGCCCAAGGTGTTCGTGATCTTCCTGGCGGCGTTCCTGTCGAGCGTCGTGGCGGCCTTCCAGGGCGTCGTGGGTGTCAACAGGACCCTCATCGACGCCGCGCGTGTTCTGGGCGCCCGGGACGGGACGATCTTCCTCAAGGTGGTGGTACCCGCCTCCGCTCCGTTCATCCTCGTCGGGATGCGGATCGGGCTGGGATCCGCCTGGGGGACCCTCGTCGCCGCGGAGCTGATCGCCGCCCAGGAGGGCCTCGGCTTCCGGATGCAGTCGGCCCAGCTCTACTACGACCTCCCCACCATCTTCGTCGGCCTCATCACCATCGGTCTGCTCGGCCTGCTGATGGACCGGCTGCTGCTGCTCGCCGAACGCCGCCTCACCCGTTGGCAGGAGACCCGTTGAACGCCAAGATCTCCTTCCGGAACGTCTCACAGACCTTTCCGCTGAAGAAGTCCACCTTCACCGCCCTGGACGAGGTGTCCCTCGACATCGGCGACGAGGAGTTCGTCACCGTCGTCGGACCGTCGGGGTGCGGCAAGAGCACCCTGCTCAACCTGGCCGCCGGACTCGCCACCCCGACCTCGGGCGAGGTCCTCGTCGACGGGCGGACCGTCACCGGCCCGGGACCCGACCGGGGGGTGATCTTCCAGCAGTACGCGCTGTTCCCCTGGCTGACCGTGCGCGGCAACGTCGAGTTCGGACTGAAGCTGGCGTCCGTGCCCGCCGCGGAACGGAGACTGCGGGCGGAGCGCGCCATCGGCCTGGTGGGCCTCACCGACTTCGCCGACGCGCTGCCCAAGACCCTGTCGGGCGGGATGAAGCAGCGCTGCGCGATCGCCCGCGCCTACGCCGTCGACCCGCAGGTACTCCTGATGGACGAGCCCTTCGGCGCACTGGACGCGCTGACCCGGGTCCAGCTGCAGGACCAGCTCCTGGAGACCTGGAGCCGGGACCGGCGCACCGTCCTGTTCATCACGCACGACGTCGACGAGGCCGTGTACCTCGCCCGCCGTGTCGTGGTGATGGCGGCGCGGCCGGGCCGGATCCATTCGGTCGTCGACGTGGACCTGCCCTACCCCCGCACCGAGGACATCCGTCTCTCGCCCGAATTCGCACGGATCCGCAATGCCGTGTGGACCTCCGTGTACCACCAGACCCCGGCCGCCCCGGCCGCCTGAGCCCACCGTCACCCGCTCCCCCGAATCTCCCTAAGGAACCCTGCGCCATGCGTCTACCTCAGCGCGCCCTGACAGCGGCCGTCGCCGTGTCCGCCCTGGCACTCTCCGTCACCGGATGCTCCGGTGACTCCTCCGCCGACGGCGCCTCCACCGTCCGCTTCGGCTACATCAGCGACTACAACGGCGCGAGCCTGCTGGCCATCGCGGACGAGCAGGGGCTGTGGAAGGAGGAGGGGCTGAAGCCCGAGTACTCGACGTTCACCAACGGCCCGCTCCAGATCCAGGCGCTCGGGTCGGACAACCTCGACTTCGGTTACATCGGCCCAGGTGCCATGTGGCTGCCCGCGTCGGGCAAGGCGAAGGTCGTCGCGATCAACACGCTCGCCCGTGCCGACCGGGTCATAGCCCAGCCCGGCATCACCTCCGTCAAGGACCTCAAGGGCAAGAAGGTCGGTGTGCCCGAGGGCACCTCCGGCGCGATGGCACTCGAACTCGCCCTGCAGAAGGCCGGGATGTCGGACAAGGACATCGAGAAGGTGCCGATGGACCCGTCCACGATCGTCTCGGCGTTCGTGTCCGGGCAGATCGACGGGGCGGGCCTCTGGTACCCGCTGATCGACACCGTCAAGGAGAAGAAGCCGAAGCTCAACGAGGTGGCCAGCACCGCGGACTTCAAGGACCGGGCGTTCCCCACGGCGTTCGTGGCACCCGCGAAGAGCGACGCGAAGCTGAACACCAAGGTCGTCAAGGTCCTCCAGAAGGCCAACGACTGGCGCGCCGCACACCCCGACGAGGCCATCGACGCTGCCGCCTCGCTGCTCAAGGTCGACCGCGCCAAGGTGGCGGCGGACGCGGCCAACGTGGAGACGCTGTCCACGGCGGACCTTGTGGCCAGGACCGAGGACGGCACCGTGGACGGCTGGCTGGACGGGCTGGGCGCGTTCTTCGTGGACACGGGCCAGCTCAAGAAGGCTCCTGCGGCGGACACGTACTACGAGGGCGACCTCTACACGAAGGCGTACAAGAAGTGAACCTGCTGTTCCTGATGACTGATCAGCACCGGGTGGACACCCTGGGCTGTTACGGCAATCCGCACGTCGCCACGCCGAACCTGGACCGACTGGCGGCCACGGGTACGCGCTTCGACCGGTTCTACACGCCCACCGCGATCTGCACGCCCGCCCGGGCGAGTCTGCTCACCGGACAGGCACCGTTCCGCCACCGGCTGCTCGCCAACTACGAGCGCAACGTGGGCTATCTGGAGGACCTGCGGGAGGACGCCTTCACCTTCCCGGAGGCACTGGCCGCGCGCGACTACCGGCTGGGACTCATCGGCAAGTGGCACGGCGGGACCCGGCGCAACGCCGCCTCGTACGGCTTCGAGGGCCCCGACCTCCCGGGCTGGCACAACCCGGTCGACCATCCGGACTACCTGGCCTACCTGGACGAACACGGGCTGCCGCCGTACCGCATCTCCGATCCCGTCCGGGGCACCACCCCGGGCGGGAACCCGGGGAACCTCCTGGCCGCGCGGCTGCACCAGCCGGTGGAGGCGACGTTCGAGCACTATCTCGCCACCCGCGCCATCGAGCACCTGGAGCGGTACGCGGCCGGCGAGGAGCCGTTCTTCCTGGCCACGCACTTCTTCGGCCCGCATCTGCCCTATCTGCTGCCGGACGCCTACTACGACCTCTACGATCCGGAGCTCGTCGAACTACCCCCGTCCGTCGCCGAGACCTTCGAGGGCAAACCGCCGGTGCAGCGCAACTACAGCGCTCACTGGGCCTTCGACACCATCCCCATCGAGACGACCCGCAAGCTGATCGCGGTCTACTGGGGCTACGTCACCCTGATCGACGAGCAGATCGGGCGCATCCTCACCCGTCTGGACGAGCTGGGGCTCAGCGAGGACACCTCGGTGTTCTTCACCGCGGACCACGGCGAGTTCACGGGCGCCCACCGGCTCCACGACAAGGGCCCGGCGATGTACGAGGACATCTACCGCATCCCCGGCATCATCCGGATCCCCGGGGCCGCCCCGCAGGTCAGGGACGAGCTGGTCAGCCTCACCGACTGCACCGCGACGATCCTCGAACTCGCGGGCTGCGACCCGTCCCCGGCGGTGGACAGCCGGAGCCTGGTGCCCCTGGTGAAGGGGGAAACCCCGGACTGGCCGGGCGAGTTGGTCGCCGAGTTCCACGGCCACCACTTCCCATACCCGCAGCGGATGATCCGCGAGGACCGCTACAAGCTCGTCGTCAACCCCGAGTCGGTCAACGAGCTGTACGACCTGCGGGCGGACCCGCACGAGCTCGCCAACCGTTACACGCACCCCGAGTTCAAGGAGGTGCGGGCCCGGTTGATGCGGCGGCTGTACGAGCTGCTGCGGGACCGGGGCGACAACTTCTACCACTGGATGACGTCCATGTACGACATCGGCGTCTCCGACTACGACCCGAGCCTCAGCGCCTTCGAGAACGACGACGAGAACGTCGACACGACCTGGACCGCGACCGCGGGTCCGGGCGGGACACTCACGGAGACCCCATGAGACGCGCACGAAGGACCACCCGCCCCCGTCTCCTCCCCCGGTGGGCGGCGGGGGCGGCCGCCCTGGTCTGGCTGCTCACCCTGGCATCGGCCCCGTCGCACGGCGCCCAGGCACGTCCGTCGGCCCCGTCGCACGACGTTCAGGCCCGTCCGGCCGCCGGAGCGACGTACACCAACCCGGTCTCCGCCGGGGCCGTCGACACCTTCCCCGATCCCACGATGATCCGCGGAAAGGACGGCCTCTGGTACGCGTACGGCACCCAGAACCCGGTCATGCAGAGCAAGGGCGAGGACGGGGAGCGCATGCTGCCGATCCTGCGCTCGGCCGACATGGTGACGTGGGAGTACGCGGGCGAGGTCTTCACTCCGGAGGACAAGCCGGCCTGGCACGACGGTTCACGTCTCTGGGCGCCCGAGGTGCGGTACGCCTTCGGCCTGTACCACCTCTACTACTCCGTGCCCGGGCGCAACACCGTCGGCCTCGTCACGTCGCCGTCGCCGACGGGACCGTGGACCGACAAGGGTGCCGTGCTGCCCTCACCGAGCGGCTGCCCGGCGGGCAACATCGACCAGGCCCAGTTCACGGACACGGACGGCACTCCCTACCTGTACTGGGGCAGTTACGACACGATCTGCGTCGCGAAGCTGAACGCCGACCTGACCCGGACCGAGGGTGAGGTGACCCAGGTGGCCCGTGGCCGCCGGGTCGAGGGCGGCTTCGTCGTGCGGCGCGACGACTTCTACTACCTCTTCTACTCCGACGCGGGCTGCTGCGACGGCGCCTACAGCGGCTACCAGGTGAAGGTGGGCCGGTCCACCAGCCCCACCGGCCCGTTCACCGACGACGAGGGCACCGACCTGATGGCCCTCACCAGCAAGGCGGGCGTCGTCGCCGGGGCGAACGGCAACCGGTGGATCGGCCCCGGCCACAACGCGATCCAGACCGACCTCGCCGGCCAGGACTGGCTGGCCTACCACGGCATCCCCGCCGAGTCCCCGGACCTCGCGCCCGCGTCGAACGGCACCCTGAAGCTGACCCGGCGCCCGATGCTCATCGACCGGCTCGACTGGATCGACGGCTGGCCCGTCGTACGGGCGGGCGCGGGACCCTCGGACGGGCCTACCGCCGCGCCGGTCACCTCATGGGCGGCGGGCGGCACCTTCAACACGGGCGGCCTGAAGGACTGGCGCGCCGAGGGCGCCCGCACCTCCGGATGGTCCACGGCGTCCGACCCCGCCGCACGCGGCTACGCGCAGCACACCCCCGGGCCGTCCCGCACGGATGCCGCCTACCTCCTCGCCGGCGGACGCGCGCCCGCGGACCTGCGGGCCGAGGCGGATCTGAAGGTGACGGCCGCGGGCGGCGCGGCGGGTCTCACCGTCGCCTACCGGGACCCCGGCAACAGGATCGTGGCCTGGCTCGACCGGGCTCGGGGGGCTCTCGTCACCGACGTACGCGTGGGCGGCAGAAGCCGCGGTGAGCAGGCCACGCCACTGCCGGCCGGATTCTCGTGGGGCACCTGGAACAACGTGTCCGTCGAGATACGCGGGAGGCGGCTGACCGCAGAGGTCACCGGTGACCGGCTGCGGGACCCGGTGGCCCTGCAGTCCCGCGCCCTTCCGGCCGCGGCCGTACGCAAGGGTGCGGTCGGCGCGGCGGCGAAGGGCTCCGGTGCCGCGGCGGACAACGTGGGTGCGGCAGCCCTGTACCGGCCGGTGACGAAGCGGGTGGCCGTCGCTCCGCCGGGGCGGCTGCTCCCGGGCCACAGCGACGAGTTCGACACCGCCACGGTCCCGGGCACGAGCACTCCTTCCCCCTGGCAGTGGGTACGCGGGCCGGCCGCGGGGGTCTCCATGACCGGCGGCGCACTCTCCTGGCCGACCCGGAACGCCGAGCTGTACCTGGGCGACAACACCGCCTCCGTGCTGCTGCGGGACGCGCCCGAAGGTGACTTCACGGTGGAGACGAAGCTGCGGTTCGCTCCCGACCGGGCGGCCCAGCAGGCCGGTCTCGTCCTGTACGAGAACGACGACCGGTGGTTCAAGCTCGTCCATTCCGTGCTGCCGCTCACCAACGGCGACGGGGCCGTGCTCCATGTCAGCGAGTTCGGGAAGGAGGGCGAGCGCCCCACGACGACTCCGCCGACGGCGGTGGCCAACGCCCCGATGTTCGGGGGCCCCACCGCGGACACCATGTGGATGCGGATGGCCTACCACCTCGACACAGAGCACGGGGAGCACGAGGTACGCGCGTCCACCAGCCGTGACGGCGTCCACTGGTCCCCGGGCGGCACCTGGACCCTCCCGGTGCGCGGCGCGCTGAGGATCGGCCTGGTGTCCCACAACCGGTCCGGCGCGACTGCGGAGTTCGACTACGTACGGACGTACGCCGCCAGGTGAATCCATCCGCCGATTCCTGAACCGATGTCCCGTCAGATCTCACGCTCCGTCACCGAGGAGGACACCAGCAGGGGTCGTCACTACGGCGCAGTCATCAGTTCTTGTCGACAACAGGCCCTGACGCACCCGTTGTTGCACATCTCTTGACGCGTTCGTAACAAGGGTGGAGTATCTCGCACAGCCGGAGAGAGCGCTCTCCGGCTGTGCGCGTCGTGTACCCGCCCCACGACAGAGGAGACTCCCGTGTACGCACCCCCCGACCTCCGCAGACCCCTCCCGCCGACCGGAAGGCGCGTCGGTGTGCTGGCCGTCGTCGCCGGCCTCGTGCTCTCACTGCTGGCCCTGGTCCCCCAGCCCTCCGCGAGCGCCGCTGCCTCACTGCTCTCCCAGGGCAAGGCAGTCACCTCGTCCAGCCAGGAGAACGCCGGCACCCCCGCCTCCGCGGCGGTGGACGGCGACAACGGGACGCGCTGGTCCAGCGCCTTCTCCGACCCCCAGTGGCTCAAGGTCGACCTCGGAGTCTCCGCCTCGGTGAGCCAGATCGTGCTGCGGTGGGAGGCGGCCTACTCCACCACCTACCGGATCGAGTTCTCCTCGGACAACAGCACATGGAACACGGCCTACTCCACAACCACCGGTCCAGGCGGCACCGAGACCCTCAACGTCTCCGGCACCGCCCGCTACGTCCGGCTGACGGGCACCGCGCGCGCAACCGGCTACGGCCACTCACTCTGGGAGTTCCAGGTGTTCGGCACGACCGGCGGCGGCGACCCGCAGATCCCCGGCGGCGGTGACCTCGGCCCCAACGTGCTGGTCTTCGACCCCTCGACACCGAACATCCAGGGCAAGGTCGACGAGATCTTCAAGAAGCAGGAGTCCGCACAGTTCGGCAGCGACCGCTACGCCCTGATGTTCAAGCCCGGCACCTACAACAACATCAACGCGCAGATCGGCTTCTACACCTCCATCGCGGGCCTCGGCCTGAAGCCGGACGACACCACCTTCAACGGTGACGTCACCGTCGACGCCGGCTGGTTCAACGGCAACGCCACCCAGAACTTCTGGCGTTCGGCCGAGAACCTCGCCCTCAACCCCGTCAACGGCACCAACCGCTGGGCCGTCTCCCAGGCCGCCCCCTTCCGCCGCATGCACGTCAAGGGCGGACTCAACCTCGCGCCGAACGGCTACGGCTGGGCCAGCGGCGGATACATCGCCGACAGCAAGATCGACGGCCAGGTCGGCCCCTACTCGCAGCAGCAGTGGTACACGCGCGACAGCTCCATCGGCAGCTGGGGCAACGGCGTCTGGAACATGACGTTCTCCGGCGTCGAGGGCGCACCCGCCCAGAGCTTCCCCGAGCCGCCGTACACGACCCTGAACAACACCCCGGTCTCCCGCGAGAAGCCGTTCCTCTACCTCGACGGCAACGACTACAAGGTCTTCGTCCCCGCCAAGCGCACCAACGCACGCGGCGTCTCCTGGAACGGAACCCCGCAGGGCGAGTCCATCCCGCTGAGCCAGTTCTACGTGGTGAAGCCCGGCGCCACCGCGCAGACCATCAACGCCGCGGTCCGCCAGGGCCTGCACCTGCTGTTCACCCCGGGTGTCTACCACGTGAACGAGCCCATCGAGATCAACCGGGCGAACACCGTGGCCCTCGGTCTCGGCCTCGCCACGATCATCCCGGACAACGGGGTGACCGCGATCAAGGTCGGCGACGTCGACGGCGTCAAGCTCGCCGGACTCCTCGTGGACGCCGGTACACAGAACTCCTCGGTGCTCGTGCAGGTGGGCCCCCAGGGCGCCTCGGCCGATCACTCGGCCAACCCCACCAGCCTCCAGGACGTGTTCGTCCGGGTCGGCGGCGCGGGCGCCGGCAAGGCGACCACCGGCATGGTCGTCAACAGCGACGACACGATCATCGACCACACATGGCTCTGGCGCGCCGACCACGGCGACGGCGTGGGCTGGGAGACCAACCGGTCCGACTACGGGCTGACGGTCAACGGTGACGACGTGCTGGCCACCGGGCTGTTCGTCGAGCACTTCAACAAGTACGACGTCCAGTGGAACGGCGAGAACGGCAAGACGATCTTCTTCCAGAACGAGAAGGCGTACGACGCTCCCAACCAGGCAGCCATCCAGAACGGTGACATCAGGGGCTACGCCGCCTACAAGGTGGCCGACTCCGTCACCACCCACGAGGGCTGGGGCATGGGGAGTTACTGCTACTTCAACGTCGACCCGACCATCCGCCAGCAGCACGGCTTCCAGGCCCCGGTGAAGCCCGGAGTGAAGTTCCACGACCTGCTCGTCGTGTCGCTCGGCGGCCAGGGACAGTACGACCACGTCATCAACAACACCGGATCACCCACATCGGGTACGTCGACCATCCCGTCCCAGGTGGTGTCCTTCCCCTGAGCCGGGGTGAGATGAGCGGAGTCGGCTCATCGGACGGCGCGGGGCCCGGCAGGAGTGTTCCTGCCGGGCCCCGCGTCCTGTCACCGGCCCGCCGCGGCCGGGGTCGTTCTCGTGCCGCTAGTTTCCGGCGGCCGCCCGCCTCCGGACGGCGTAGAAGATCCCGCCGCCCGCGAGCAGCGCCGCCGCCGACGCCCCCAGCACGGGGAGGGTGGAGTCGGAGCCGGTCGCCGCCAGGCCGCCGGCGGTCGTCTGCGTGTCGGATCCCCCCGTGGTGGAACCACCGGACGCCGACGAGGACGCCGACCCGCCCGAGGCCGTGTCCGAACCGCCGGACGTGCTACCTCCGGAGGCAGCCGTGCCTCCCGTGGACGCGGAACCGGCGGCCGAGGAGCCCTCCGTCGAGGAACCACCCGAAGACGAGCCGCCTGTCGTGCCGCCATCGGCGTCGATCACGATCGCGGCGGTGTCGTTGGCCGCGTTCCCGTCGAAGGGCCGGGCCTCCCCCGCGAAGGAGATCTTCCCGGTCGCGCCCTCGACGGCCTTGTCGATCCGCAGGACGAACGGGTAGGTCTCGCCGCGCTGCTCGTCCACCCACGACTGCGAGGTCCCGCAGCTGTAGTGGGTCGGCGTGACCGGGCTGCAGAAGTCGTGCGCCTTCACGACCGTGGTGCCCGGCGGGATCCTGACGTCGACGGTCGCGGCGCCCTGCCCCAGGTCGCGGTAGACCCAGGCCGGGCCCTCGTTGACGAACTTCACCGTGGCGGTGACCTTGTCGCCCACCTCGCCGCGGAGTTCGGCTCCGGCCAGCGCGAAGTCGGCCGTGTTCTCGGACGCCACCTCGGTGGACACGTAGGTCTCGTCATGGCTCGCCCGGTCACCCTCGGTCGCCGGCGCCTTCTCGATCAGCTCCAGCGGGGCACCCGTGCCCGGCTCGCCGTCGGACGGGGCCTGCCCGGAGGCCTCGACGCTCATGGAGACCTTGTCGCGCAGCGCGTTGTCCCGTGCCTGGAGGCCGAGGGGCCGCTCCGGCACATAGACGACACCGGGCTTCAGCGGCTGCTCGATCGCACACACCGCGACCTGCCGCTCAGGCTCCTCGTCGGCGGCCGGCTCCTTCGAGTACAGGCAGTTCGAGTAGGTCTCCGCGGTGTCGAGCCCCCGGGTGACCGAGTACGTCACCCAGACCTTCCCGGCCTCTTCGGTTCCCTTGTTCAGCACCGAGAACGGCACGTCCACGCCACTGCCCGGCTGTGCACCCGTGACCGGCGCCAACGGGCCGATCCCCAGGTCGGGCTCCGCTGCGACGGCGACGGCCGGCAGGGAGGCGAGACCGGTCAGCGCAGCGGCGGCGAGTACGCCGGCCGCGGTGCGTGAAGGGCGGCGACGGGCAGAAGCGTGAGTCATCGAAGTTCCCTCATGATGGCGTACAGATGCGGAAAGGCCGTCTCCGACGCGGCACTTCCTGCTGTGGCAGACGGTCACGGCCGTCGAACGGTTGCACGCGCACACGGTTCGGCCCCGATCACCACGCTCCCTTCACACGCCTCGCCGTGCCGTCCGGCGGAGCTCACGCACCGGTCCGCCGGACGCCGAAGAGCTGCTCCAGATACGCGGGCAGCGCCGGGCCGTCCGCCGGGACGGTGCGCAGTCCGAGGTGGCCGTCGGGCCGTACGAGGAAGGCCTCGCCGCCCCGCGCGCCGTAGGTGCGCCGGAACTCGTCGAGTGTGTCGTGGACGACGGGCAGGCCCGGAGCGGGTGCCTCCAGCCCGGGGGCGAGAACCGCACAGGCGTTCAGCAGACCGGGGGCGGCCCGCTCGGCGGAAACCGCCACCACGTCGGACGCCCTCAGCCGGTCCTCCTGGTCGGCGTAGAGGAGCAGGGTGTGCTCGCGTTCCCGGAGCAGGGTGAACAGCCGGACGGGGAAGGACGCCAGCGCGTACGCGAGTCCGCCGCAGTCGGGCGCCCGGTCACCGGGTGCGGGGCCGTCGGGGGCGGAGCCGTCCGGTTCCACGATCGGGCTGCCCCGGTAGCCGACGAGGAGCTGCGCCTCGCGCAGCAACGTCGTCGTGGGGTCGTCCGGGCCGGTCCGGATGCCGCTCCGCACATGGCGCAGGGTGCGCGCCACCACTTCCTCACCGACCGGGCGGCGTTCGGCGTCGTAGCTCTCCAGCAGGTCGGCACCCGCGCGGCCCCGCACCGCGGCCGCGAGCTTCCACGCGAGGTTGAACGCGTCCTGGACACCGGTGTTCATCCCCTGGGCGCCCGTGGGCGGGTGGATGTGCGCGGCGTCCCCTGCCACGAAGACCCGTCCGCGGCGGTACCGGTCGACGATGCGGTGGCTGATGCGGAACACCGAGGACCAGCGCAGCGAGGAGGCGGTCGTGGGGCGGGGAGAGAGCCGGTCGAGCACCGCCTGGATGTGTTCGATTCCGGGTACCGGGCCGTGTCCGCCGCTGAGGCCGTGCGCGATGCCGTCCGTGTCCTGCCCAGCGGTCCGGGACAGTTCGGGCGGGGTCGCCATCGACATCCGGTAACGGTGGTCGCCGGGCAGCGGGATGCACACCAGGATGTCGTCCGGGTGCCCGTCGACGGAGCGCGAGGCCCGGATCCCGTAGCCGGACGGCAGGTCCCAGTCGACCTCGACATCGCCCAGCATGTACTCCTGGGGCAGGGCCGCGCCTTCGAAGGACAGGCCGAGCCCTTTGCGTACGACGCTGTGGGCGCCGTCGCATCCCAGGAGGTAGCGGGCCGTCAGCTCCTCGGTCCCGCCCGTCGGCAGCGAGAGGACGGCCCTGACCTCACCGGCGTCCTGCTCGAAGGAGACGAGTTCGGTGCCGCGTTCGACGTGTCCTCCCCTGCGCCGGAGCAGGTCCTCGAGCAGCCGCTCGGTCTCGTACTGCGGGAGGGCGGCGAAGCCGTACGGCACCTCGGGCGGGAGTTCCAGTTCGATGCGCGGGCCTTCCTCGCCGTTCACGTAGAGGAGTTGCCCCTTGAGCGGGACGGCCGTCTCCAGTGCCTCACGGACCATCCCCATCCGGTCCCAGATCTCCAGGGTCCGGGGCTGGACGCCCACGGCCCGCGCATAGGGAAGCCGTTCCGGGAGACGGTCGACGACCCGGCACGACACCCCGCGCCGGGACAGTTCGGACGCTGCCGTCAGGCCGACGGGCCCCGCCCCCGCGATCAGCACATCGACGTCGGCCACGGGTACCTCCCTGGGGCGGTGCGTTCAGTCCAATGCACCACACGGGGGTCGGTATGTCCATTTCGTGATGCTGGCGGGCCGGTGCCGGGAGAACCGCTCCCGGCACCGGCCCGCGGGCGTCAGGAGGCTGTGCAGGCCTCACCGCCCAGCGTGAACGCGGCCGGCGCGGTGGCGGCGCCCGTCGACGTGCCGGTGAAGCCGAAGCCCGCCGAGGATCCGGGCGCGACCTTGCCGTTCCAGCCGACGTTCGTCGCGGTCACCTTCGCCCCGGTCTGCTGGTGGGTGGCGTTCCACATCTGGGTGACCTTCTGGTCACCCGGGAAGGACCAGCCCAGCTGCCATCCGTCGTAGGCCGCGCCGCCGGTGTTGGTGAGCGTCACCTCCGCCTGGAATCCGCCGGACCACTGGTTGGTGACCTTGTACGTCACCTTGCAGTCGGCGTCCGCCGGCTCCTCCGGTTCGGGGTCGGTGCCGGGGTCCGTGCCACCACCACCGGTGTCGGAGGACTCGCCGACCTGGATGCCCCGGCCGTTCGTGGAGACGTAGACCCTGCCGTAGACCCGCGGGTCCCCGGTGATCGCAGCGCCGGTCCAGGCCCACTGGTGCGCGTCGTCGTTGATCCGCGTCCAGGTGGCGCCCGCGTCCGTGGACCGGAAGATGCCGCGCACCCCGCCGATCTTCGCGCTGACGAAGACGGTCTGGTAGGAGGCTCCGGTGGCCGCCTTGCCGAAGCCGACGCTGTCGGCCTGCTGCACGCCGGTGAACTTGGTGAAGCTCGTGCCGGAGTCGGTGGAGCGCCAGAGGCCGTAGGCGCCCGTGGAGGCGCCGCCCGCGAGCCAGATGTCGCCCTCGGAGCCGGGCAGCGCCTTGAAGCGGACGTTGCCTTCGGCCGGGAGCCCCGTCGCCTTCGCGGTGAACGTGGCTCCGCCGTCGGTCGACACGTAGAAGGTGCCGGCCTTGAATCCGTAGAACTTCTTCGGGTTCTTCCGGTCCGACTCGACCGTCGCCCCCGCGGGGATCCCGGTGGAGGCGGTCCAGGAGTTGCCGTAACCGGTGGTGCGGTGGACCGCGGCGCCTTCGGGGCTCCAGACGAAGCCGCTGCCGTCCGCCGCGGCGGCGACCGTGCCCCCGCCGGTGACCCCGGAAGGTTCGGATCCCTGGAACCAGTTGGCGCCGTTGTCGGTGGAGAAGCCGATGTGCGGTGCCGCGTCGGCGTTGCCGACCCGTACGACCGTGCCGGGGGAAGCCTCAGCGAAGTCCAGGCTGGTGGTCGAGTCCAGGTTCGGCGAGGTGAACATCATCGCGGGCACCGCGTCGAGGTCCGTGTGCCGGAAGCCTCCGATGTCACCGAGGGCGCTCAGCAGCGGCGCGCCGGAGGGCGGGCTCGCCAGGTCGTTGACGGCCGTCTCCTCCAGGCCCTTGATCATGGGCGTGATCTTGAACTTGCCGCCGGAGTCCCAGGAGGTGAGGTTCTCGGTGCCGTAGACCGTCGCGCCCGTGCCGTACATCATCCGGTTCGAGTCGAACGGGTCGATCTCCAGGGACTCCGTCATCCAGCCCAGCTTGGGCGCGGTCTCCGGCGGTGACGGGTTCGCGCCCCAGCTGAGCCAGGGCACGGAGGAGACGTCCAGGGTGTACCGGTCGGCCCGGTTCGGATAGCTCGTGAAGTCCCAGGCCTTGGTCCAGGTGGCGCCGCTGTCCGTGGAACGGAAGATCTGGGTGTCCGGCCACCAGGAGCTGTAGGCGGTCGCCATCAGGGTGCCGGGCTTCTGCCGGTCGACGGAGAGGCCGCTGAAGCCGTAGTAGGTGTCGGCCTCCGCGACGGGGCTGACGTCGCTCCACGCGCCGGAGCGGGTGTCGTACCGCCAGACCTGCCCCTTGGCACCGTCGTACGGGCCGCCGGTGTCACTGAGCGTCAGGTAGAGGTAGCCGGTACCGGAGTCGAGTACGCCCTTGTGGGCGAGGTAGCCGGTCGGCTGGCCGGCGATCCGGGACCAGGTGGCGCCGCCGTCCGTGGAGCGGTAGACGGTGTTCTGCTTGTCGGCGACACCGACGTAGATGTCCTGGGTGGCGCTGCCCGCGCTGCCGGAACGCTCGTCGAAGGTCACCCAGACGATGCCCTGGTTGTCGTTGCCGTATCCGCTGGTGTCGGTCGGGTCCTGTGCGTAGTTGCCGGGGTTCGGGAAGGCCGTCACCTGCGACCAGGTGACCCCCGAGTCGGTGGACCGCCACAGCCCGTTGCCGCTGGGGGCTCCGAGGTAGAGCACGGAGTTCTTGTTCGGGTCGACCGCGAGCCGCTCCCCCATCCCGCGTCCCGGCATGTTGCCGCCGAGCTTGAAGGGAAGGGTGGCCGCCTTCCAGGAGGCGCCACGGTCCGAGGAACGCAGGACCGCTCCGTTCGTCGGGTCCCAGCTGTTGGTGTACGTGCCGACGGCGGCGTACACGTTGTCGGGGTCGGCGGTGTCGGAGGCGAGACCCACCACCCCCGACCACCCCCACCGGTCCCAGTCCACCCAGTCCAGCAGCGGCTTCCACTGCTTGCCCGCCTGGTCCCAGCGGTAGGCGCCACCGATGTCGGTGCGCGCGTAGGCGAGGTTCTTCTCGGACCGGTTGAAGACGATGCCCGGCACGAAGCCGCCGCCGTCGATCCGCGCGTTCTTCCAGGTGTAGGTGTCCGCCGCGAGGGACACATCGGATGCTTCGGCCGTGGCGGGACCGTCGTCCGAGCGTGCGACGGCCGGGGGTCCGGTGACCGCCAACCCGGCGGTGAGAGCAAATGCCGCCAGTAGGGCGGCGATCGGTCTGGCGCTCAAGCGCACGGAAACGTCCTCTCCGAGCTGGTCCGCCGCTCAGCGGCGGTACGGGACTGACACAGAGGTGGGAGCGCTCCCATAGAGCAACCCGATGGTAGCGCCGCGTGTCGCCCGAGTGAAGAGTGGCGCAGTCGTTTCATCGGATGAATCGCCCGTCGCCTTCGCACCCGCCACACACCCGGCCTCGCGCCGACCTGCCGCACCCTCACCGACCGGGTGGCCCGCGACAACGGGACGACACACCCTCTCCACACATCCGAAGGCCGCGTGACGTACCGGACACGGGAAACCGGAAAACGCTTCATAAATTCGCCACCCATTCACCGGAATGGGTCCGCCGGAAATAGAGATCCGCTCATCTTTTACAGTGGCGTGAATACCGATACTTTCCGACTCTCTCCCGCAAGGCTCCTCACCGCGGACCGGAATCAAGGGTCGGCCGAATCAAGGAAATCTGCACACGGCGTGCGCACACCGATCACCGCACTCGGCACAGAACCGCAGGTCCGGACGGGGCGCAGAGTCGATTGGGGCCGGAGTGCCCCACTTGGGGGGCGTGAAGTTGCGACGACACCGAATTCCTCCGGTGAAGCTCGTGAAGAATCTGCCGCCACGAAATGACCGATTCTGCACGTACGTCGATTACAGCGGGCCCTCAACCACAGATCCGCCTCGGTTCGATTGGCTGTACGAGGCGAAGGCGTGCTTTGATCCTGGGCCATACGGAGGCCGCAGCACGGGTTTCCGCATATAGGCAATTCACTTACGAAGGGCGCTCATCATGAACTACACCCCCCAGGTCGAGACCGCCGAGATCTCCGACAGCGACCTCGACAACGTCTCGGGCGGCCTCGTCGGCGGCCTCGTCGGCAACGTCACGGGCACCGTCGAGGGCATCGTCCCGGTCTCCGGCGTCGTCGGCTCGGTCACCGGTCTCGTCGAGGGTGCCACCGGCGTGAACACCGGCGCGGTCACCGGTCTGGCCACCGGCCTGACCGCCGGTCTCTGAGACACGGCAGTACCCGTCCGAGCCCCGGAACCCGTCGGTTCCGGGGCTCGGCGCCGATCGCTGACAGTGAGGGACGAGTTCCGTGCAGTTCCGCCAGCAGGCCCTTTCCAAGCTGCAGTCGCCCGAACAGCTCGACCTTCCGGTGCGGTTCGCCCGCCCGCAGGGCCTGCTCGTCCTCTGTGTCACCGTCCTCGTGATGGCCGCGGCCTGCTTCTGGGCCGTGACGGGCTCCGTCACCGGCACCCTCGACGCGCCCGGCATCCTCACCCACGCGCGCGGCAGTTACATCCTGCAGAGCCCGGTCGCCGGGCAGATCACCGAGGTGCTCGCCGACGAGGGCGAGACCCTGCCCCGCGACTCCCCGCTGCTCAAGGTCCGTACGGACCGGGGTGAGCGCGTCGTCCGTACGATCAACGCCGGCCGGCTCACCTCCGTGACCGCCACGATCGGCGCGGTGGTCACCACCGGCGCGGACGTGGCGAGCGTCGAGCGGATCGACGGCGCCGACGATCCGCTGGTCGTCCTTCTGTACGTGCCCGGCAGCAGTGCGGCCTCCGTCCCGGTGGGCGCCTCCGTCGATCTGACCGTCCAGTCCGTGCCCGCCCAGCAGTACGGCGTGCTGCGCGGCAAGGTGGCCGCGGTCGGCAGGGCTGCGCAGACGCAGCAGCAGATCACCCGCTTCCTCGGCGACGCCCAGCTCGGCGAACAGTTCTCCCGGCACGGCAGGCCGTCGGCGGTCCTGGTGAAACTGGAGCGCTCGGACTCCACGAAGTCCGGTTTCCGGTGGTCGTCGGCCGACGGACCTCCGTACGCGATCGGCTCCATGACCCTGGCCACCGGTTCCGTCCGGCTCGCCGACCAGCGCCCGATCGATTGGCTGCTCCCGTGACCGCTCCGCACCCGTCCCCCACCGCCCAGCAGCTGCCGCCCCCGGGCCGCGGCAGGCACCGGCCGGAAGCGGGCCGGCGACGGACGGGCGGCGCGCCGAAGGCCGGCCGGACGAAGACGGTGCGCACGCCCACCGTGCTCCAGATGGAGGCCCTGGAGTGCGGGGCCGCCTCGTTGGCCATGGTGCTCGGTCACTACGGCCGCCACGTGCCGCTGGAGGAACTGCGGATCGCCTGCGGTGTCTCGCGCGACGGGTCCCGCGCCAGCAACGTGCTCAAGGCCGCGCGAAGTTACGGCCTCCAGGCCAAGGGCATGCAGATGGAACCGGCGGCCCTCGCCGAGGTCCGGGCCCCCGCGATCCTGTTCTGGGAGTTCAACCACTACGTCGTCTACGACGGCATGGGACGCCGCCTCGGACGGCGGGGCGTGCACATCAACGACCCCGACAAGGGGCGCCGGTTCGTGCCCGCCGAGGACTTCGACACCAGCTTCACCGGAGTCGCCCTGGTCCTCGAACCGGGTGAGGGCTTCCGGCGCGGCGGCCGGAAGCCCGGTGTCATGGCCGCGTTGCCGGGCCGCCTGCGCGGCACCACGGGCACGATGCTGGTCGCCCTGCTCGCCAGCCTGCTGCTGGTGGCCGTCGGCGCCACGCTGCCGGCCCTGAGCCGCACCTACATCGACATGTTCATGATTGGCGAACAGACGTCCTTGCTGGGCGTGCTGTTCGCCGCGATGGGCTCCATGGTCGCCCTCACCGTCGTCCTGACATGGCTGCAGCAGGCGAATCTGCTGCGTGGGCGCATCATCTCGTCCACGCTCGGCAGCGCGCGCTTCTTCCGGCATCTGCTCCGGCTGCCGGTCACCTTCTTCTCGCAGCGCAGCCCGGCCGACCTCGTCCAGCGCCTGCAGTCGAACGACGCCGTGGCCGAGACCCTCGCACGGGACCTCACCGCGGCGGGAGTGGACGGCATCGTCGTCCTGCTCTACGCGTTCCTGCTGTGGACGTACGATCCGCAGCTGACCGTCATCGGGGTGGGCATCGCCCTGCTCAACGTGGTCGCCATGCGCATCGTCGTGCGGCTGCGGGCCACCGGCACCCAGAAGCTGCGGGCCGACAGCGCACGGCTGACGAACACCTCGTACACCGGGCTCCAGCTGATCGAGACGATGAAGGCCACGGGCGGCGAGAACGGGTACTTCCGCCGGTGGGCCGGGCAGCACGCGACGACGCTGGAGGAGCAGCAGCGCCTCGGGGTGCCGAGCGCCTGGCTGGGCGTCGTCGCCCCTGCCCTCGCGACGCTCAACAGCGCGCTGATCCTGTGGATCGGGGGCCTGCGGGCCGTGGAGGGGCACCTCTCGATCGGTCTGCTGGTGGCCTTCCAGGCCCTGGTGACGCGTTTCACCGCGCCGGTGACCCGGCTCAACGGGGTGGCGGGCCGGGTCCAGGACTTCGCGGCCGACGTGGCCCGGCTCAAGGACGTCGAGAACTTCCCGGTCGACCCGCTGTACTCCCGTCGCGAACCGGCCGCGAGCACCAGGCGGCTCAAGGGGCATGTGACGCTGGAGGACATCACCTTCGGCTACAGCCCGCTCGACAAGCCCCTGCTCACCGGCTTCTCCCTGTCCGTGGGACCGGGGCAGCAGGTGGCGCTCGTCGGAGGGTCCGGCAGTGGCAAGTCGACGGTCTCGCGGCTCATCTCGGGGCTGTACAGCCCGTGGGAGGGCACGATCCGCATCGACGGGCAGCGCCTGGAGGACATCCCCAGGGGCGCTCTTGCCGCGTCGGTGTCCTTCGTCGACCAGGACGTCTTCCTCTTCGAGGGGACGGTCCGGGACAACGTGGCGCTGTGGGACCCCTCGGTCCCGGACGACGCCGTGACCGAGGCGCTGCGGGACGCCGCCCTGTACGACGTCGTCGCGCGCCGCCCCAGCGGCATCCACAGCCGGGTGGAGCAGGACGGCCGGAACTTCTCGGGCGGGCAGCGACAGCGCCTGGAGATCGCCCGGGCGCTCGTGCGCCGCCCCAGCATCCTGGTCCTGGACGAGGTCACCAGCGCGCTGGACGCCGAGACCGAGCGCGTCATCATCGACAACCTGCGGCGGCGGGGCTGTGCCTGCGTCGTGATCGCCCACCGGCTGAGCACCGTGCGCGACAGCGACGAGATCGTGGTCCTGGACCACGGGACCGTCGTGGAGCGCGGCAGGCACGAGCAGCTGGCGGCCGCCGGCGGGCCCTACGCCGATCTGGTCAGGGAGCACTGACATGTCATCCGTTCATCCGCTCGCGGGCACGGAGGCCCCGGGGCCGGACCCGGTCATCGGCGCGCTGGGAACACTCGGCGAGCCGGTCGACTGCACCGGGCTGCGGAGCCTGTCGCTGGAAGGGCCCCAGGTGCTGTGGCTCGTCGTGGCCGGCGCCCTCGACCTGTTCGCGGTGGACGCGGTGGAGCAGGGGCACTGGCACTTCCTGGGCCGTCTGGAGCCGGGGACCCTCGTGCTGGGCCCGGTCGTGGGCCCGCAGCACACCCTGGTCGGGCGCCCCCTCCAGGAGTGCGTGCTGCGCCGGGTACCGCTGCGCGAGCTGTACCGGCAGGAGTACGACCAGGGGGCGTACGAGGCCCGGTCCCGCAGCCACTACGACACCGGGGACGCGGCGCTCAGCCTGCTGGAGCACGCCTTCTCGCTCGGCGTGGGCCGGAGTCAGCGTGTGCTGTTCGAGGCGCCGCTGGACGGGCGGACCGCCGTCGACAGCTCGGTGGGCGACGACGACGTCCTGTGGCTGCCGGTGTCGCCCGGCAGCGTGCAGTACGGTGCCGCGTTCAGTGCCGAGGCCTCGGGTGACCTGCTCGTGGACCCGGCGATGTGGCAGGGGATGGTCAATCAGCAGTACCGGCTGCTGTCGGCGCTGGACCGCTGGATCGAGCAGCTGGAACGTGCCCACGAGGACCGGACCGCCGCGGGCATGAAGGCGGGTGAGGCCGTCCGCAAGGAGGCCGACCACGCGCTGCTGACCTCGATCGGCCGGTCCGCGCGGGGCACGTCGCCCGCGAAGGGCGCCTCGGACGACGCGGTCCACGCGGCCTGCCGCCTGGTGGCGCGGGATTCGGGGATCGTCCTCGCCGAGCCGGCGACGGGCGGCGCGGTGAGCGACCGGATCGACCCGGTCGAACGTGTCGCGGTCGCCTCGCGCGTCCGCACCCGGGCGGTGCGGCTGGACGGTCGCTGGTGGCGGGAGAACTCCGGTCCGCTGGTGGGCAGTCGGGCCGCGTCCGGGGCGCCGGTCGCGCTGCTCTGGCGCCGTGGCCGCTACGAGGCGGTCAACCCGCTGACCGGGCGGCGCGCCCGTGTGGACAGCGACTGTGCCGAGGACTTCGACGAGCGCGCCGTGATGTTCTACCGGCCCCTTCCGGAAAAGCCGTTGAGCAGAAGGCAGCTGCTGCGTTTCGGTCTGTTCGGTACCAGGGGCGACCTGCGGAACCTGGTGCTGGCGGGGCTCGTGACGGTCGCGCTGGGGTCGCTGGTGCCGATCGCGACCGGCAAGGTGCTCGGCGTCTACGTGCCGCAGGCGCAGAACGCCCTCATCGTGCAGGTGTCGCTGGCCGTCATCATCTCCGGTGTCGTCTCGGCGGCGTTCATGCTGCTGCAGAACCTCACGATCCTGCGGATGGAGGGGCGCATCGAGAGCACGCTCCAGCCCGCGGTCTGGGACCGGCTGCTGCGGCTGCCGACGAAGTTCTTCGCCTCGCGCTCCACCGGGGAACTGGCGAGCGCGGCGATGGGGGTGAGCGCCATCCGCCGGGTGCTGTCCGGAACCGGTCCCGTCGTGGTGCAGGCGGGCACGCTCGGGGTGATGAACCTGGGTCTGCTGCTCTGGTTCAGTGTCCCGCTGGCTCTCACCGCCGTCGCGATGCTGGTGGTCATCGCCGGTGTGTTCCTGACCATGGGCATGTGGGAGCTCCGCTGGCAGCGCCGTCTGGTCGAGCTCGGGAACAAGCTGAACAACCAGGCGTTCCAGACCCTGCGCGGACTGCCCAAGCTGCGGGTCGCCGCGGCGGAGAGCTTCGCGTACGGGGCGTGGGCCTCGGAGTTCGCCCGCAGCCGTGAACTGCAGAAGCGGGCGGGCCGCATCAAGAACATGACGACGGTCCTCAACGCCGTCTACCTTCCGCTCTGTTCACTGGTCGTCTTCGTCCTGCTAGCCGGCCCGGCTCGGGGTTCCCTGACGGCCAGTGAGTTCCTGACCTTCAACACGTCCGTGACGATGCTGCTGACCGCTGTCACCCAGCTCACCGGGGCGTTCGTGTCGGCCGCCGCCGTGCTGCCGATGTTCGAGCAGATCAAGCCGGTGCTCGACGAGGCGCCCGAGGTTCGCGGCACCAGCACGCAGCCGGGTTCGCTGTCCGGGGAGATCGAGGCCAGAGGAGTGTCCTTCCGCTACTCCGAGGACGGCCCCGTCGTCCTCGACGAGGTGTCGCTGAGCGTGCGTCCGGGCGAGTTCGTCGCGATCGTGGGGCCCAGCGGATGCGGGAAGTCGACGCTGCTGAGGCTGCTCATCGGCTTCGACAGGCCGGCCTCCGGCAGTGTCCTGTACGACGGTCAGGACCTGACCTCGCTCGACCCGGCGGCGGTGCGCCGCCAGTGCGGGGTCGTCCTGCAGAACGCCCAGCCGCTCTCCGGATCGATCCTGGACTGCATCTGCGGTGCCGAGGTCTTCACCCAGGAGGAGGCGTGGGAGGCAGCCGCGATGGCGGGGCTGGCCGAGGACATCAAGCGGATGCCGATGGGGCTGCACACCATGATCGCGGGCGGCGGCTCGATCTCCGGGGGCCAGCGCCAGCGGCTGATGATCGCCCAGGCGCTCGTCCGGCGCCCCCGCATCCTGTTCTTCGACGAGGCCACCAGTGCGCTCGACAACGAGACCCAGCGCACGGTGATCGAGAGCACCCGGTCCTTGCGGGCCACCAGGGTCGTGATCGCGCACCGGCTGTCCACGGTCCTGGACGCCGACCGTGTGATCGTCATGGCCGACGGCCGTGTCGTCCAGGAGGGCCCGCCCGCCGAGCTCCTCGCGGACACGGGCGGGCAGCTCCATGAACTGGTGCGGCGCCAGATGAGTTAGGGACCGCTTCCCGCGGTGGAGGCCTTGGGCAGGTGGTCTACGGCCGTCGCCCGCCCGGCCTCGGGGGCTCCACCGCGTCGCGGATGCTGGCGCGTGCCGCCGCGGCGACCGCTTCGGGGGTGATGCCGAACTCCTCGTAGAGCCGTTCGTAGTCGGCGGACGCTCCGTAGTGCTCGAGGCTGACGATCCGTCCGGCGTCGCCGACCACCTCGCGCCAGCCCTGGCCGACGGCGGCCTCGACGCTGACGCGGGCGCGCACGTCGGGCGGCAGCACCTCGTCCTGGTAGGACATCGGCTGCTCGGCGAACCACTCGCGGCAGGGCATCGACACCACCCGGACGGAAAGCCCCTCGTCGGCCAGCACCTTACGGGCGTCGAGCGCGATGTGGACCTCGGATCCCGTCGCCACGAGGATGACGTCGGGGGCGGTTCCGGAGGCTTCGACCAGGACGTAGGCGCCGCGTGCCGCTCCTCCGGCAGAGGCGTGGACGCCGTCGGCGCGGTCCAGGACCGGCAGGTTCTGCCTGGTCAGGACGAGACCGGCGGGGCGGTCGGTGTGCTCCAGGATCGTCCGCCAGCAGGTGGTCGTCTCGTTGGCGTCTCCGGGGCGTACGACGTCGAGCCCGGGGATCGCGCGCAGCGCGGCGAGGTGCTCGACGGGCTGGTGGGTGGGGCCGTCCTCGCCCAGTCCGATCGAGTCGTGGGTCCACACATAGGTGGCGGGAAGCTTCATCAGGGCGGCGAGGCGGACGGCGGGGCGCATGTAGTCGCTGAACGTGAGGAACGTGCCGCCGTAGGGGCGGGTCAGGCTCTGCAGCGCGATGCCGTTGAGCACGGCGCCCATCGCGTGCTCACGGATCCCGAAGTGCAGGGTCCGTCCGTAGGGGCCCCCGCCGAACTCGGCCGTCTGCCGGTCCACGGGGATGAAGGAGGGCTCGCCGTCCATGGTCGTGTTGTTGCTGCCGGCGAGGTCGGCGGAGCCGCCCCACAGCTCGGGCAGCACCGGCGCGAGGGCGGTGAGCACCTGGCCGGAGGCCTTGCGGGTGGCCATGCCCTTCGCGTCCGCCGGGAAGTCCGGCAGGGCGTCGGTCCAGCCGTCGGGCAGTTCCTGCTCCCGCAGCCGGTCGAGCAGCGCCGCCCGCTCCGGGTTGGCGGTGCGCCATTCCTCGTAGGTCCGCTGCCAGCGTTCGCGGGCGCCCTTGCCCCGCTCCCCGACCGCCCGGGTGTGGGTGAGGACCTCCTCCTCGACGGGGAAGTACGCCTCCGGGTCGAAGCCCAGGAGCCGCTTGGTCCCGGCGACCTCCTCGTCCCCCAGGGCCGCCCCGTGCGCCTTGCCGGTGTTCTTCTTCGTGGGGGCGGGCCAGCCGATGATCGTGCGCAGCATGATCAACGAGGGCCGGGACTGTTCCGCCTTCGCCGCCTCGATCGCGGCGAGCAGCGCGTCGACGTCCTCGACGTAGTCACCGGTACGGGTCCAGTCCACGGTCTGCACGTGCCATCCGTACGCGGCGAAGCGGGCCGGGACGTCCTCGCTGAACGAGATGTCGGTGTCGTCCTCGATGGAGATGTGGTTGGAGTCGTAGAACGCCACGAGGTTGCCCAGCTGCTGATGCCCTGCCAGCGACGCCGCCTCGGACGCGACGCCCTCCATCATGTCGCCGTCGGAGGCCAGCACGTACACACGGTGGTCGAAGGGGCTGGTGCCCGGCGCGGCGTCCGGGTCGAGCAGGCCCCTCTCCCGGCGGGCGGCCATCGCCATCCCGACGGAGGCGCCCATCCCCTGGCCGAGCGGTCCGGTGGTGATCTCGACTCCGCGGGTGTGCCGGTACTCCGGGTGGCCGGGGGTCGCGGAGTCCCAGGTCCGCAGTGCCTTCAGGTCGTCCATCTCCAGGCCGTAGCCGGCCAGGTAGAGCTGGATGTACAGGGTGAGGCTGCTGTGGCCGCAGGAGAGGACGAAGCGGTCCCTGCCCAGCCACTGGTCGTCGGCGGGGTCGTGCCGCATGACCTGCTGGAACAGCAGGTAGGCGAGCGGCGCCAGGCTCATCGCCGTGCCGGGGTGTCCGTTGCCGGTCTTCTGGACCGCGTCGGCGGCGAGCACCCGTACGGTGTCCACCGCGCGCAGGTCCAGGTCGCTCCACCCCGCCCGTACGGCCACGGGCAGCGCCAGCCCGGGGTCCCGGGATGCGGCGAGGCCGGAAGAGGATCGTTCGGGCGCCATGGTGTTGTCTCCCTCGGATGTCGCTTCTCGGTTCGACGGGGCCGGTGTGAGCGGTTCGCCACCCCTCGCATCCTCCGTTCCTCCGCCGCCCTCCGCACCCGGAGCGGGCCCGGCGGTGCGGTGGGCTCCGGTGCCCGCGGGACGGAGGGCCGCCGTGCGCGGGTGACGACGCGTGTGCCCTGCCGACGGATCGCCTACCCCCGCCCGGGCGGTGCAGGCGGGTCCGTCGCGGGCGGGCAGGTACGGGGCCCTCACATTCCGCGATGCCCGGTCCGCCGGGCGGCGCATGTGGCACAGTCGGGCCGGTGGATGAGCTGCGGCCCCAGGACCCCTCGCGCATAGGCACCTATCGACTGCTCGCCCGCCTCGGTGCCGGAGGGATGGGTCAGGTCTATCTGGCCCGCTCCCCCGGTGGGCTGCTGGTGGCGGTGAAGGAGATCCGGGACGAGATCAGCGACCACCCGGAGTCCCTGGCCCGCTTCAGGCGGGAGGCCGCCACCGTGGAGGCCGTGCGCAGCGCGTACACCGCCCGGTTGATCGAGTCGTCCCTCGGCGCCCCGCCCTACTGGCTGGCCACCGAGTACGTGCCGGGGCCCACCCTGCGCGAGGCGGTCCGAGAGGGCGGGCCGTTCCCTCCCGGCAGTGCCCTGAAGCTGTGCGCCGCGCTGGCCGAGGGCCTGGCGGCCGTCCATGCGCACGGGGTGACCCACCGGGACCTGAAACCGCAGAACGTGATCCTGTCGCCGCAGGGGCCGCAGCTGATCGACTTCGGCATCGCCCGGGGGGTCGGGCAGACGGTGCTCACACGGGACGGGACGGCGCCGGGAACCCCGGGGTTCGCCGCACCCGAAGTGGTCCTGCGCAACGAGGTGGGCCCCGCCGCGGACGTGTTCGCACTGGGTGCGACGCTCGCTTACACGGTGACGGGCAGGCCTCCCTTCGGATCCGGCGACGCGGCGACGGTGAGCTACCGGGCCGTGCACGAGGACATCGACCTGGACGGCGTCGGCCCTTCGCTCGCCGCGCTGATCCGGGAGTGTGCCGCCAAGGACCCGGCGGACCGGCCGGATCCGGCGGCCGTGATCGCACGGTGCGCGGTGGATTCCGCGCTCGCGACGGACTCCTTCTACCGTGCGCTCTCCCGGACCGGCGGCACGGCCGCGCGGGGCGACGACGAGACAGCCACGTTGCCCGCCGACGCGGCGGAGCGGGACGGGGTGGTCCTCCCCACGCGACCGGGCGGAGGCACCCCGGGTGAGGGCGCATCCGTGTCCGCGGGCCCGTCCGGTCCCACCCCGTACGACGGAGCGGACCGTCCGGCGTCCGAGGCCCGTTCCGGCCGCCGGGGGGCGCTCGGACTCGCCGTGGTCGCGGCTGTGCTGGCCTCCTCGGCGACGGCCTGGCTGCTCTCGGGACAGCCGCCGGACGGTGGGGCCGGAGCGGGGCCGACAGCGGGCGGTGAGGTGTCCCGCCGGCCCGCCACCACCGCACCGGCCTCGGACCCGCCCGACCACATCGTGAGCGACGGGAGGACACGGGAGCGCTGGACCCTGGCCGAGGATCCCGCGCAGGCGGCCCAGGGCATCGGCTCCTGCGGCCTTTCCGGCCTGGACATGGCCTCGCTGCCGGTGGACCTTCAGTCGTCCGTCTCGCACACCACGGGCTCGGACACCGCCAGGGTGGAACTGCGCCCGAGGAACGCCGGGAAGGGGAAGCGGCCCGCGCCGTACCACGTGGCCGTGGGTGTCCTTCCGCCGCACGGGATCGATCCCGCCACGGGCCGTCCCACCAGGAAGACGGGCGAGGGCGTCGGCTTCACCGGCAGGCCCGTCGACATCTTCTCGAAGTGGTCCTCGGGCGGCACGCTCACCTTCCGCTATCCCGACGACTTCCGCGCCCACCTCGACGGCCGGACCGTCGACGCCGTGCCCGTGGGCGACGACCCGGGTGACTGGACCGTGGTGCTTTACCACGTGGAAGGCGGACCCGACGGGATCACGCCTGTCGTCTGCAACGGCTTCCACGCCTGAGAAACCGGGCCGAGGCGCCGAGGGCCTGCCTCCCAGGTCCGACGAACTTGTTCGTGACGAACATGTTCGTTACGTTCGGGGGGTGACCCCGCGAACCCCCGCACCCCGCAGCCGCCGCGACCGCCCCGCGAAGCCGGCCCTCACCCACGAAGCCATCGTCGCCGCAGCGGTGCGGATCATGGCCGCCGAGGGCCTGCAGCGCGTCACCATGCGCAGGCTGGCCCAGGAGCTCGACACCGGTCCCGCGTCGCTGTACGTGTACGTCGCCGGTACGGCCGAACTGCACGCCGCGATCCTGGAGGATCTGCTCGGGGAGGTCGATCTGGCGGCCGCGGCCGACGACGGCGACTGGCGCGACCGGCTGGCCCAGGTGCTCCTGTCGTACACCCGCGTCCTGTTCGACCATCCCGGCCTCGCGCACTCCGCGCTCGTCGCCCGGCCCTCCGGGCCGCACTACTTCGCCCTGGTCGAGACGGTCCTGTCCCTCCTGCACGAGGGGGGCGTACCCGACGGGCAGGCGGCCTGGGGGGTGGACGTACTCCTCCAGGTGGCCACCGCCACCGCCGCCGAACAGTCCGCCCGCGCGGGCGATCCCGGCTCGGAGGGCGACCACGACGCGCTCGTCGAGGCGCTGGGGCAGGCGCCCTCCCGGACCTATCCGCGCATCGCGGCGCTCGGCGCCGACCTGAGTTCCGGCACCCCGCAGCAGCGTCTGGCCTGGATCTTCCGCGCTGTCGTCAACGGCACGGCCGGCACCCCCCGGAGCACCGACCGGGGCGACGCCCCGTCCTGAGCACAGGGCGACGCGGCCCGGAGCCCGCACACCGCACACCGCACACCGCACACCGCACACCACCGAACGGCAGAGAGCGCAGGCAGCACCATGACCACCAACACTCAGCACCGCCCCGTGACCGTCGTCGGCGCCGGCCTCGGAGGCCTGGTCCTCGCCCGCGTCCTCCACCGACACGGAATCGAAGCCACCGTCCTCGACCTGGAGGCCGGCCGTGACGCCCGCACCCAGGGCGGCATGCTCGACATCCACGAGGAGACCGGGCAGGCGGCACTCCGCGCCGCGGGGCTGTACGACGGGTTCCGGGCCCGGGTCCACCCCGGTGGCGAGGCCCTCCGTGTACTCGACAAGCAGGCCCGCGTACTTCTGGAGCAGAAGGACGACGGCAACGGCGGGCGTCCCGAGATCGACCGGGGCGACCTGCGCGACCTCCTGCTCGACTCCCTGCCCGAGGGCACCGTCCGCTGGGGCGCCAAGGTCATGGGAGCCGAACCGCTCGGCGGCGGCCGCCATCGCGTGACGCTGGCGGACGGCACCACGTTCACCACCGGGCTGCTCGTCGGGGCGGACGGCGCCTGGTCGAGGATCAGGCCACTGCTCTCGGAGGCACGGCCCGCCTACACCGGTATCTCCTTCGTCGAGCTGGATCTCCTCGACGCCGACGCCCGCCACCCCGAATGCGCCGAACTGATCGGCGGCGGCATGTTCTTCGCCCTCGGTGAGCACAAGGGTTTCCTGGCGCACCGCGAGACGGACGGAAGCCTGCACGTCTACACGGCGCTGCGCGCCGACGAGAGCTGGCTGTCCACCATCGACTTCACCGACACGGAGGGTTCCAGGGCCGCACTGCTGGAGCAGTTCGCCTCCTGGTCGCCGGCCCTGCGCGGGCTGATCACCGGGGCCGACGGTCCGCTGACCCCACGGCTCATCCACGCGCTGCCCGTCAGCCACCGCTGGCAGCGCGTCCCGGGGGTGACCCTGCTCGGGGACGCCGCGCACCTGATGTCCCCGTTCGCCGGGGAGGGAGCCAACCTCGCCATGATCGACGGCGCCGAGCTGGGGCAGGCCGTCGCCGCCCACCCGGGAGACACCGAGGCCGCCCTGTCGGCCTACGAGGCGGCCCTGTTCCCGCGGAGCGAGCGGACCGCCCTGGAGACCGCAGAGGGGCAGGAGACCCTGTTCCACGACCGGGCCCCGCAGACGCTCGTCGACATGTTCTCCTCCTCCGGGGCGTAGACGGGCACCCGCGGCGCCACCGGGCGCCTGTCCGGGCTCACACCACGGCGATGTGGGAGAAGCGCGCCGCGGTGTGCAGTTCGGACTCGATGCTCCCCGCAGTGAGCCGGAGTTGCGGCAACACCTGCTCCAGGCATTCCTCGATCGTCCGGCTGCTGCTGTGCATGGCGACGTTGATGGACGCGACCGCGCCGCCGTCACGGTCGCGCACGGGTACGGCGATCGAGCGCAGGCCGGCTTCCAGTTCCTCGTCGACCAGCGCGTATCCCCCGGCACGCACGCCTTCGAGAACGTCCTCGAGTTCGCTCCGGCGGGTGAGGGTGTGGGGGGCCAGCTGGCGCAGCTCCGCGTGGTCGAGGAGGGACCCGAGTGCTGCGTGTGGCAGGTCGGCCAGCAGGACCCTGCCCAGGGATGTGGCGTAGGCAGGGAAGCGGGTCCCGACGGTGATGTTGACGTTCATGATGCGGCGGGTGGCGGCACGTGCGACGTACTGCACGGAGTCGTCGGCGAGGACGGCGAGCGACGCGGATTCCTGGATGCGCCCCGCCAGTCCGGCGAGGTGCGGCTCCGCGATCCGCGACAGGGTGGTGCGGGACAGCGGCGGATATCCGAGCGAGAGGACGCGTGGTGTCAGCCGGTGTTCGCGGTCGTCCACCGTGACGTAACCGAGGTGTTCCAGGGTGATCAGGGCGCGGCGCGCGGAGGCGCGTGAGAGACCTGTCGCGCGGGCCACGGCACTGAGCGTCAGAGCCGCGCCGTCGCCGCCGAAGGCGGTGATGACGGTCAGGCCCCTGGCGAGGGACTCGACGAACTCCCGGCCCAGTTCCTGTTTCGAGGCCGCGGTCCAGGACGCGAGGGCCCCGGAGGCCGTGGCGACGTCGCCCTCGGGGGATGCCTCGCGCAGTCGCCGCTCCATCGCCGAAGCAGCCTCGCGCAGCCGGGGCAGGAGGTCCCGGCGCAGGTCCCGCGCGGTGTACCTGCTGGTGTGGCTGACCACGTTGAGCGCGCACGCGACGGCTCCGGCGGGGTCCCGCACGGGCACGGCGAGGGCGATGAGGCCGGGCTCGATCAGCTGGTCGTCCAGTGCGCAGCCCTCGGCGCGCGCCGTGTCCACCCGTTCCCCGAAGTGGCCGTCGTGCGGGGCCGGGGGCAGGGGCGGGAAGCCGGATCCTTCCGGGTCCAGGAGCCGCCTCTCCTTCCACGTCTGCCACTCCGCGGCTCCCCAGTTGGTGGCGAAGAGCGCGCCCGGGGCGGTGCGTTCGGCGGGCAACAGGTCGCCGATGCGGAAGCTCAGGGACATCGGGCGGCGCCGGGTGGCCTGGTGCACGAAACGGATGTCCCCGTGGTCGGGCACAGCGAGCGAGACCGACTCGTCGAGTTCGTCCGCGAGGGCGTCCACGCTGTCGCCGAGCAGGCCGGGGAAGCGGATCGACGAGAGATAGGCGTTGCCCAGCTCCATCAGGCGCGGCGCGAGGGTGACGGACCTGCCGTCGACGCGGACGTATCCCGTGCGGGCCAGCGTGAGCGTGACGCGGTCGACGGTCGAGCGGGCCAGGCCGGTGGCGCGTTCGAGTTCGCTGAGGCTGAGGGAGCCGTCCGCGTCGGTCAGCCGGCGCAGGACGGCGATGCCCCGCATGAGCGGGGCGACGGCCTCCGCGGGCACCTGTGTGCCGGGCTGAGCGGTCCGGGTCGGTGGCATCTGGGTCTCCGTCGGGTGGGTCCGTGCAGGAGAGACACGGTACGGCGGTGGGCGGTGTCCGGACGCCGCGGGGCGGTCCCGGCCGCGGACCGCCGCGCCCGGGCCGTTGACAGGGCTCCGATCCGGGCGGCACACTCCTGGCATCACAGTGAAGGAAACTTCACTGTGCGAACACTAGGGGATGGGCGGTTCCATGGACAAGGTGGTCGCGTCAGCGGCGCTGGCCGTCGCCGACGTGCCGGACGGCGCCTCGGTGGCGGTGGGGGGCTTCGGGCTCAGCGGTGTGCCGAACGTGTTGATCGATGCCCTGTACGCGCGCGGCGTCAGCGGACTCGGTGTCGTGTCCAACAACTGCGGAGCGATGGACACCGGCCTCGCCGTGCTGCTCTCCGCCGGCCGGATCAGCCGGGTCACCGGCTCGTACATCGGCGGGAACAAGGAGTTCGCCCGGCAGTACCTCGGGGGTGAGCTGGAGCTCGAACTCATCCCGCAGGGCACCCTGGCCGAGCGGCTCCGGGCCGGCGGGGCGGGGATCCCCGCGTTCTACACCCCGGCCGGTGTGGGGACGCAGGTCGCCGACGGCGGAATCCCCTGGCGGTACGACGGCGAGGGCGGGGTGTCCGAGGCCTCCCCCGCCAAGGAGGTACGCACCTTCGACGGCACCGAGTACGTCCTGGAGCACGGCATCCGCACCGACTTCGCCCTCGTCAGGGCGGCGAGGGGCGACCGGCACGGCAACCTCGTCTTCAACAGGTCCGCGCGCAACTTCAACCCGCTCGCCGCCATGGCCGGCCGCGTCACCGTCGCCGAGGTCGAGGAACTGGTCGAGCCGGGCGACATCGACCCGGACCACGTGCATCTGCCGGGCATCTTCGTGCAGCGGGTGGTGGCGCTGACCCCCGGGCAGGCCATGGACAAGAAGATCGAGAAGCGGACGATCACGGAGCGGGAGGCACGGGACTGATGGCCTGGAACCGGAACGAGATGGCCGCCAGGGCAGCGGCGGAGCTGCGCGACGGCGAGTACGTCAACCTCGGCATCGGACTGCCGACGCTGATCCCGAACCATCTGCCCGAGGGCGTGCACGTCGTCCTGGAGTCCGAGAACGGCATCCTGGGCACCGGCTCCTTCCCGTACGACGAGGACGTCGACCCCGACCTCATCAACGCGGGCAAGGAGACGGTCACCGTCCGGCCTGGCGCCTCGTTCTTCGACTCCGCGCTCTCCTTCGGCATGATCCGCGGCGGCCACATCGACACGGCCGTGCTCGGGGCCATGGAGGTGTCGGCCCGGGGCGACCTCGCCAACTGGGCGGTGCCGGGCAGGATGGTGACCGGCATCGGCGGGGCCATGGACCTGGTGCACGGCGCCCGCCGCGTCATCGTGACCATGACGCACACGGCCAAGGACGGCAGCCCCAAGATCGTCGAGGAGTGCACCCTGCCCCTGACCGGCAAGGCGTGCGTCCACCGCGTCATCACGGATCTCGCCGTGCTCGACGTGACCGACGACGGCCTGGTCCTGGTGGAGACCGCCCCCGGGGTGAGCGCCGCCGAGGTCCTGGAGAGGACGGCCGCCCCGGTCCGTACGGCGGAAAGGGCGGCGTCATGAGCTTCCGTCCCCGCGACGTGTACGTCGTCGACGCCGTCCGCACCCCGGTCGGCAGGTACAACGGGGCGCTCGCCCAGGTGCGGCCCGACGACCTGGCCGCCCACGCCATCCGCGCGCTGCTCGACCGCACCCCGGAGCTCGACCCCGCGCGCATCGGTGACGTGGTGCTCGGCAACGCCAACGGCGCGGGTGAGGAGAACCGCAACGTCGGCAGGATGGCCGCACTCCTCGCCGGTCTGCCGGTCTCCGTCCCCGGGGTGACCGTCAACCGGCTCTGCGCCTCGGGCCTCGAAGCCGTCGTCCACGCCGCACGCGCCGTGGCGCTGGGCGACCACTCGCTCGTCGTCGCCGGCGGTGTCGAGTCGATGACCCGCGCCCCGTACGTCCTGCCCAAGAGCGACCGCGCCTTCCCTGCCGGGCACACCGAGATGTAGTCGACCACCCTGGGCTGGCGCATGGTCAACCCCCGGATGGACCCGCGGTGGACGGTGCCGCTCGGCGAGAGCGCCGAACTGATCGCGGAGAAGCACTCCATCAGCCGTGAACAGCAGGACGAGTTCGCCCTGACCTCGCACCGGAAGGCCTCGGCGGCCCGGTCCGCGGGACTGTTCGACGGGGAACTCGCACCGTTGACGATCCGGGGGCTGAGGAACATCCGTGTCAGATCGTGCGCTAAGGGTTCGCTGGGTTTTTTCGTGCTTTGACCTGGGGTGATTGAGCGTCGGAGCCTTCGTGGGTCGTTGTTGTCGATCTTTGGAGAGCTGCTGTGGCGGTCGATTTCCTGACGGATGAGCAGGCGGCCCGGTATGGGTCGTTCCGCGAGGCTCCTTCACGGGCGGAGCTGGAGCGGTACTTCTTCCTGGACGACGCGGACCGGGAGGCGGTGCAGGCCAAACGGCGGTTGCACAACCGGCTCGGGTACGCGGTTCAGCTGACGAGTGTGCGCTTTCTGGGCCGGTTCATGCCGGACCCACGGCAGGTGCCGGCGGAGGTGGCCGAGTATCTGGCCGGGCAGTTGGAGATCGCGGACGCCTCGTGCCTGAAGCTGTACGGCGAGCGGGACGGTACGGCTCGTACGCACGCCGGGGAGATCCAGGAGGCCGGGGGCTGGCGGGACTTCGCGGAGGTCCGCGAGGAGCTGGCGGGGTGGCTGGACGCGCGGGCGTGGACGACGGGGGACGGGCCGAAGGCGTTGTTCGACGTGGCGGCGGGGTGTCTGCGCGAGGGCCGGGTGCTGCTGCCGGGGCGAGCCGTCTGGCCCGGCTGGCGGGGTCGGTGCGGGAGGCGGCGAACCAGCGGTTGTGGGACACCTTGTACGGGATGCTCGGCGTGGGGCAGCAGGCGGTGCTGGACTCGCTGCTGACGGTGCCGCCGGGTGAGCGGGTCTCGGAGCTGGACCGGCTGCGCCGGGGGCCGGTGCGGGTGTCGGGTCCGCAGATGAAACGGGCGCTGGAGCGGGCGGAGGAGATCGCCGCGCTCGGGATGGGCGCGGTGGATGTGTCGGGGATACCGCCGCGGCGTCTGGCGGAGCTGTCGCGCTATGGGGTGGACGGCAAGGCGTCGCTGCTGCCAGCACTCTGACGCCCGCCGCCTGGCGACGCTGCTGGCCACCACCGTCCACCTGCCGTCGCGGGCGGTGGATGACGCGCTGGACCTGCTGGAGGTGCTGATCGCGACGAAGCTGCTGGCCCGGGCGGAGCGGGAGAGCGCGAAGGAGAAGCTGAAGACACTGCCGCGGGTGGAGCGGGCGTCGGTGAAGCTGGCGACCGCCTTCCAGGTCGTGTTCGACACCACGCGCGAGCAGGTCGATACCGGCACCGGGGAGATCGCGCCGCCGAAGGTGGCGAGCCTGGAGGCGATGTGGGCGGCGATCGAGCAGGTGGTGCCCCGCCAGGAGCTGGCGGCGGCAATCGCCGCGCTGTTCGAGCTGACCCCGCCGCTGGACTCGGATGCCGATGAGGCGTGGCGGGCCATGCTGGTGGGCCGGTTCGGCACGGTCCGCCCGTTCTTGAAGCTGCTGGTCACCGTGGTGGACTTCGATGCCACCCCGGAAGGCGAGGCCGTACTGGGCGCGCTGCTGTCGCTGCCGGAGCTGATGGGCCGAGGCGTACACGTTCTGCGTGCTGGAGCAGCTGCACCGGATGCTGCGCAGCAAGCAGGTCTTCGCCCGCAACTCCTCCAAGTGGGGTGACCCGCGGGCGAAGCTGCTAGCCGGGGAAGCGTGGCAGCAGGCACGCCCGACCGTGCTGGCCTCGCTGAACCTGCCCGGGGAGGCGGGCGGTCACCTGGCGGCGCGGGCCGCGCTGCTGCACGGCACCTATCGGGAGGTCGCCGCCCGGGTCCCGGACAACGCGCAGATCGTCTTCGACGACGACGGCCGCCTGCACTTCGCGGCCCTGGAGCCGGAGCCCGAGCCGGCCTCCCTGCTCGATCTGCGGGCGGCGGTGAACGCGATGCTGCCGCGGGTGGACCTGCCCGAGGTGTTGCTGGAGGTCTTCTCCTGGACCGGAGCCGATCAGGCGTACGGCGCCTTCCAGGACGCCGCCCGCGGCCGGGTCGACCTCGCCCGCATCGAGCGGCACTGGGAGGACATCCTGCGGATCATCGGCTCCATCCACACCGGAGCCGTCCGCGCCTACGACGTCATCCGCATGCTGTCCCGCGACGGTCGCCCCACCCCGCTCGGCGACGCGATCGCGCACTACGGGCGGATCGCGAAAACCCTGCACATCCTGCGCCTGGCCGACGAGCCCGGATACCGCCGCCAGATCAAGGTGCAGGCCAACCTCCAGGAAGGCCGCCACGCGCTCGCCCGGAAGATCTTCCACGGCCGGGCAAGGCAGCTCTACCAGCGCTACCAGGACGGCATGGAGGACCAGATCGGCGCGCTGGGCCTCGTCCTCAACGCACTCGTACTGTTCAACACCCGCTATATGGACGCCGTAGCCCAGCTCCGGAGTGACGGTTTCGAGGTCCGGGACGAGGATCTCGCCCGGCTCTCCCCGTTCGTGCGACATCACATCAACGTGCTCGGCCGGTACTCCTTCCAGCTCCCCGACCTGCCCGGTGGCCTGCGGCCCCTGCGCGACAAGACCGCCGTGGACGAGCTGTGACGGGGCAGCGGTGGGGCCGGCGCCGGACGGTGCATCCCTATCGGACCGGGCGCGCGGGACAGGCTGGACGGAAGGGATCAGGTGTCAGCGCGGTACGCCGAGGCCGTCGAGGACGATGCCCACGGCCCGGTCGAGTGCCTCGCCTTCGCTGAGGTCCGTGGCGTATGCGAGGGCGCGCAGGAGGAGGGAGACGTCGTCGCCGGTGACGTCGAGGCGCGCGGCGCCGGCGGCCTGGGCGCGGTGGAGTGCGCCTTCGAGGGCCGCGCGGAAGGCGTCGGCGGCCTCGGTGACCGGCCGGGACAGGCCCTGGCCGTCGTCGTCGTGCGGGGGCAACAGATCCAGCAGGGTCATCTTCACCGGCCCGGCCGCCGCCAGGGACCTCATCAGGGAGGCGAAGGCTTTTCCGGCGTCCTGGCTTTCGGCGAGCGCCAGCGCCTGGGCGGTCAGCTTCTCCAGGTAGCGGCACGCGGTGGCCTCGATGAGGTCCTGCTTGGTGGCGAAATTCCGAAAGACGGTGGCGATGCTGACCCCGGCCCGCTGCGCGACCTCATCGGTGGAGGCGGCGGCCCCCTTCTCAGCGAACACATGCTCGGCGGCCAGCAGGACCTTCTCCCTGTTGGCGGCTCCGTCGCGGCGCATAACCGACCCCTTTTGCAAACGTAGTGGACACTACGTATGATGCGTAGTGGATACTTCGCTTAAGGGTAGGGGGTTTCGCCCCGCTGCGCCAAACGCGCGGGACGCCCCATGTCCGACAAGCGCCCTGAACAGAACGGGCCGATGAGCGCACAGCCCTCCCAACCGCAGGCCCTCAGAGCGCCGGCGTGGCAACGGCCCTCCCCACGGGCCAGCAGAAAACACAAGGAGAACCAACCATGTCCGTAACGGACGAGAACACCACTGTCGTGATCGTGGGCTCGGGTGTCGCCGGGCTCGCCCTCGGCAACTTCCTCCTGCGCAGCGGGATCGACTGCGTGGTACTGGAGCGGCACAGCCGCGAATACGTCGAGCAGCGCCAGCGCGCGGGGGTCATCGACCCCAGGGCCGCGCGCATGTTCCGTGCGTGGGGCCTGGAGGACCGGGTCCTCGACGGCGCCCCCTTCGCGCCGGTGCTGAACTTCCGCGTCGACGGCGAGACGCGGCCCTTCCGGTACGTGACCGACGACCACGTCGACGGACGCTTCTGCCCCCAGCAGGTCCTCGTGCGCAACCTCATCGACGTCTTCGTCAGCGACGGCGGCGACCTCCGCTTCGAAGCCGAGGACGTCGAACTGGAGGACCTCACCGGCCCCCGGCCCCAGGTGCGCTACCGCGACAGCACGGGCGTGACGCGGACCATCACCTGCGACTTCATCGCCGGCTGCGACGGAGACCACGGCGTCAGCCGGGCGAGCATCCCCGACAACGTACTCACCCGCCAGTCCCACGAGTACGGGTACGCCTGGCTGACCGTACTGGCCGACGCCCCCGCCAACCACCAGTCCATGATGGCGATCCACGACCGGGGATTCGCCGGCCAGTTCGCCCGCGGCCCCCAGGCCAGCCGCTTCTACCTCCAGTGCCCGCTGGACACTGCCGTCGAGGAGTGGACGGACGACCGGATCTGGGAAGAGATCGAGGCACGCTTCGGCGAACCGGTCACCGCGAAGGGACCCATCACCAGCAAGACGCTGGTGCCGCTGCGCAGCGTGGTCTACGCCCCCATGAGCTACGGCCGCCTGTACCTGCTCGGTGACGCCGCGCACATCGTGCCGCCCATGAGCGCCAAGGGCATGAACCTGGCGCTGCACGACGCCGACCTGTTCGCCACGGCCGTCTGCAAGCAGGTCAAGGAGCAGGACGCGGGCCCGCTGGAGGCGTACTCCGCCACCTGCCTGAAGCACGTGTGGAACTACCAGGCGTACGCCGCATGGTTCACCGACCTCATGCACGACGCGGGAGACGTCTCCTACCACGGCGAGTTCCGGCGCAGCCTCGCACGCGCCGAGTTCGAACGCCTCTACGACTCCGAGACCGCCAACCGGCTCTTCGGCGAGTTCCTCACCGGCCTGAACTGAGCCCCCACCTCCTGGCCGAGTAAACAGAGTTTGCAGGCCTGAGCAGCCGGGCCACCAGCACCTGCGGGGGCCGGAACGGGGAACCCCGTTCCGGCCCCCGCAGGTGCTGGTCATGAACACCATGCCCTGACAGTTCGGTGGCGCAGCTTCATCCTCTGCTGCCTCCCGGAGCGAGCAGACTGGTCAGTTCGGCGATTGCCTCTGCAGAGGGCTTGAAGTATCGGCGCACGTTCTCCGGCCTTTTTATGCCTCGACTTCGCCATCAGCATCAGCAGCGACGCCCCCTGCTCCCCCAGATGCGTCAGAGCGGAATGGCGGTACTCGTGCAAGTCCCAGCCTGTACCGGGCCCCCGCACAGCCGTGTGCTCATCCAACAGTGCACGGGCCTGGCCGTAGGAGAGGCGGGCCAGACCATTGTCCGGGCATACGTCACGCGGGTTGACGACCTTCCCCGGACCGGGGCGGCGGTGGGTGACGAACACCGGGCCCCGGGACCGGCCACGCAGCAGGCGGGGCAGAAGCCGGGCTGTACCAGCGTCCCAGTAAACGGTCTCCAGACGAAGTCCTCACGGGCCTGGCCCCGGCGTCGGGCCTTGCCTCGGGCGCCCTTGGCCTTGACCGAACAGCGGCGGCCACCGAGGTCCAGGTCCTCGATGTTCACGCCGAGGACCTCCTCCGTGCGGGCGGCGGTCTCATACAGCATCCGCCACAGCGTCTTCTCCCGCAGGTGGACCTCGCGCCGTCCGGTGAGCCGGTCCACGGCCATCTTCGAGCGGGCCGGGGTCTCGGAGTCCGGCACTGCCAGCCGCTTCGTCCAGGCCGGGACCGCCGGGCCGTCGTATCCGTACTCCGCGCACCAGCCCAGCCAGGAGAGCACCGCCGCCCGGCGGACGTTCCAGGTGTTGACCGCCGCGGCGCCCCACAGCAGTTCCAGGGCCTCGCCGATCTCGTCGTCCGCGACCGACCCCAACGGGCGAGCCTCCCCGATCTGCTCGGCTGTCTTGCCGACGCCGACTCCGTAGCTGCGGACGGTGTTCGGGTTACGGAGCGAGCCGAGGAAGGCGTCAGCTGCCGCGCGGACGGTCAACGCCTTCCCGGCCGGCAGTTGCACGACAGTGGGCACCGCTTCCCCCTTGCCACGGATAACAGGGCCGCTTCATGTACAGCCCGGCGGACGTCACCGCAGGTGACGAACCAATCTCCCGCAGATAATGGGGCGTATCTGTGGAACGACTTCAGACCGGCCCCACAGCCGATGCTCCGTCAGCCGCCCACCAGGGCCAACGAACGCTTAGCGCACGATCTGACACAGATGTTCCTCAGACCCCGATCCCTCGCCGCAAGGGCGACCCACTGGTCGTGGACCGGGACGAGTGCGTCAGGGACGACGCGTCGCTGGAGGCCATGGCCAAGCTGCGCCCGTCCTTCCGTGACGACGGCGGCACCGTCACGGTGGGCAACTCGTCGCCGCTGAACGACGGCGCGGCCGCCCTGCTGCTGGCCGACGAGGAAGGCCTCCGGGCCACCGGCCGGGAGCCGCTGGCCCGGATCACTGCATCCGCCGTGTCCGCGAACGAGCCGCACTTCTTCGGTCTCGCTCCCGTCGAGGCGGTGAACAGGGCACTGGACCGGGCGGGCAGGGGCTTCGCCGACCTCACGACCCTCGAACTCAACGAGGCCTTCGCCGCCCAGGTGCTGGGCTGCGTGGCAGAGTGGCCCGACCTCGACCCGGCGATCCTCAACCCGCGCGGCGGCGCGATCGCGATCGGCCACCCTCTGGGCGCGTCCGGAGCCCGCCTGGCGGGGTCCGTCGCCCACCAGCTCAGGGCCGCCGGGTCCGGGGTCGGTGTCGCGACGCTCTGCATCGGCGTGGGCCAGGGCTCCGCCCTGGTGCTGGAGAGGTAGCGCGGCGGGAGGCCCTGTGGCGGCCGGTCGCGCGACCGGCGCGCACAGGCGTCCCACGACGTGCGCGGGCCTTCTGCCGGGTTCCGGCCGCGCGAGGGCGGCAGGCGTCTCCCGGCCGCGCATGACAACCGTGCGGTCGCTGTGCGCGCCGGGGCGGCCGGCATCCGCGGCGGTCCGGAGGAGGAGGAACCACCGGGCGTCCGAGCAGGCGGGACGGCGGACCTCCCGGCGGCCGGTCCCTTCCCGAGCGGCGGAACGGGCCTGCCGGATGAATGATGAACAGATGCTGTGGTGCTGCGGGAGCCCTCAGGTCCTCTTCGCCGTGCGGAGCGGGCCGCGGCTCCCATCACGAGGCGGACGTCACGGGCGCATGACCTGCCGGACCGCGTTCCCGGCGGCCGCGCAGGTGCCGCCCGTCCGGATCGCGCCGTCCGCCTGCCGGGGGACACGCCGTCGGCGCGTTCGGCCGGAGGAGTCCGGCGCCCGGGAACGGCGAGGGCCGACCGATGAGGTCCGAGGACGGGCTGCTGGAGATCGGCTTCATGCGCACGGTGTTCGACAGCCTGGGCGCGGGAGTCTTCGTCACCGATACGTCCGGCCGGCTCACCGCGTGCAATCCACGCGCCGCACAGCTCCTCGGACGGCCGCGGGACCAGATGCTCGGTAACGACCTGCACGATCTGATACACCGCCGACGTGACGGCAGCACGGTCCCGCGGAGCGAGTGCAGTCTGCTGGCCGTGCTGGACAGCGACCGGCCGGCCGAGGGAACCGACGAACTCTTCCTGCGCGGGGACGGCACCCTGGTGCCCGTCATCTGGGCGGCGACTCCGCTGCGGCACGAAGGACGTTCCGAGGGCGCCGTGGTCGTCTTCCACGATTTCAGCCTGCACCGTGACGCGGCCGAGCAGACCGCGGCCTACCTGGCCGCCCTGGAGGGGCTCACCGCCCGGCTGACGATGGTGGCGGAGGTCTCGACCGTCCTCATCTCCGCGTCGGACACGCCGGAGATGTTGCGCAGGCTGGCCGGGCTGCTCGTCCCCGACATGGGCGACTGGGCGGCGGTCGACCTGCGTACGTCGGAGCAGACGGGCGAGATGCGGCGCGTCGTCGTCCGTACCTCCGGTGACCAGCACACGGCCGACGGGCTCGCGGGGCCGTTGCCCCCGCTGCCCGAGTCCACCCGCTCCGCTGCGATCCAGGCACTGCGGAGCGCCGAGCCCGTCGTGCTGGACGCGGACACCCTCGCGGAGCAGCCGGACAGTGCGCTGGCGAGCGCGCACCGCGACCTGTTCGACCGGCTCGGAGGGGCCTGTGCCGTCGTGGTGCCCCTGCACACCCGGCGGAAGGTCTTCGGCGCGCTGACCGTGGCCCGTCTCGACCCCGCGGCCTCCTACACGGAGGCCGAGATCTTCGTGCTCTCCGACATCGCGCGGCGCGCAGGCCTCGTCATGGAGGCCGCCGAACTCTTCGAGCAGCAGCGCCATGTGGCCGAGACCATGCAACGCCAGCTCCTCACCCCGCTGCCGCAGGTGGACCACCTCACCATGGCGGCCCGCTACCGGCCCGCCGAGAGCGCCGCCGAGATCGGCGGGGACTGGTACGACTCCTTCCTCCTCGGCGACGGTGTGCTGACGATGGTCATCGGGGACGTCGTGGGCCACGACCTCAAGGCCGCCGCCCACATGGCCGAGGTCCGCAACATGCTGCGCGCCCTTGCGTGGGACCGGACGGAACCGCCCAGCCTGATCATGCGCCGCCTGGACGAGGCCATGACCCATACCAGCGACGCCCCGATGGCCACCTGCGTCTTCGCCCGCATCGAGGGCCCGGAGGGCGGGCCCTGGCAACTCCGGTGGGTCAATGCCGGCCACCCTCCGCCCCTCCTGGTCACGGCCGACGGGCGGACCAGGTTCCTCGAAGCCGGTCACGGACCTCTCCTCGGTCTGAGCTCGGCCCTGCACCTGGGGCTCGGCTGGCCCGACGCCCGGGCGGACCTCCCGCCCCGTTCGACCCTGCTCCTCTACACCGACGGGCTCGTCGAGAGCCGCACCCGTGACATCGAGGCAGGGCTCGACTCCCTGCGGAGGCATGCCTCGGCCCTGGCCGACCGTGACATCGAGGACTTCCTCGACGAACTCATGGCCCGCATCGACCCCAGCGGTGACGACGTCGCCCTGCTCGTCCTGCGCATCCCGGCGGCAGGCGTCGGCGCCGGTGACGCCGAGGCACCGCCGCAGCACGCGCACAACCCTGCCGCCCCCGGCCGCGGGGCGCCGGGCTCCCGTATCGAGGACACACCCGTCAGGGACACCTCCGAACCCTCCTGACACACACGGCGGGCCGTCGGGCAAGGGGGCTGGGCACACCTGTGATGCGGGGACGGGCCGCACCGACTCCGCGGCCTGCCCCTGGAAGGGTCGTCGGTGAACGACCGACCGGCCCGCGGACGCGGGCCACGCCCCAGGGGGAAGTCCCATGCGACGCAAGCGCCTCGCCACCGCAGTCCTGCTCGCCGCCGCACTGAGCCGTCTCCAGGGCGCGGTGGACGCGGCTCTGTGCGGGAGGGGCCGCGGATGAGCCGGGCCCGGCCCCGCACAGGCTCGCCGCACACGTCCCGGCCGGGAGCCCCCCTTCCGTTTTGACGTGTGCAGCGGTGTGGCGGCCGGCAGCGGCCGCCCGTGCGAGGGGAGGGCCTCAGAGGTCGCCGGGGCCGTCGACCACACGGAAGGGGACGCCGAGCAGATCGGCTGCGGCCTTGAAGTCCTTGGCCCGGTGGCCGGTGCAGACGGTCCAGTGGTGGCCGATCCCGGTCGAGGACCAGGCGTCCGTCCACTCCCCCGGGTCGAAGCCGAAGTCGACCCGTGAGGTGGTGTTGCCGATCTCCAGCAGGGGTCCGGGAACGACTTCGCCCTCGGAGACGATGAAGCTGAACGTGCCGTCCGCCTCCTGTCCCATGCCGAACGCGGTGACCGGCCCGTGCCTGACGTCGAACTCGACGCCGACTCCCCAGCCGCGCTTGCCGTGGTAGACGCCGAGGCCGCGCAGCAGCGGGTCCTTGGACGACATGGCCAGATGGGCAGGTCCGTCGTGGCCCATCTCCACCACGCCGTCACGGAAGTTGAGGGCCTGGAGCTCGGTGAACGACCCGCCCGCACCGAGCGTGTCGGCGATCAGCATGGCGAGGCTGGTGCGGAGTTCGTACTCGCCGGCGACCGGGATGCCGCGGGCCGTCAGCAGGGAGGCACCGAGGATCATGCCCGCGCCCAGCCGCTCGTGGATCTCGCCGTCGAGACCGCGGTGGTAGTACGCGAGACTGTCGAGCTCGAAGTCCTCGACCAGCCGGTCGAGACCCACGGAGACGCGGGCCGCCCAGTCGAGGTCCTCCTCCTTCACCGAGCCGTCGAGGGTGAAGACCCTGCGGGCCAGGGCGACACGTCCGGCGGCCTGCCCGTCGGTCACCGCGGCGACCCTGACCCGGAGGTCGTCGGGTTCGAGCACCTCCACATGGCCCCCGAACTGGCTCGACACCAGGGTCATGTCCGTGGAGACGTCCAGCATGCCGGGATAGAGGTGCCCCATGAGGCCGTGCCGTCCGTGGCGCATCGCGCCGCGCACTCCGGCGGCCGAGATCCACCTGGCGATCCGGGCCCAGGCGTTGTCGTCGTGCAGGTGCCCCGAGACCGAGCGGAAGGGGATGCCGCTGCGCCGGAAGACGTTGGCGACCTCGGGCAGCGGGCACTGGCCGCAGTAGGCGAGCCACTTGCCGGTGTCGGTGTCCGCGTGGTCCATCGCCTCGGTCGGCTGGAGGTCGATGACCAGGACCGGAGTGTGGGTGCGCTGGGCTATCGGCAGCACCATCGACGCCGTCAGATACGTCGTCAGGAACGTGACGACGATGTCGCAGTCGGCCTTGCGCAGTTCCTCCGCAGCCCTGGACGCCTCCTGCGGATCGGAGATGAAACCTGCGTCGACCACCTCGCAGCCCATCTCCTCGAACCGCCGGGTGACGAGGAGCGCCGATCCCCTCAGTCGGTCGAGAAGGCCGGGGAACTGCGGCCAGTACGCGCCGAGCCCACCGGACACGAGTCCGAGACGGGTGGGGCGCCGCCGCACCGGGGTGAGCGCCCCGTCGAGCGCGGCGGAGGAGACGTCGTCAGTCATCAAGCATCCCTTCCTGGATGTTTCATTACTGCGAGAGCGAACATCGATGAAACATTCGACAGACGACTGAAACGTATCAACGAGGGAGTCACCGGGATAGATCCCGGACACGTCGCGTTGTCGGAAGGGGCTCGGGGCCCCGGCCGGACAGGCGTGAAAGTGCCTGCGGAGCACGATGTTCACTGTGGTAAAAACGGACGATGTCAGAGGAGAACCCTGCCGAGGGAGACCACCGGAGGGCGTCGATCGTCACGGCGCTCCGGAAGGGGGTGCGTCGCGTCGACGACCTGGCGCGCGCCTGCGGCGTCAGCACGATGACCATCCGGCGCGACCTCCAGGTGCTGGAGCAGCGGAACGAGATCCGCCGGGTCCGTGGCGGAGCCGTTCCCGTGGATGCCTGGACGTTCGGCCACCGGCTCGGGCGCTCCACCGCGGCCAAGAACGCGATCGCCGCGAAACTGCGGCCTCTCCTCCCGGACAAGGGCGGCGTCGGCTTCGACGGTTCGACGACCGTACACAGCCTCGCCCGTCTGCTGAAGGAGCATCCGGTCGACGACCTGACGGCGGTCACGACCGCCTTCGAGACCTTCCACGAGCTGTCCGGAACGCCTGGTTGCAGGGCCTACGCCACCGGCGGGACGGCGGATCTGCACACCGGGAGCCTGGTGGGACCACTGGCTCAGGTGACGCTCCAGCAGTTCGCCCTGCACACGTGCTTCCTGTCCGCGACCTGTCTGGACGACTCCATCGGGTCGACCGAGTTCACCGCGGACGAGGCAGCGGTGAAACGCGCGCTGACCGACGTCTCCCAGCGAACCGTCCTGGCGGTCGACTCCTCGAAGCTGGGCCGCCGCGCCGTGGCCAAGTGCCTGCCCCTGGACGAGATCGACATCCTGGTGACGGATCTGGATCCGCTCGACGAGCGGCTCGATCCCTACCGAGGCCTGGTCGAGCTCCTGTGAGGTGCGGCGGTCCGGTGAGTACGCCCGGGCACGCCCCGCCCGGCCGGGCGGACGCAACGGCCCCGGCCCCCCGACCCGCACGCCTCGACGGCGCGCCGGCCAGGGGGACGGTTCCTCACTGCTTACGGACGGACGCCTTGCTGGCGCTGCCGTTGATGACGAACTGCGATCCGGGTTCGACCACGACGTCACCGTCGGCCGACCCGGTGATGGTGACGCCGGTCAGCGTCGCACTGCCCCGGGCGCCTCCGTGTGCCAGGATCCCGGCCCCGTTGACGGAGTCGGTGATGCGGACGTTCGATATCTGCGCCCCCGGCACGGAGCCGCCTCCCGACTTGAACTGGATCCCGTCGTAGGTCGAGTCATGGATGTCGGTGTCGCGGATCGTGACGCCGGGGATGTCCTGGCCGGCGGCGAACAGTGTGATCGCACCGAACTCCTGGGCCTCGCCCCAGAAGGCTCCGCCCGTACGGTGCAGGGCGTTGTCGGCGATGAGCGTCTGCCCGGAGAAGGGCAGCGGGTCGTGGTCCGTCGCCAGCATGATGCCCGGGTAGTTCATGGTGTCGGAGATGACGTTGTTCTCGATCGTGTTCCCGTACCCGCCGTACACCGCGATGCCGTTCGCCCTCCAGGGCAGCTGGATCGTGTTGTTGCGGAAGTGGTTGTCGTGCCCGACGTCCACCGAGGGGTTCTTCACGTACTTGCTCGACCAGACGGCCAGCGAGTCGTCCCCGGTGGTCCGGAACGACGAGTTGAACACCGTCGAGTTGCGGGTTCCGTTGGCGAAGTTGATGCCGTCGGCGTAGGTGTTGCGGATGCGCATGCCGGTGAACTCGACACCGTCGGCCGGCCCCAGAGGTCGGGGATGTTGTCGTAGTCACGGCCGACCCACACCCCGACGTTCGCGTGCTCCAGCCACACGTTGGTGATCTCGGTGTCGTCACCGAAGCGCCCGTTGAGCCCCACCCCGCCCTCGGCGTTGCCGTCGCCGCCCCGGATGGTGCCGGAGCCGAAGATGGCCAGGTCGGAGATCTTGGTGTTGTCGTCGATGTCGAAGCCGAAGTTTCCCTCGTGCGGGTGGTTGATGCCGCCCGCGTTCTGGGGCTGGGTGAGGGTGTACAGCTGGGAGTGCCACATGCCCGCACCACGGATCGTGACGTCCCTGATGCCGACCTGGTTGAACTGACCGCGGTTCAGCGGGTCGTCGGTCAGGATCTTCTGCTCCTGCCGCCACTGCCCCGGCGGAATCCAGACGCAGCCGATGTCACCGTTCTGGTCGGCCGTCACCGCCCGCTGGATGGCGTCGGTGTCGTCGATCCCGTCGTTCGGGACCGCGCCGTAGGTGGTGATCGAGGTGCATCCGGCAGGCTGGGACGCCGCCGGCGCCACCTGCTCGAGGTCGACGAGGTCGATGATGTAGAAGGAGGCCGAGTCGGCCGCGTCACGCTGCAGCCGGAACTTCGTCCCTGCGGGGTAGGTCCGGCCGAGCAGGGCGTTGGACTCGTCGAAGAGCCTGCGGGCGTCCGCCTGTGGCTGGTTGGTCAGGCCTTCGGGGCTGTCCGTGTCGCCGTACAGCCAGCTGTGCTTGGAGGAGAGGGTCAGCTTCCTGGCGAAGGCGTTGTCGACGTACAGGCTGATCGTGGCCTCGGTCCCGCCGCCGCCGGGGGCGTCGGGGACGGAGTTGCGGACCACGATCGAGTTGGTCGGCACCGTCGAGGTGATCTCGACGTACTCCCCGGTGGAGTTCAGCCGCACCGACTCGCGGCCCGAGGACTCGGTTGCGAAGTTGGTGTGCCCGAAGGTGCGCTCCTTGTCGGCCTTCAGCAACGTGCCCTTGTAGGAGCCCTGTTCGGCTTCGTACTCGGTGTAGGGAACCGCGGCCCCACGGCCGACCACGATGGCCCGGGAGAAGACGTTGTTGTTCTCGTCGGTCTCGGTGACGACTCCGGTCGCGTCCGCGGTGGCGCTCAGGTTGGCACCGCCGCTCTTCGCGGTCCAGCTCCCGCTGATGGGCACGCTGACCGTGCCTCCCGCGGGAACGGCCCCGGTGGTGCCGTTCAGCGTGGTGTTCTCCACCTGGAGGCGCGTGACGGTCGAGGCGCTGACGGCCGCGGTCCCGCGGTTGTGCACGGAGACGGTGAAGGTGACCGCCGCCCCGACGGCGGGGTTCGAAGGATCGGAGGTGATGCCCAGGACCTCCAGGTCCGGGCCGGGGCTCTGCGTGACCACCAGCTTGTCCGAGGCGGTGCGGCTGTTGTTGCTGTTGTCCTGCTCGACGACCACGTCACTGGGGTCGACCACCGCCGACACGCTGTACGCGCCCATCGGCCGCTTGCCGACGGCGACCTGCACGGTGGCGGACGCACCGGCGGCCAGGGCACCCACGGGTGCGCTGCCGGCGACGACGCCCTCCAGGCTGACGTCGACCGCCGTCGCCGTGGAGGCGGCCGTACCCGTGTTGCGCACGGTGGCGTCCACGGTGACGTCGTCCTTCTCCGAGGGCGTGGCAGGGGACCATGTCAGGCCGGAGACGGTCAGGTCGGGGTTGGGAGCGGCGGTCCCGACGACCTGGATCTCGGCGACCTGGGCCCCCGGGGCACCGGAGTTGGAGGAGAACGAGAGCCGGACGTCCGCGTACCGTCCACCGACCGGGAGGGTCACCGTGTTGCCGTTGCCCGAGGGGCTGAACACGTGGTCGGCGCGGTCCTTCAACGACGTGAAGGCGGTGGCTCCCTGGGCGCGCCCCAGCACCTGGATGCTCTGGGTGCGGGTCGCCCATGCCTGGTCGGGTGAGAGCTTGACGACGACGGCCTCGATGTCGGCGTCGGCGCCGAGCTTCACCGTCAGCGTCGAGGGGTGGCCGTCGGATTCCCAGTACGTACCGAGCTTGTCGTCGTTGGCGTTGGCCGCCACATAGGTCTGCGCGTACGACGACGCCTCGATCGGCTTGTTCAGCGCCAGGTTGGAGCCGTTCGCGGGCGGCGGGCCCGAATCCTCCTCGCCGTGGACCTCCACCTGGGAGAGCTGCGCGGCGTTCCAGCCGGTGTTGGCCGTCACCTGTACGCGGACGTACCGCACCTGCTTCGCCGGGAAGTCGACGGTGACGGTGTTACCGGCCGAAGGGCTGAACGTCCGGGACGCGGCGGCGGACAGCGCGCTGAAGCTGCTCCCGTCGGTGCTCCCCTGGACGCCGAGCGTCTGGGTGCGCGCCTCCCATGCGGCCGGCAGCTTCAGCACGACCTGGTCGACGTCGAACGTTCCCCCGAGGTCGATCCGGACCCATTGCGGGTAGGCGCCGGTGCTCTCCCAGTAGGTCTGCTGGCTCCCGTCGGTGACGTTGGACGCCGGATGGGCGCCGTGCGCCCCGCTGGTCGTCACCTGCTTGCCGAGCGCCAGATCGGTACTCCTGACCGCGGCCGAGGCGGCCCCCGGCAGGAGTCCGACGGTCATCAGCGCGGCTGCCACCGCACCGACGACGAACCGCCGTCCGAGTCGTTTCCATCTCATGCTGTCCTCTGTTCCGTGGGTCTGCGGGACCGGGAGGACGCGGCGACGCGTCACCGGCCGTGCGACGCGTGCGGCATCGACGGTCGGCGACGGGCGGGTGCGGGCTGCCGGTACACCGATGGGGGGACGATCAGGAACTCAGGCAGGCGAGGAGCGAGACACCTGCCGAGAAATCGCGCGTGGCGCTTGGATTTTTGAGTGATCCGGTCAGTTTTTTGCGGCGTCGAGGTGACAGGTTTCTAGCAGGCCGCACTTTTGTCAACGGTCCGCGCACGGGCCGCACATGAGCACCCACGCCGCGGGGGCGCGGTTCGCCGGCCGGGGCCGCCGGGTAGGCGTCCCGGCATGACCACCGAGCGCGCGTCCGTACTCGTCGAAGTCCGGAAGTACGACGGCCGCCTGAGCGGACGGTGGACCGCCGCCCGGCTCGGCGAGGACGAGCACGGCGTATGGCTGGGAACACCGCAGGGCGCTCCGACCACTTCGGATTCGGGTGACTGGGCAGCCCGGTTCGCCCACGTGGTGCTGGTCCCGCGCGACGCGTGGTGGATGGCGTCGTTCTGCGCGGCTCCGGGCCCCGAGGTCTACTGCGACGTCTGCACGGTCCCCCGCTGGAGCGAACACGGCACGGTGCTGCGCCTGGTGGACCTGGATCTCGACGTCGTGCGCCCCCACGGCGGCGACGTGCACGTCGAGGACGAGGACGAGTTCGCCGAACACCGGGTGCGCCACGGCTATCCCGACAGCGTCGTCACCCATGCCCGGCAGACCTGCGCGTGGCTGACGGGGGCGGTGCGCCGGGACGACGGCGCCGAACCCTTCACCTCGGCGTACCGCCCCTGGCTCGCCCTTATCGCGTAGCCCGGGGGCGGTGCGGCCCGGGCCGCACCCCGTCAGGCGGGAGCACCTCCGGCACCGCGCATGACGCATGCGCCGATCGCCATGCCACCTCGGACAGTCGGGCGCAGCCCGCGCCGCCCGCCGGGACACTCACGACGAACGGCGCGGGGCCCCGGGCACCCACCGGGGCCCCACCGCCACAGCACGCCTCATGTCCGCCCGGAGGCGGCGCGGCCGCCGGCCCTCGCGCGCCCCTCCCCCCGGAACCAGGCAGTCACCAGGACGACTTGGTCACTCCCGGCAGCAGACCGGCGTGCGCCTGCTCGCGCATCCGAACCCGGGACAGCCCGAACTTCCGCAGATGCCCTCGGGGCCGCCCGTCCACGGCATCCCTGTTGCGGACACGCGTGGCACTGGCATCACGCGGCTGGCGCCGCAGTTCCTCGACGGCCGCCCGCCGGTCCCGCTCCCCCGTCCTCGGGTTGCGGATGACCTCCTTCAGCTCCGCGCGCCGTGCCGCGTGGCGCGCGACCGTCGTCCTGCGCTTCTCGTTCCTCGCGATCTTGCTCTTCTTCGCCATCAGACCTTCACCCCTCGTGCCCTGATCCGCGCCACCGCCGCCTCGATGCCGATGACGTCGATGGTCCTGATGGCCCTGACGCCGAGCGTCAGCCGCACATACCGGCCCTCGCTCGGCAGCCAGTAGCGCTTGCGCTGCACATTCGGGTCGAACCGGCGCGGGGTGCGCCGGTGCGAGTGGGAGATCTTGTTGCCGAATCCCGGCCGGGCGCCGGTCAGTTGGCAATGGGCGGACATGGGAGTACCTGCCTCTCGTCGACATCGGCCCCCGTATTGAAAATGGAAACCATTCCCATATAGTAGCGCCATGGCCCGCAACGAACTACGCCCGATCATCAAGCTCCGCTCCACCGCAGGAACGGGCTACACCTACGTCACCCGCAAGAACCGGCGGAACAACCCCGACCGCCTGGTGCTGCGCAAGTTCGACCCGCTCGCACGCCGCCATGTCGACTTCCGCGAGGAGCGCTGAACCCCCGCTCCGTCCACCTCGTCCCGATCCGGAGGAACTCACCATGAAGCCAGGAATCCACCCCGCGTACGGCCCCGTCGTGTTCCGCGACAAGGCCGCCGACTACGCCTTCCTCACCCGCTCCACCATCAGCAGCGAGCGCACCGTCGAGTGGGAGGACGGCCGGACCTACCCGGTGGTGGACGTCGAGATCTCCTCGGCGAGCCACCCCTTCTACACCGGCACCGCACGCGTCCTGGACACGGCGGGACGCGTGGAGCGCTTCGAACGCCGCTACGGCCGCCGCGGGGAACGGTGATGGAGAGCGGCCGGAAGCTGCCCGTGGTCCTCGTCGGCGGGCTTCACTCCGACGCCCGCCGCGAGGTCGTGGAAGGGCTGCTCCGCCAGGTGCCCCGAAGCGTCGCGCTGCACCATGACCTGAGCACCGCGGTCAACGGCACCGTCCTGCGGACGGTCCGCGACGCCTCCGGCGAACTGGCGCGGGGCGAGACACCCCTCGTGAACGACTGCGCCTGCTGCGCCCTGCGGGAGGACCTGCTCCCCGAACTGGAGCGGCTCGCGGCAGAAGGGATCACCGGGCTCGCCGTCGTCGAACTCTGGGACTCCGTCGAGCCGAAGACGATGGCCGAGGTCATATCCGTCCACGGCCGGGGATGGGCCGAGGTGACCGGCGTGATCACCGCCGTCGACCCCGCACTCGTCCTGCCCTGTCTGACGAACGGTGACGATCTGGCGGAGGCCGGGCTGGCGGCGGCGCCGACCGATCAGCGCACGGTCGGCGACACATGGGCACGCCAGCTGGAGTACGCCTCCGTCGTCGCCCTCGTCGACAGCCATGACGCGGACGTTCAGGACCGGGCACTCATCGGGCAGTTGCACCCGACCGCACCCCGGGTTCCGGCAGGTTCGGCGGCTCTCGTCGAACTCGCCCTGGCCGGCTTCGACGTGGAGGCGGCCGGCGCCGCTCAGCACCCCTCCTGCGCCCTCCTCCCCCAGGAGGCGGAGGAGGCCGGTGTCAGCACCCTGGTGTGGCGGGAGCACCGCCCGTTCCACCCCGAGCGCCTCTTCGAAGCGCTGGAGGACCTGAGCTGCGCGGCCGCCCGGAGCCGCGGCCGCTTCTGGCTCGCCGACCGGCCGGACACCCTGCTGTCGTGGGATGCCGCGGGCGGGGCGCTGTGCGTCGAGAACACCGGGCCCTGGCTCGCGTCACTGCCGGACGCAGCCTGGGACATGGTTCCGCCGTTCCGCCGCGCCGCCGCGGCGCTCGACTGGCACCCCGAGGTCGGGGACTGCTGCCAGCACCTGGTGTTCGTCTCCCCCGGCCTCGACCGGGAAGGCCTCACCGCACTGCTCGATTCCTGCCTGCTGACGGACGCCGAGTACACGGCCGGCCGCGAGGCGTGGAAGAGGCTGCCGACCGCCTTCGGCCCCCTGCTCGACCCGATCCACTGACCACGCACCACCACCCCCGGAGGAAAGCCGATGCCACGCCGCCAGGAGAACCGGAGCCCGCTCAAGGCCCGCCCCAACCCCCTGGACACCGCCGGAATCACCTACGTCGACTACAAGGACACCGATCTGCTGAGGAAGTTCGTCTCCGACCGCGGGAAGATCCGCAGCCGCCGGATCACCCGGATCACCGCGCAGCAGCAGCGCCAGGTGGCGACCGCCGTCAAGAACGCCCGGGAGATGGCACTGCTTCCGTACACCGTCTCCCGCACGTGACCGGTCCCGGACGGGGCGTCCCGCCGCCCCGTCCGCGGAACCTGCGACGTTCTCCGGCGGGCCCGCGGGTCCGGTGACACTCCCGCGGCCGGAGAACGGGGCGCGAACGCCGGCCGCGGGGCCGACGGAGGGACGCCTCGAACATCCGTCGGGCGGGGTGCCGGACTACCCGAACCACCACCCATGGGTTAGGTTAGGCATACCTAAGTAACCGTATTGAGGCCTCCCCGCCCGCTCCTCTGGAGAACTTGGATGCGTCCTTTCAACTCCCGCGTCACACAGCCCACCCCCGCCGAACGCGTGCTGGCGATCCTCACCGCGGCCCATTCGATGACGGTGGTGAGCGACGGGCTCGATCCCGTCGAGGTACACCGGCTCGACGGGACAGCCGCGATCGGCCACATCCATCTGCACGAACCGGACGGGCACGGCGCCGCCCCGTCAGGGGAACGCATCCCCGTCCGGCTGGAGTTCACCGACATCGCACCGACTCCCGTGCGTGAACGCACGCGTGCCCGCGTCACGGTGACGGGCCTGCTGTCGGCCCCGTACAGCACGGAGGCCACGGAGAGCACCTGCATGGAGTTCGGCCAGGCGGTCTTCGAGGACCACAGGGGCCGCGCCTTCGTCACGCTGGACATGCTCCAGGAGACAGCACCCGATCCGATCGCCACCAGCGAGGCCGCGATGCTGACCCATCTCGTGGACGACCACGGCGAACTCGTCCCCCTGCTCCTGCGCCTCGTGCAACCTCAGCCGGACAAGGGGGTGACGCGCATCCTCCCGCTGGCGATGGACCGTTACGGAGTGACCCTGCGCCTGGAGTATCCCGGCACGCACCGCGACGTGCGTCTGCCGTTCGCGAAGCCCGTGGCCCGCCTCGACCAGGCGGGCCCCCAGATCCACGCCCTGCTGGCGGCCGCCCGGCGCGCCTCCCACCGCAATCAACTGCTCACCTGACCAAGGCCGGTCCACCGCCGCTTTCCGCCCGGGGGTGCCTACGGGGCCGGCGTGCCCGCGGGTCGCCGGGCCTCCAGCACGACCGCGGACCCCGCGGCGTCCCGGTCCTCGTACATGGTGATCACCTGGCCGGGGCCCAGGTGCCGCCAACGCGGCGGATTCAGCGGGGCAAGTCGCACGACGGCCCGCCCACCGGGCTCCAGGACGGGCGTCGACTCCACCCAGAGCCTTGCGATGTCGAGGACCGGTTCGCCGGCAGTCGTCAGGTTCCCGATGTCCCACATGGGCCGCAGTACGCCATGACCGGGGATGGCCGTCCGGCGCCCCGTGCCCGGGGCCGGGCGAAGTGAGAGATCGGCGCGGATGACTCCGTTGAGCGTCTCGAAACAGCGCCAGTGGCACCAGGCCGCGCTTTCCTCCAGCCGCATCTGCTCCGCAGCGGCTGCCAGTTGCTCCCAGAAGGCCGGAGGCGGGGGAGGGACGTCGGCGAGTTCCTCCAGCACCCCGAGAGCCACCTCCCACTCGTCCCGGACGAGGTGGTCCCAGACGTCGTCCACCGTCATGTCGTCCTCGGTGGCCAGCTCCTCGGGAACCAGCAGGGCGGCCGCTTCCAGCAGTTTCACGACGTCCATGTTTTCGATTCTGGACCCTGCGCCGCCGGCCCGACGGTCCGGGGCCCTTGCGGCATGCCACGGGAACGCGTCCGGGGGGTGGCACAGGCCACCCCCCGGGACACATCGGCACGTCCTCAGCTCTGGGGACGGCTGCCGTGGTTCGCGCCGTTCTTGCGGCGGGCCTTCTTCTTGCGACGTCGCTTCGAGGACATCGAACCTCCTCATTCAGTAGCTTCTGCTCACTATCCACCGGATTGTCGGCTCCGGCGATCACTGAGCCCCTTACCCACCGGCGCGGCGGCAAACACCCGGCGTGAATGCAGCCGGGTGGCGTACGTCACGGCAGGCGACGGTCCGTTCACTGCGTGCGTCGGCACCCGCGCACCGGGCCCGGTCCGCCTTCCGGCATCCATGGACAGCCGCCGACCTGCTGTGATGTGATCCCTGCGGCGGAACGGCCCTGTCCGGCGTCGCTCATCGGGCGATCCCCGGGTGCGCCGCAGGAAGACGACCCACCTCCTCGTCGACGCCCCCGCCGCACCGATCACCCGTGGGTCCACGCGTCGCCACGGCGAGCGCCCGGGTCCGTCCCCCCATGCTCGAAAGTTCGGAACACATGCAGAAGACCAAAGCCGCGCTCTGGGAATTCCTCCAGGGACTCGGCAAGACGTTCATGCTCCCGGTGGCGCTGCTCGCGTTCTGCGGCATCATGCTGGGCATCGGCTCGTCGCTCTCCAGCGAGGCCGTCACCGACAACCTGCCCTTCCTGAAGGCCGAGGGCTTCCACCTCGTCTTCACCTGGATGGGCAACACGGGCCTGGTCGCCTTTACCTTCCTGCCGGTCCTCTTCGCGATGGCGATTCCGCTCGGCCTCGCCCGGCAGGACAAGGGCGTGGCCGCGTTCTCGGGTTTCGTCGGCTTCGCCGCCATGAATCTCGCGGTGAACTTCTACCTCACCGCCCGGGGCGTCGACCTCGAGGACGAGGAAGCGATCAAGCACTACGGCATAGCCGATGTGCTCGGCGTCCAGTCCATCGATACGGGACTCCTCGGAGCCGTGGCCGTTGGCATCGTTGTCAGCCTTCTCCACCAGCGCTTCCGTACGCAGCGCATGCCTGATGCCCTGGCCTTCTTCGGTGGGCTGCGCTTCGTCCCGATCATCTCCGCCCTCGTGCTCAGCGTGCTCGGTCTGCTCATTCCGCTGGTCTGGCCGGCCTTCAACGGCTGGATCACAGCCGTGGGCCGGGGAATCGGTCACACCGGTGTCTTCGGGCCGTTCTTCTTCGGCATGGGAGAGGTGCTGCTGCGGCCGATCGGGCTGCACCACATCCTCGTGGCCATGTTCCGCTTCACCGACGTCGGCGGTTCGGGTGCCGTGTGCGGGGACAACGTCTCCGGCGCCCTGAACATGTTCTACGCGCACCTCGACTGCGCGGGCGCGCCGAACGCCGCGGTGACCGACGCGACGCACTTCCTCTCGCAGGGCAAGATGGCGGCCTACCTGGGCGGCCTCCCCGGAGCGGCGCTCGCGATGTACCACTGCGCGAACAAGAGGATGCGGCCGGAGATCAAGGCCCTGCTCGTCTCGGGCGTGGTGGCCTGCGTGGTCGGCGGCATCACGGAACCGCTGGAGTTCCTGTTCCTGTTCGTCGCGCCGTGGCTGTACGCCATCCACGCGGTGCTGGTGGGGCTGGGCTTCCTCACGGCGGCCGTGCTCGGCGTCTTCATCGGGAACACCGACGGCAACGTCATCGACTGGCTGGTCTTCGGCGTTCTCCAGGGCTCGTCGACCAAGTGGTACCTGGTGCCGGTGATCGCGGCCGTGTGGTTCGCCGTGTACTACTTCCTGTTCCGCTGGGCGATCACCCGCTTCGACCTCAGGACACCCGGCCGTGACGAGGAGCCCGAGGAGGGCGCCGGGGACGTCGAGGACTCCGCTGCGGACGCGGCGCAGGCTCCTGCCCGCGAGCTGGTCGCCGGGAAGTACGACGCCGTGGCCATCCTCGACGCGATCGGGGGCGCCGACAACATCAGGTCCCTGGACAACTGCATCACGCGTCTGCGCATGACCGTCGAGGACGCCGCACTGGTGGACGAGGCGCGGCTGAAGAAGCTCGGCGCGGTGGGCGTGATCAAGCTCGACGGCCACACCGTGCAGGTCGTCATCGGACCGCAGGTCCAGTCGGTGAAGGACGCCATCGCCACCATGATCCCGGTGGGCTGACCATGTCCTCCCTCCCTCCCTCCGGCCCCGCTCCGGACGACCCCTACGGCTTCGGTGTCCCGGTGGACCGGCACGGCACCTGGTGCACGCAGTGGGACTACGTCGAGGACCGGTTCGGGGTACCGGACCTGCTGCCGTTCACGATTTCAGACATGGACTTCGAGACCGCCCCGGAGATCATGGCCGCGCTCCGGGGGCGGCTGGACCACGGCGTGCTGGGCTACTCGCGGTGGCGCCAGGACGACTTCCTCTCGGCGATCGTCCACTGGTACACGACACGGCACGCGACGGCCGTCGACCCCGGGTCGATCGTCTACGCGCCCTCCGTCGTCTACCAGTTGTCGCAGCTGCTCCGGCTGTGGTCGGAGCCGGGCGACGGCGTGGTGGCCCACACGCCCATGTACGACGCGTTCCCCGCGACCGTGGCGGCCCACGGGCGCAGGCTGCGGTCGTGCCCGCTCGACGACTGGGCGGAGCTGGAGCGGCTGCTGGCGCTTCCCGACACGGCGGTGCTGCTGCTGTGTTCCCCGCACAACCCGACGGGAAGGGTCTGGTCCGCGGACGAGCTGGACCGGATGGCGCGGCTGTGCGCGCGGTACGGCGTCGCCGTCATCAGCGACGAGATCCACTCGGACCTGGCGCACGCCCCGCACGTCCACCGTCCCTGGGCCCTGCACGGCGACGGAAGCCGGTGGGCGGTGATCACTTCGGCATCCAAGTCGTTCAACATCCCCGCGCTGACGGGCAGTTACGGGATCATCGGCGATCCACCCTCGCGCGACGCCTATCTGCGACAGCTCAAGGAGGCGGACGGGCTGTCCTCCCCCGCCGTGCTGTCACTGGTCGGGCACATCGCCGCGTACCGGGAGGGGGCGCCCTGGCTGGACTCCTTGCGCGCGTACCTGGCCGGCAACCTCGCGGTGGTCGGCGACCGCCTGGAGCGGGCGTTCCCGCAGCTCGGCTGGGAGCCGCCCCAGGCGGGGTACCTCGCCTGGATCGATCTGCGGCCGCTCGACGTCGACGACGACGCGTTGCAGCGCGAGCTCGTCGAGGTGGAGAAGGTGGCCATCATGCCGGGAGCGGCCTACGGCTCCCCGGGAAGGGTCCGGCTCAACGTCGGGTGTCCCCGGTCCAAGGCGGAGCAGGGAGTCGACGCGCTGGTCCGGGCGCTGCGCCGGCTCGGCTGAGACGCGGCGACGCCGGCCGAGAGGGGTGTCCGCCAGGTGAGCCCCTCCAATTTCTGTACGTCCTCGGCCGGTCTGAAACGGGTGAAGGCGGGTACACGGCCCGATGTACGAGCTGCGTGGTGCGGCTGATGTGACGGGGGATGTGTCATGGGACTGCTGGCTACAACACACGGAACCGAACAGGACAGGCCGGAGTCCGGCCCGGCTGTCGTGGCGGACAGCGCCGCGTACGACATGGACTCGGAGCAGATCTGCCGCGCCCGTGACTTCGTCAGGGCGTTCCTGTCCGACGCGCGTTCGCGGCACGGTGTGAACGTACCGGCGCGGTCCATGGACATCGCCCAGCTGGTGGTCAGCGAGCTGGCCACCAATGTCTGCAAGTACGCGCCCGGGCCGTGCCTGCTGGATCTCGAGGTGGACGGCGGTCTGCTGGGCATCACGATGTGGGACTCGGGCGCCGTGCTCCCCGCCGCGCTGGGGGCCGATCCCGGCCGCGCGGGGCAGCACGGCCTGGAGATCGTTCTCGCGGTCTGCCAGAGCTTCGAGGTCCGCCGCGAGCCCGTGGGCAAGCGTGTCCGTGTGCAGATCTCGCTGCTCGAAGGACGGGACGCCGAACCGGCCGGCCCTACGCCCTGGTGACGTCCGGCGACTCGCCTCCTCCCGCACGTTCGCCGGGCGACGCGTCACGAGGGCCCGGCAGGCCGGGGACCGCCGACCGCGGTTCGTACTCCGAGACACCGAACCGGGCGTGCAGGCGGCGCAGGGGCTGTGGGCACCACCAGTTCGCCCTACCCGCCATCTTCATGATCGCGGGAACCAGGAGCATTCTCACCAGGGTCGCGTCGAGCACGACCGCGAGGGTGAGGCCCACTCCCAGGAGCTTCAGCGGGGTGAGGGGTGAGGTCGCCATCGCCGCCATCGCGATCGCCAGCACGAGCGCGGCCGCCGTGAACAGCCGGCCGGTCTGTTCGAGCCCGAACGCCACGGCGGAGGTGGTGTCACCCGTCCTGCGGTACTCCTCCATGATCCGGGACAGCAGGAACATCTCGTAGTCCATCGAGACCCCGAAGGCGATGCAGAACATCAGCACGGGCAGCAGCGTGTCCGTGGTGCCGGTGACCAGGAAGTCCCCCACCAGCCAGCGCAGGTGTCCGTCCTGGAAGACATGGACGATCGCCCCGAACGTGGCGGTGAGGCTGAGCAGGTTGAGCAGGACGGCCTTGACCGGCACGAGGATGCTGCCGGTGAACAGGAACAGCAGGGTGAAGATGACGAGCACGATGATCGCGACCGCGGATCCGAGCCGCTCGCCGACCACCGCTACGGTGTCCACGAGGGCAGCGGCGTCACCGCCCACGAGCGCGGGAACCGGGGCCGGCACCGCTCTCAGTGCGCGGACGAGTGCGCCGCCCTCGGCGGAGAAGGGCTCGGCGTCGGTGGCGACCGAGAGCCATCCGCCCTCCGGACCCGAGAAGCGGGCGGACGCCGGTGTGGGAGGGGCCTGCGGCCTCCCTCCCGCGTAGGAACCGGTCGCGGTGTCCACCCTGAGCACGTGGGAGGTCAGGGAGACCTGGCGGGCGTAGTCGTCAAGGCTCCTCGCCGGCGTACCCGTGAGGCCGGGCAGCACGATGCTCGCCATGGCCGTCGCCCGGCTGTCGAAGTCGTCGCGCACCACGTCGGTGGCCCGGTGCACGGGTGAGGCGGCGCCCAGCGCGCGGTCGTCCGAGAGTCCGAACTCGACGCGCTGGAACGGACTCGCCAGGCACAGCAGCACCGGAACCACCATGACGACGGTGAGGACCGGCCGGCGCATCACCGTCCGGGCCGTGCGGTAGAACAGTCCCGCACCGCCCACGCCGGCGGACGGTGGCGGTCCGCGCCTCCCGGCGACCCGGTCACCGGCCACGAGGAGGCACACCGGGAGCACGAGCACGGCGGTGAGCCCGGCCAGGGCAGCCACGCTCATGCCCGCGTAGGCCAGCGAGCGCAGGAAGTGGAGCGGGAACACCAGCAGCGCCGCCATCGACAGTGTGACGGTCAGGGCGGAGAAGAACACGGTCCGGCCCGCCGTGCGGACACTGACCAGGACCGCCTGCCGGACGTCACGGCCCGCGGCCAGTTCCTCCCGGTGCCGGGTGATGATGAACAGGCCGTAGTCGATGGCCAGTCCGAAGCCCAGGGCCGTGGTCAGGTTGACCGCGAAGACCGACACCTGGGTGAACCCGGTCAGGGCGTGCAGGACTGCCAGGGTCCCCACGACCGCGATCCCGCCGACGGACAGCGCGAGCAGGGCACTGAGCAGGTTGCCGAAGATCCATACGAGGATGAGCAGGACGATAGGTGCCGCGATCAGCTCAGCGCGGACGAGGTCGTGCCGGGCTCTGCTTCTCCAGGTCGCGTTTGGCCACCGCACGCCCGGCGGCCGAAGCCTCCAGCGGCGCCGTACCGGTGGCGGTCTCCCGGCGGATGTCCTCGGCGGTGGCCGCGACCTCGTGTTCGCCCCCTCGCAGCCGCAGGCTGATGAGCGCGGTGCGCCGGTCCCGGGAGACCAGCGCCGGGTCGGCTTGCGGCCAGTACGAGTCGAGGTGCCGCACGCGTGCGTCGGTACGGAGCCGCTCGGTCAGCCGTCGGCCGGCGGCAGCGGCCCGCGGCTCGTCGACGGAGCCCGGCGCACCGACGAGCAGGACCAGATCGGGGCTTCCCGACCGGAAGTGCTCGCGCAGCAGTGTGTCCGCGCGCGCGGAATCGGAGTCGGCGGGCGTCCATCCCCCACCGGAGAGCTTGCCGAACACGCCCGTGCCGACGGCTCCGAGACCGATCGTCACCAGCAGGGTCAGCGCGAGGAACGCGTACCGCCACCTGGACAGCAGGTGCACCAGACGTTCGGGGCGTGTCCTCGGCAGGACGGGCGTACCGGGGGCGTCGTGCGGTGTCCGGGTCATCCCTCACCGCCGGAGCTGACGGTGACCTTGTCCCCGCTGCGGGCGACCAGGACGTGGTGGAGCCGCCCGGAGGCGGTGCGGGCGGAGCGCAGGTCCTCGCCCACCTCCACGGTGCACGGGTGGACGCCGGCGAGGCGGCCGACGTGGTCCTTGACCGCGATGACCTCCAGATGGTCCCTGCCCCTGGAGCCCGGTGGCAGGCCCATGGCCGCAGCGACGGAGCCCCTGAGCCAGTCCACCTCGTCGATCTCGTCGGCGAGGATCTCCGTGATGCCGTCGGTGCGCCTGCACAGGCCCACCCCCGCCCCGGCACCACGGCGGGTCAGGAAGTCCCGGCGTTCGACGAGCGAGGCGCCGGCGAAGGGGCCGACGGGGAGCAGGATGTTCACCAGCCGCAGCGCCGCGGCGACCCGTCCGTCCACGCACATCTGGATGTCGACCGCCGACATCGGCCTGGGACCCACCCCTTCGGAGACGAAGCCGGCGAACCGTGCCTCGATCTCGACCAGGCCCGTTTCCGGCGGCTCCTCGAACAGCTCCAGCCCTGCCAGACGCAGGGGGTAGCCGACGACGTCCTCGCCGATCTCCGGGGACCACCGCCACAGGCTGGCGGACGGAATCACCTGGAGGAGGGCGTCCATGAGTCCCTGGTTCAGGCATCCCCTCGGCACCGTGCCACGGGCGAGGTCGGCGACTCCGGAGGATCCCGCCGAACCGACGGCCAGCGACGTCAGGTACTGGAAGGCCGGTCCGTGGAACAGTTCGGCCGAGGCGTACGGATCCGGCTGCGCGACGGCGTCCGGCAGCGGGGCGAAGCGTTCGGGGCGGCGGTCCGGCCGGTCGCCCACCAGCACCGTGCCGACTGCGGCTTCCTCGAACCGGGACAGCGCGGGCGTGGCAGCCTCACGCCACATCAGCAGCTTCACCTCCAGTCCCGTCGTCGTCCCGGCCACCTCGGTCCGCAGCCTCACGGGCCCGGCGAGCGGGATCCAGCGCCTGAGCCGGACGTCGCGTACGGCGGCCACGGGGCGGCCGGTGTGATCGGTCGCGGCCTGCGCGAGCCGGTCGACGACGGACATCATCGGCAGCGCGGGGACCGTGAAGGTCGGACAGTGGTCGCCCGTCCAGGTGTCGGCGGTGGGATCGAGCGTCCGCTCCGTCACCCCGGACGAGCGCTCGCCGTCCGATGCCCCTTCTGATGGGCGGTCATCGCGCTCACTGCCGGGCGGCGTTGGGTTCCCGTCCGGTCCGGCGTCGGGGCGCGCGTCGTCCGGAGCAGCCCGGGCGTCATCGGCGGACACGACACGGACACCGAGCCCACGGGCGTGGTAGAGACAGATGTCGTCCCCCCAGAGCCGTGCCTCGGCGACCGCGTACGGGCCGCGGGCGTCCTCCGCGATCTCGGTGATCTCCAGATCGATCCTGACAAGGGCGTTGCCCGGGGTGATCTGCCCGCGGTACTTCCAGGTCACCTCGCGGTGCGGCAGGACGGGTTCGAACCGGGGATGCGCGACGCCCGCGGTGAGACCCCGTTCGATCAGACAGAACTGGAGCAGCTGGCACATGGCCTCGATGCCGAGCGAGCCGGGCTGGACCGGGTCCTGGAAGAAGTGGGCCTTGAAGAACCACTCCCCCGCGTCGACGTCCTTCTCCGAACGGATCCGCCCCAGTCCCGCACGTCCTCCCTCGGGCCAGTAGCCCGTGATCCTGTCGATCATCAGGAGCATCGGGCCGGGCAGTGCCGCCGCACCGGCGAAGTACCGGGCCGGGCCCGTCGTGAGGTCGACCGTGCGCGCGCAGGGCTCCTCCAGTGCGGCCCGGCCGCCCTCCGGGACGGGCAGCCCGGTCTGGTGGTCGAAGGCCGACGGCGGGAAGAAGCCGAACACCGTGGACAGTTCGAAGACCTGGACGCCGTCGGCGAAGCACCGGACCGTGAAGGCCACGATGATCATCCCCCCGGTCCGGGAGAGCGAGGTCAGCTCCGCCTCGGTGCGTACGGTCCGGGTCGCCGGCGTGACCTCACCGGTGACCGTCCCCCTCCCGTCCAGGTTGCGGAAGAGCAGATCTGTGTCGGTGGTCAGCGGGCAGCCCACATAGGCGGCCAGCCAGCCGCACGGTTGCAGCGCGGTCTCCATGAGCACCGCGAACGGCATGGTCCGCCCGCCGCTCTGCTCGAAGTACCAGACCTCGTCGGGTACGTCGTACTCGACGGCCACCCGGCTGCCCTGCTCCATGCCGCGCTGCTGTCCGTGCACCGAGACGACGCGGGTCATGAAGTGGTACGGCGGCCCGGGCAGCCGCGAGATCCTGCGCGTGCCGTCGAAGATCTGCGCGGCGGCGCCGAACGCGTCGCTCGGCCTCCCCCACGCGCAGGCCAGCAAGGACGGGTAGTCGAGCACGAGTCCCTCGGCCCGCACCGCCGTGCCGGGATCGCGATGGCCGACGAGCCCGCCGAGAAGGGCCGGCGGTACCGGGGTTCCGCTCGTCTGCTCCCGGTGCCCGCCGAGCTGCCGCCAGTGCGACAGAGGCCAGTCCGGCACCAGCCGGAGTGACGCGTTCCTGCCGTGGAACGCCTTGACCCCGTCGACTGTGGCGAGGATGTCGGCGTACAGCGTCGGCTCGGGGCCCGCGGAGACCCCGTGCACGAACACCTCGTACACGATCCGCCGGCTGGCGGGCGTCGCCTGCCCACGGCAGTGGGCGGTGCAGGGCCGGTCGGTGACCGGCTCGAAGCGCCACCCGTCCCTGCCGGCGGTGAGGCCGAGGGCGGCCAGGTGGAAGGCCATGGCCTGCAGGCCGGCCTGGAGCATCAGGGTCCCCGGCATGCACGGGTCGTTCTCGAAGTGTCCTTCGAAGAACCAGTCGTCCGGCCTGACAGGAGTCTCCGCACGGAGGTAACCACGGCCCCAGGGCCCTCCGGCAGGGTCGAACGCGGTGACCTCGTGAAGGAGCAGCAGGCGTCCGCCGTCCGGCCGGGGCGAGCGCACATGGGACCTGGTGACGTCCCAGCCCGGCCCGAAGCAGTCGGCGGGCCGGCCGTCCGCGAAGGCGCGTACCTGTCCGGCGGTGAAGGAGGACCGTGTGCAGTGCACCGCGGGGGCGTCCTGGGGCATGTCGGGAGCCGGCGGCGAGGTGGCGGGGTCCCAGCGCACGCCGTCGGTGTCCTCGAGTTCGGCCTTCGTGAAGAAGCCCGCCCGGCCGTCGCGGACGCTCAGGCGGAGTTCGTCGCCGACGAAGCAGTCGTAGCGGAAGAAAAACAGCCGGACACCGCCGTGCCGGGCGTGCCTGTCGATGTGGATCTCGTACCGCAGTGTCTCCCCCGCCCCGGGCGGACTGCCGTGGTAGGTCAGTTCGCAGCCGAGCAGCCTGTAGGCCCGCTCCCCCCGGTTGAGCAGGTCGATCCCGAGCCGGCTGATCAGCAGCAGGTCCGCCTGGCCCGCCTCGATCATCAGGCCTGCCGGCATGCGCCCGGTGGGGTCGAGGTACCAGCTGTCGAGCCGGATGTCGGTCTCGGTGCGGATGGTCCCGGTGGCGTGTTCGGGGCCGAGGTCGGCGAGGGCCGCGGGGACGGCTTCGATGCCGGTGACCCGGTCGGCGAGCAGCATCGGCGGTCCGGGCATCCTGGTCTGCAGCTCGTACGCGTCCTGCTCGGCGAACCTGGGTCCGAACAGCGCGGATACGGGTCCCGAGGCGAGGTGTTCCAACTGCGCCCGGTCGAAGACGGTCACGGGCGGGAGGCCGCCGGTCCGCCCTCCGCCGAGGAGGAGAGGTGCGGGGACGGGTGCGGGCGGTCCGGCCGGACGCACGAGCGGCCGGGGCCGGTGCGACGCCGACGCCGCGTGGACGAGCGCGGTGGCGAGCCGGGCCCTGGTCTGCAGGAACCTTTGGTGCGCCTGGAGGTGGAGGGCGAGGACGTCCTGGTGCAGCGCGGTCACCCGCTGGGTCTGCTGTGCGACCAGCGTGCGCAGGTCCGTCGCCCGCGTCGCCTCGTCGGCGGGAGGTGCGGCGGGCCCGGCGGGGACAACGTCCGTGGGGACAACACCCGTGGGGCCGGCGTTCCCGGGGACGGGCTCCGCGGTGGCGGCAGCCTGCACGGGCGCCGGCACCGGCACCAGCTGAGGCGCCCTGGGCATGGTCACCGCCGGCTGTCCGGGCGGGGGCGAGCTGAGTGGCGGCAAGCTGATCTCCCGGTGCGCGGGGACGGTGAGGGTGGGCACGTCGTGCGCCGGTGGCGCCGCTGCGGCGCGTAGTTGCCCGAAGAGGGCCTCGGCGCGTACGGGTACGCCCGCGGCGACGAGTTCCGCCACGGCCAGGTGCAGCTGCCGCAGCCCCCTGCCCTCGGCGTCGAGCGCGACGGCGACATGTTCGCGGTCACCGAGGACCCGCTTGATCCACCCCGTGCACAGACCACGGGGCCCGTGCTCGACGAACACCCGGACTCCGTCGGCCCACGCCCGTTCGACCGTTCCGGCGAAGTCGATGGTGCCCACGCCCTGGGCCGTGACGGCGTCGGCGGCGCGCTCGGCCGTCGGCGTGTACGCCCGGGTGGTCGCCCCGCTGTAGAAGCGCACCCCGGGCACGGCGGTGGTGGGGCGGTGGTGGAGCCTCCACCAGCGGTCGCGTACCTCGCGCAGTTCGGGGGCGTGGGCGGCGAGGTCGTAGTCGATCGGAATCGCGTGGGCGGCCCCGAACCGTGCCACGACACGGGCGCACGCCTGTGACTCGCCGCCGACCACACACACGCCGGGGGCGTTGACCGCCATCAGATGGACGGCGCGCTCGTCCGCCAGCTCTCCTCGGACCCGGTCGAGGGGCGCGGTGACGAGATAGCTCGCCCACCGGTCACCGTCCACACCGAGCCGTTCCCAGGCGCGGCGCACGCCTCTCAGCTCACCGGTGAGCTCGCTGGTGAACAGGCCGCTCTCCCGGGTGTCCCGGTGCAGGGCCTCGACGTCCCTCCAGGCTCCCAGGGCGACCAGGGCCGCCGACTCCCCGGAGGAGTAGCCGACGGCGGCGTCGGGGCTCAGTCCGAGGAGGCCCCGCGTCAGCCCGACGTGGAGGGCGGCCAGCCGCGCCGCCCCCCAGATCCGGTCGAGCACCGGCTCTCCGGCATCGGGCTCCGGCCCCGGGAGGGCCTTCCCGTACGCGGCGGTGGCCGCGTCGCCGAGTGAGGGCAGGGCCAGTCGGACCTCACGGCCCATGCCGGGGTACGCGGCCGACCCGTTGGTGAACACGAAGGCGACCTCGCCCCCGACCGGTGCGGCCCGGTAAGCCGCGCCGGGCGGTTTGATCCCGCCCTCGACGAGCCAGCGGCGTACGGCCTCGCCCTGCGCCCGGGGGTCGCTGTCGGACACGTAGGCGAGCCGGGCGGGCCCTTGGGCGGACTCGGTCCCCGACTCCAGTGCGGTTAGGACCTCTTGGCGGTCGCGCCCGGAGAACACGTGCAGCCGCGGCTCCGGTCCGGGTGACCAGGCCCCGGCGTCCGCGGCTCGCAGCCGTACCCGCGCCGGGGGCGCCTCCAGCGGGGACACGATCACGTGGGCGGTTCGCAGGCCCGGCGCGACGGCCGCCGGGCCCCCCGTACGCGGCAGCACCCGGTGTCGCAGGGCGGTCACGGCGGCCGCGACGGCCAGCAGCCCGTGGGCGGCGTGGGCCCGGCCGAACAGCCCGGCCGGGTCGAAGTCCGCGTCGTCGCCGTCGCCGATCACCAGGTCGGGCTCGCCGCTGACGTCGCCGTCGAGGAGGGCGAGGACGGTGTCGCCGTCGCGGCGTGCGTCGGGGAGGCGCTTGAGGACCACCGCGACGGCGCCGTCCCCGGCCGGGTCCTCCCGTCCGAGCTCCCGGAGGGCGGCCCGGTGGACCGGTTCGCAGGAGAGGTCGACGGCGCCGACGAGCGCGGCGTCGGCCTCCCCGGCCCGGAGCGCGCGTGCCGCGAGGTCCAGTGCGACCAGCCCGGAGGCCTCCTCGGCTGAGACGGTGCAGCCGGGGCCGCCGAGATCGAGCTGGGTGTTGAGCCGGTTGGCCACGAGGTTGGGCAGCGTGCCCACGACCCGTTCCGTGTCCATGGGTGCGGAGAAGGCGTCGCGGACGCGTGCGGCCGTCGCCTCGTCGGCGGGAGCACCGGTCTCCTCCAGCCAGGAAGGAGCCCTCCAGCGTGCGGTGGCACGGGCGTTCTCCGTGTCCACCCCGGTCCCTACGAGGACCATGGTCCGCTCCCGCGGCAGGGTCACGCCCCGCGCGGCCTCCCGTGCCGCTTCGAGCATCAGGACCTGCTGGGGCAGTGCCCGCCCGACCGCCACGGGCGGGAAGCAGAGACCTGGCAGCGCCACATCGATGTCCGTGGCCGGACCGACCAGGCTGCCGTCGAGAAGCGCGTGCCGGAAGGCCTCGGTGCCGCCTCCCCCACCGGCACGGACCGTTGACGCGACGACAGCCAACGGCTCGTCCGGCGGGCGCCGGGTGCCGGGTACCAGGGTCACGGCGTCATCCCTGCCGTCCCAGGCGTCGACGACCAGATGGGCGTTGGCTCCGCCGAACCCGAAGGCACTGACCGCAGCCCTGCGAAGGCCGGGCCACGGTTCGGTCTCGCCCAGCACCCGCAGCGGTGTGCCGTGCAGTCCGGGCAGCGGCTCCTCGGCGGCGAGCGTGGCGGGGCGGATGCCCGCGCGCATCGCACCGAGCACCTTGAGCAGTCCCCCCATGCCGGCGGCGGCCAGCAGGTGTCCGACGTTGGACTTCACCGAACCGACGGGCAGGTCAGGACTGTCCGCGAAGACCCGCCCCATGCTGCGGGCCTCCTCCGCGTCGCCGACGGGGGTTCCCGTGGCGTGGCACTCGACGAGCGAGACGCTCCGCGGTGCGACACCGGCCGTGCGGTACGCCTGGAGCATGGCCCGCTCCTGGCCCTCCCGGGAGGGGCTGAGCAGTCCTCCGCCTCGCCCGTCGCTGGACAGCCCCACCCCCCGGACGACGCCCAGGACGGTCTTCCCCCGTGCGAGGGCGTCGCGCAGGCGCATCAGGGCCACGAACCCGGCGCCCTCACCGGGGAGCAGCCCGTCGGCGTCCCGGTGGAAGGGACGGCTACGACCGGTGCGGCTCACCGCGTTCAGGCCGCAGAACCCCACGTGCAGGAACAGGTTGTCGGCGCGGTTGACCGCGCCGGCCACCATGACGTCCGCCGTTCCGTCGTGCAGGCGGTCGCAGGCCAGCTTGATCGCGTACAGGGACGAGGCGCAGGCTGCGTCGAGGGCGAAGGCTCCCGCGCCGAGCCCGAGCGCCCGGGCCGCGAAGTGCGCGGGAAGTCCTGAGGAGAAGCGGTTACGGGCGTCGGGTCTGTCGCGTGCAGCCCCGCGCAGCAGGGAGGGCGCTCCCCCGGACAGCCATACGTGCTCGGCGAAGGCCGTCCCCGCGCTCGTCGGGTAGGACAGGTTTCCCAGGACCAGTCCCGTGCGGGGCGACCCCTCCTCGTGTCCGGCCTCGCGCAGCGCCTGCCGGGCGCCGTACAGCACCCAGTGGAACAGCTGGTCCAGCCCGAGGATCTCCTCCGGGGCGACCCGGAACCCGGTCGGGTCGAACGCCGCCCCGAAGTCCCTCACGTATCCGCCGACATCGTTCCACGTCCGGTCGAGGTGGTCGTCGACCGTGCCCATGGCCCAGCGGTGCGGCAGTCGCCATCTGCCGTCCGGGACAGGTGAGAGGCTGCACCGGCGGGCGGCGACGTTGTCCCAGAAGGTGTCGGGGTCGAGCGCGTCGGGGAAGACGCACCCCCGGCCTACGACGGCGATCGGGTCGAAGCCCATACCGGTCTCATTTCACGAAGTCGTACGGATCCGGGGCAGCGGGTCAGGAGGGTCGCCGTACGAGTTCCACGCCGAGGAGCTCCACCCTGGGCGATCCGTCCGGGTCGATGAGCGCCGCATCGCAGCGCGCCCCCGTCTCGTGGACCTTCCGGGCCCTCACCACGCATCGCACGGTGCCCGGCACCGGACCGCGCCGGTGCACCCGGCACTCCGCGACAGCCATCGGCAGGGTCGCGTCACCGAGTGCTCTGTCCGCCCACAGCAGGGCGAGTTGCAGGGCGCCGTCCGTGGCGGCCGCGTCGAGCTGCCAGTGGTCACCGCCCCAGCCGAGTTCCGTCAGACCGGCCACCGTGGCCTCGGCCCCGTCGGTCCCGACCCCATGGACGGTGCGGAGGGCGTGGAAACGCGGGCCGTGGAACAGCACCCGGCCGTCGTAGATCGCGGTGTCCTCGGGCGTGACGAGACCCTGCGGGACGTCCCAGGGCGCCGGCGGCGGCGGGCACGCCAGGAACTCCATCTGGACGCGGTGGTGCGGTGTGCCGTCCTCCCCGGCAAGTTCGGCCTCCAGGTCCGCCGGAGATCCGGTCGCGGCCCTGCGGCCCCTCAGGGTGAGCCGATGGCCGGCGCCGTCGAGGTCCGGCAGCGCGATCTTGCTGAAGACGCGCAGGTCCCGCAGCACCAGATGGCCGGCGTCAGGCCGCCAGGCCGCTGCCGCTGCGGCGAACCGGTCCAGAGCGACGGCCACGGGCAGGACGGGGACGTCGGCGACGGTGTGGTCGGTGAGATGGGGATGGGTGTGCGCGCCGACGTGGAACCGCGCCGCGACCGGTTCGGGGGAGGCCGCCGTGGAGCCGAGGTCCTCCCCGGCGGCGATGACCACCCTTGTGTCGGCGCCCGTGGCGTTCAGCTCGGCGGTGAAGGCGGCGGCGCCCCGCTCGACGGGAATGAGCGGCACACCCGACCGGCCGAAGTGGGCCGCCAGCGCGGGGGTGACCATTCCGCCGTGCCACGGGCCCCAGGCGATGGAGCGGACCAGGCAGTCGGGCCGCCGGGCGCGCTCGGCGCAGGCGACGTGGTTGAGCACCTCGTTGGCGACGGCGTAGTCGCTCTGCCCGACGTTCCCGAACACCGCCGCCACCGAGGAGAACAGGATGATCGTGTCGAGCGGATCGTCCTCGGTCGCCGAGAGCAGTGCGCGCAGGCCTCCCACCTTGGTGGCCAGGACCTGGTCGAACTGTTCGTCGGTCTTGTCGGCGATCAGCCTGTCCGCCAGCACTCCGGCACCGTGCACGATTCCGGTGACCGGGCCCCAGTCCCGGCGGACCCCGTCGAGCACACTGCGCACCGCCTCGCCGTCCCGGACGTCCACGGGGATGTAGCGGACCTCGGAGCCGGCGTCCTCCAGGGCCTCGACCGTGGACCGGACCTCGCGGACCGCGAGGATCCTCCTGGCCTCGGCCCCGATCCCGGCGGGGGTGGCCGTGCCGGAGCGTTCGGCGAGGGCCCGGGTGAGCGCGGGCTCGTCGGTCGCCGCCGACAGGCCCGGCGGTTCCTCGGAGAGCTCGGTGCGGCCCAGGAGCACGATGCGGGGCCTATGGGCCCTGGCGAGGTCGAGCAGCGCGGCCGCGGTCACCCCGCGGGCTCCGCCGGTGGCCACGACGACCGAGCCCGGGCCCGTCCGGGTGGCCGGACCGGGCTCCGCGGGCACCGGGGTCACGACCGGCGTGGTGCGGGAGCCGTCCGCACGCAGGCCGACCTCCGCCGCGGGCCCGCCGTCGAGGAGTTCTGCCACGACGGCCTCGGCGACGGCGTCCGCGTCACGTTCCCCGCGCTCGCAGTCGATCGCCTTGACCGTGGCCGCGGTCCATTCCCTGGCGGCGGTCCTGGCGAGCGCGGCGATGCCTCCGAGCCAGGCCCGTTCCGGCCTGCTGCCACGGAGCCCGAAGTCTCCGCCGGTGTCCTGCACGGCGACGAACAGCCCGCCTCCGGCGGTGAAGTGGGGCGCGACCGACCTCATGGCTTCGAAGACGTCGCGCTGCACCTCCAGCGCGGCCTCGGGAGAGCCGGCCGGGGCGAGACCGCCGAGGTGCACGACGGCTCGCGAGGCCGGGGGGACGCCGGGGACGACGGTGGCCGGGAAGCCGTGGCCGGTCAGTCGCGCCGCCACCCTCTCCGCGATCCCGTGGCCGTCGTCGGTCACGGCGATCGGCTCGTCACCGAGACCGGCCAGGGTCAGCCCGGGCGCGGGGGTGGGGACCGTACGCACGGCGAGCCGGCTGAGTTCGGCCGGCCGGAAGGACTCCCCCCGGGGCTCCACCTCAGCGGTGGCTGCGGGAGCGGTGGCGGTGTCGGTGGCGGCCGGCGCTACGACGGCGGAGGAGACGATCGGGGCTGCGGGAGCGGCAGTGGTGGCGGTGAACGCGTCGACGATCTGCCGAAGCGTGCGCAGCTTCAGGAGCTCGCCGACCTGACCCTCCTCATGGCCACCGGCCTTCTCCCGCATGGCGGAGAGGATCTCCACCCGCTTGATCGAGTCCACTCCCAGATCGGACTCGAGCTCCATGTCCACATTCAGCATCGCGACCGGGTAGCCCGTCCGCTCCGCCACCACGGACAGCAGCAGTTCCTCGAAGTCCTCGACGGACATGTCCCGAGGCGCGCCGGGAGCAGCGGGCACTGCTGCGGCCGCCTGCTGCGGGAGCACGACCGGGGAGGTGTCCGCCGCCCGGGCCGGGGCGGGTACAGCCGCCACGGGAGTCGCGGCGGGCATGGCGTAGGAGTACGCGGGGGGCGTGACGGAAGCCGCTGCCACCGTCGGCACGGCGGCTTCGGGAAGCGTGGGCAGGACGGGCGGGGCGACGGGAGCCAGGGTCCTCGTGGGCGGGCCGGCCTGTGCGCCCAGCATCGCGGCGAAGGTCGTCTCCGTCATCTGCAGGAAGGCCATGTGGCTTTCGGTCAGCATGCGCTGGCAGGCCTCGTGGGCCTGTGCCGTGTAGCGCTGCACGTTGTCGATCGCGGTGAACCAGTCGGCGTCCGTACCCGCGGCGGGCGCTTGGGGCACGGAGAGCGCGGGAGCGGGGGTGGCGAGGGTACCGACGGAGGGCGCGGGTTCGACGACAGCGGGGCCGACGGGGGCGACGGTTGTCCGATCGGGGATCTGCGCGGCCGGCGGGGGTACGTCGGCTACGCGGAGCGGGTTCGGCGGGGGCAGCGCCGCGGCTCCTCCGGCGGGCGGGTAGACCCTGCCCTGGTTCCTGCCGTTGATCTGAACGGTCATCCTGGGCTTGCGCTCCTCGGCTGCTGCTGCGGGCGGCGCGTAGGGCGCCCACATGTGGTCGTGGTCGAGTGGGACGCCCCGGGCGGCGAGCCGGCCGAGCGCGTCGTGCAGGGAGGTGATTCCGTTGCGGCCCTTACGGTCCAGGGCGACGGCGAGGTGGTCACGGTCGCCGAGGATCTGCGTGACGAGTCCGGTGAGCGCCTCACCGGCGCCGACCTCGACGAACGTCCGTACTCCCGCCGCGTACATCGCCTCGATCCCGGCGCTGAACAGCACGGGCGCCGCGAGGTGGCCGGCGATCCTGCGGCGGATCTCCTCGGGTTCGGTCGGGTACACCGCCGCGTCGGCGTTGCCGTACACGTCGATCCGGGGTTCGCCGACCGTGATCCCGCGCAGGTGGGCGAGCAGCGGTTCGCTCGCGGGGGCGACGAGCGGGCTGTGGAAGGCGGTCGCGGCTTCCAGCCGCCGGGTGGTGATCCCCTCGGCGGTGAGCTTCCGTTCGACGGTCCCGACCGCTCCCGAGGCTCCGGAGATCACGGTCTGGGCGGGGGCGTTGTGGTTGGCCACCCAGACCTCGGTGACCCCGCATCCGGCGATGACCTCCTCCGTCCGGGCCTGCCCGGCCGCCACGGCCAGCATGGCCCCCGGCGTGGCCACCGCGTCGCGCATCAGCTCGCCCCGCCGGCGGGCGAGGCTCACGAGCGCATCGGCCTCCAGGGCGCCGGCCGCGTGCAGCGCCACCAGTTCGCCGAAGCTGTGTCCGGCCACGCAGTCGGGCCGCAGGCCGAGACCTCGCAGGACCTCGACGAGAGCGAGGCTGTGCACCGCCAGCGCGGGCTGCGCCCACTCGGTACGGGTCAGCAGGGCCTGCTGCCCGGCCCGGTCCCCATCGCTGAAGGCAGGTGGCGGGAAGACCACGCGGTGGAGCTCGCGGTCGCCGGACTCCGTGGTGCCCAGCCGGTCCCACACCGCCTGGGCGTCCGGCGACAGCATGGCGACGTCCGCGCCCATGCCGACGTACTGGGCGCCCTGGCCCGGGAAGAGGAACCCGATCCGGCCGGGCGTGGCCGCGCCGGTGGCGTAGTGGACACCGGTCGGCGTGGAGAAGCCCCTGTCCGGCTGCCGGCCGATCAGTGCGAAGGCCTGCTTCAGCTTGTCCGACAGGTCGTCGTGGTCCGCGGCGACGACCGCGAGGCGCACGGGGTCGTGCGCACGGAAGTCCTGCTGGCTCCTCCGCGCGATCCCGGCCAGGGGTTGGTCACCGTCGAACCCGCGTTCCAGGAGCGTGGCCGCCGACGGAGCGCTGAGCAGCACCAGTTCGGTGGGGGCGGTCCGCGTACGCCAGGCCGTACGTGCCTCGGATCCCGGGGAGGGGGTGTACTCCTCCAGCGTGACGTGGAAGTTGCTGCCGCCGAAGCCGAAGCTGGACACGGCTGCCCGGCGCGGCCGGTCCGGTGAGCGCACCCATGGACGCGACCGAGTGTTCAGGTAGAACGGGCTGTCGTCGATCCTCATCGCGGGGTCGGGCCGGTCCACCTTGATCATCGGCGGGAGGACCTTGTGGTGCAGGGCCAGGACGCTCTTGAGGAGGCCGACGGCACCGGCGGCGCCCTTGGTGTGGCCGACCTGGGACTTGACCGAGCCGAGGGCGCACCACTGCCCTTCCTGCCGGCCGGACTCCTCGAAGACCTGGCGCAGCGCGGCGAACTCGGCGGCGTCACCCGCTCCGGTGCCGGTGCCGTGCGCCTCCACCAGTTCCACGGTCTCCGGTCCGTAGCCGGCGTCCTCGTAGGTGCGTCGCAGGGCCCGGGCCTGTCCTTCGGGGACCGGCGCGTAGATCGCGCCGCTCCTGCCGTCCGACGAGGTGCCGATCCCGCGGATGACGGCGTAGACCCGGTCACCGGCGCGCTCGGCGTCGGCGAGCCGCTTCAACGCGTACATGGCGATGCCCTCGCCGAGCATCGTGCCGTCGGCCGCGTCCGAGAAGGGACGGCAGTCGCCGCTGGGTGACAGGGCGGGCGTCTTGGAGAAGCACATGAAGGTGCCGGCGTCGTTCGACGCGTCGACGCCTCCACCGATGACCAGGTCGGCCCGGCCGAGGGAGAGTTCGCTCACGGCCGTCGAGAGGGCCGCGAAGGAACTCGCGCATGCCGCGTCCGTGACGTGGTTGGTGCCGTGCAGGTCGAAACGGTTCGCGATCCGGCCCGCGATGACGTTGCCGAGCAGTCCCGGAAACGTCGATTCCTGCCACGGGGTGTAGTGGCCGGTGATGCTGTCGCAGACGGCCTGCGCCTCGACCTCCGGGATCCCGTTCTCCCGGAGGGCCTTGAGCCAGACCGGGCGCTGGATCCGCGCGGTCATGTGCGTGAACAGTTCCGTGGCACCCGCCCCGAGGATCACGGACACGCGGTCGCGGTCGGTCCCGCCGAGTCCGCCGGTATCGGTGAGCACCTGCTCGGCGACGGTGAGTGCGAGGAGCTGCACGGTGTCGGTGGCCGCGAGGGAGTTGGGGAGGATCCCGAAGGCCATCGGGTCGAACTCGACGTCGGAGAGGAAGGCCCCTCTGCGGGCGTAGGTCTTGTCGGGAGCCGTCGGGTCGGGGTCGTAGTAGTCCTCGACCAGCCAGCGGGTGGCGGGGACTTCGGTCATCAGGTCACGGCCGTTCACGACCGTGCGCCAGAAGCCGCCGGCACCGTGCTCGCCGGGCATGAGAGCGCCGATGCCGACCACTGCGATCGGTACCTGTCGGGGGCGAGAGGCGGGCATGCTCTCCACTTCCTTGCTGTTCGGTGCGGGGCGCGTCCTCGGCGGTCCGGCGAAGGGCACACGGAACCCGGTCAGGCGAGGCGGCACGGGGTGAAGGCGGACGCCGAGGGCGGCACCGGCACTCCGTAGGTGCGCAGTTGGTGCGCGCGGGTGGCGACCGCGGCGCCTTCGAGCAGGTTGAGCGCGATCTGGACCACGGTGCGGTTGGCCGGTTCCGCCAGAAAGCTGTCCGCGGTCCACCGGTTGAAGGCGCCCATCGCGGGGCCGCACCAGATCTGGTAGTCGGCGCGCCGGGTCGGCTCACCGGTGATCGCCCACCGGCTGGAGTTGCCCAGGTACCAGCGGAAGACCAGGGCCATGCGGTGCCGCGGGTCCTTCTCCGCTCGGTCCGCCTCCGCCGGGTCGCGCTGTTGCCAGAAGCGCCGCGTGCTCGCCCACACCTCTTCGACCGGGGCTCTGAACACGTCCCGTTCGAGCTTGGTGCGCAGCTGCGTCGGCAATGCCTCCAGCGAGGGATGGGCCTGGTACGCCTCGTAGAGGTGGCCGGCCCGCTGCGCGAACAGGGTCCCCCGGCGCAGGACCTGGAGCCTTACGCCCGCCTCGAACATGTCGGCGGACGGGGCCATGATCACATCGGCGATGTCGGCTTCGGCCAGCATCGCCTTCGCGTCGTCCGAGAGGCCGGCTTCCACGGCGACCTGGTTCACCGACCCCGTCACGACGTACTCCGCGCCGAGGGCGAAGGCGGCTGCCAGCCCGTCCGGCGTGCCCAGCCCACCCGCGGCACCGATCCGGACCGCCCGTGTGTAGCCGAAGCGCCGGGTGATCTCCTCCCGCAGGCCCTGGATCCGCGGCAGCAGGACGGCGAGAGGGCGGTTGTCGGTGTGCCCTCCGCTGTCGGACTCCACCGTGAGGTCTTCGGCCACGGGCACCAGCGCGGCCAGCGCGGCTTCCTCCGCGGTGAGCTCTCCGCTCTCGACCAGGGGACGGAGCAGACCGGGTGGCGCCGGGGAGAGGAAGCGGGCGGCGACCTCGGGCCTCGACACCTTGGCGAAGAGCCTCGTACGCCGGACGATCCGCCCGTCGGGCCCCCTGCGCAGTCCGGCGGCCGAGCACAGCACCACGGCCGGGGTGAGGTCCATGTACGCCGACGCCGAGACGCAGGGGACGGACCGGCGCAGCAGCAGCTGGGCGACCTGGTGCTCCAGGCCGGGCTCGTTCGGCGAATGGATCAGGTTTACCCCCCAGTTCGGCCTTCCGGGCAGCTCCGTCGCCAGTTCGTGCACCGCGCGCTCGACCTCGGTGAGCGCGAGGCCGCCGGCGCCGAAGAACCCGAGCATCTCGGCGCGCGCCGTCGCGACGACCATCCGGGTCGTGGCGATGCCGTTCGCCATCTCCCCGGCCACGTAGGGGAAACGGACACCGTGGGCCTCGCAGAAGGTCCGTCCTCCCAGCCACTCCGGATACAGCGGCGGCAGCGTGCCGACGACGTCGCCCGTGGGCCTCGGGCCCGTCACCAGGCCCAGCTCCCGGCCGGTGGGACCTGCGACGATGTGCGCGTGGTCCCGGACCTGCCGGACGCAGGCCGCGATCCCTTCCGGTGCGAAGGCCGGTGAGGCGGTGACGGTCCCGTCGGGACGTGCCAGTACGGACAAGGGTGGGTCTCCCATCAGGAAGAGGTGCGAACCGCGTGTTCTCGGGTGCGAGGCCGCGTACGGGCTAGGGTGCTCCGGCGGTGGTGGCGGTCCGGCTCGTGCTGATGCCTGCCGTGAGGTAGTCGAGATCGACGCGGATCCCCGAGGAGAACGGGCCCAGCAGGCTCCGCACCCGGGTGTCGTCGAAGCGACGCCGGTGGCTGAGGTAGGGCGTGAACCCGGGGTAGAGGTCCACGGCCGCCTCCAGCCGGGCCCGCTGGTCGGGCCGCTTCCTGACGAGCCGCACCCTCACCGGTGCGATGCGTTCGACCAGGGCGGTGAGGACCGTGGTCGCCACGTCATGGTCGTGGACGACGTGGTAGACGTCGGCCCGCCCCGAAGGTGGCCGGTTCGCCAGCCGGACCATGACGGCGGCCGCGTGCTCCACCGGCATCAGGTTCAGATGGCCCCGGGGGTCGCCCGCCAGCCGTACCACCGGACGTCGTTCCTCGGGAACGTCCCTCTCCGGGAGCCCGCCGCCACGCGCCGAGGACTCCACGATCCGCGCCAGGAACTGGAGCGGGTGCTGCGGGAGTCCGGGGGACGGCGGCAGGTCCGTGACCAGGACGCTCGGCCGCATGACGACGACCGGCCGTCCGTGGAGCCTGGACCAGTCGCGCACCAGGACCTCGGCCTCGTACTTGGACCGCTCGTAACTGTTCTCGAAGCCGTGCCGGTCCTCCAGCTCGTCCTCGTAGACGACGCCTTCACGGCGCGCGCCGCCCACGAAGGCGGTGCCGATGTGGTGGACCAGCGGCCGACGGGCTCCGGAAGCGGCCAACTCCAGTACGTGCCTGGTGCCTTCGACGTTCGTCAGGCGGAGGCTGCCGAGATCGTCGTCCAGGTTGATGTTGCCCGCGCAGTGCCAGATCACGTCCAGTTCGTCGGCGAGCCTCCGGTATTCGGCTGCGGGCAGCCCGAGTTCCGGCCGGCACAGGTCGATCTCCACGACGCGAAGCCGGGTGGGGAGCTCCGCGATCAGCGCGGCGGGCGCTCCGCTCAGCTCCATGAAGCGGGTGATCCGGCTGAGCGCACAGCCCGATCCCGCGTGGCCGAGCACCGTCAACGAGGCGTACCGGTCCAGCAGTCGGCGGACAAGGCGCAGCCCCAGGAACCCGGTGGCCCCGGTAAGAGCGACTCGCACTTTCAGTGACTCCAGAGTTCAGAGATCGGAGAAACCGGTCGCCCGGGCGGGGAACCGTGGAACGTGTGGAGTCGCCCGAAATCCCCCCGGCCGTTCTTCCGCGATGGACAACCTTCGACACGCGAGCCGGGAAACGGCACGGCTGACGCGTTTGCCGAACTTCACCCGATCGGCCCTACGGGCAGTGGCCCGTATCTGTCGAAGTACGTTGATTCCGGACGCGGTCGTCATGCGGAACGACCGCCCCGGCCGGTGTCCGTACACCGGGTGGCCGTCCGCCCCTGCCGGTGCGGGACGCTCCGTGGACGCATTCGGTGCCGGTGCCGCCGGTCGACCCGGTGCTCAGCCTCCGTGCTCAGCCTCCGTGCTCAGCCTCCGTGCTCAGCCTCCGTGCGCGGCTGCCGCGCCGGTGGCCGCCCCGCCGGTCACGGCCTCCGCGTCGGCGCCGGCCTTCTCGAGGAGCTCCGTCATGGCGGCGTGCGCGCGCTCCGGGTCGGCGTCCCTGACGGCGTCCAGAACCGCCCGGTGGCTGGGCACGGGATCGTCGCCCTGCCGGTGTGTGTGCACGAGGCGGTCGCGCTCGCGGAGCCCGGGCTCCAGCAGCAGGTCGAACCGGGCGAGCAGATCGTTTCCCGTAGCCCTGAAGAGCGCGCGGTGAAAGGCCGTGTCCGCTCCGGCCGCCATCTCGGCGTCACCCCGGGTACGGCCCATGGCCGCCAAGGCCTCCTCCAGGGCGACGAGATCCCGCTCGCTCCTGCGCGCGGCGGCGTGCCTGGCCACGGCCGGCTCGATGATGGCGCGCACCTCGGCGAGGTCACCGAGCAGCTTCGCACCGTGGCCGCCCGCCACCCGCCAGCGGATCACGTCGGCGTCGAGGAAGTTCCACTCGCGGTCCGGCTGGACGAAGGTGCCGCGCTTCTGACGGGAGTCGATGAGCCCCTTGCCGGCGAGGACCTTCAGGGACTCCCGCATCACGGTGAGACTGATGTCCATCTCCTCGGCGACGGACCGCACGTCGATGGTGTCCCCCTGGGCGATCCGTCCGGAGACGATCCGGTACCCCAGGGCCTCCACGACCTGACCGTGGATGCCCCTGCCGACGTAGGCCGCCATGGCCCGCCTCCTCGTCCTGGTGAAGCCCTACGGGCGTTGCGCACGGGCGCCTCGTGGGGACCCCGCACGCCCTGCCGGGAAGCGGACCCGGGTGTCCGCGCTCCCCGGGCCCGGGGAGCGCGGTGCGAAGCGACACCATTGAAGCACCAGGACATTTGCCGACCGGTGTCCGCGGCGTCGTTCCGGCCGCCTGGACCGGCCCCGGGTCAGCGGATCGCGGTGCCCGGCGCGGCGGCCAGCAGGCCGAGTTCGTCGCGGCGCGGCAGTCCCTCCCAGTCGCCGTCCGAGGCGACCGCGAACGCGCCGAGCGTGTTCGCGCGGGCGAGCCGTCCGGCCGGCGGGAGCCCGTCGAGCAGGCCGGACAGATATCCGGCGCAGAACGCGTCGCCGGCTCCCACCGTGTCGCGCACGGGCACACGCAGAGCGGGTACGGAGTGCCGGACACCCTGCCGGTCACGGTAGGCGGCTCCCTCTCCCCCGCGTTTGACGACCACCTCGCGCACCCCGCTGTCCAGGAGCGCGTCCACGGCTCGTTCCTCGCCGTCGGGGGAATCGGAGAACGCACCGCTCACGACCGGGAGTTCGTCGTCCGACGCGATCAGGACGGTGACGTGAGGCAGCAGCGGCCGAAGCGCCGTGCCCGCCTCCTCGGCCGTCCAGAGTCGCTGCCGGTGGTTGACGTCGAGGGCGACGGTCCATCCGCGCGCGTGGGCGTGGGCGGCTGCCGCGCGCGCCGCCTCCAGGGGGCCGGGGCCGAGCGCACAGGTGATGCCGGTCAGGTGGAGCACCCTGGCGCCGTCGCCGAGGGCGGGCTCGATGTCGGCGGGGGTGAGCAGCGAGGCCGCGGAGCCGCTGCGCCAGTAGTGGACCCGCACGAGGTCCGCGACGCGCTGCTCACGGAGCATCGCGCCGGTGGGGGCGGTGGCCCGGGTGGCGGCACGGGTGATGTCGACGCCTTCCCCGCGGAGTGTGCGCAGGACGAGGCGGCCGGGTTCGTCGTCCCCGACGAGTCCGGCCCAGGCGGCGCGGTGCCCCAGCCGGGCGAGGCCGATGGCTACGTTCGACTCGGCGCCGGCGACGGTGGTGCGGGCCTGTGCGCCGACCGCCAGGGAACCTGGGAGTTGGGCGGCGAGCATGGTCTCACCGAAGGTCAGGACGTCGACAGGGGCGGGTGTCCGCCCGGGAGCGGCGCTCACGACTCCTCCTGGGTGCCGGCGGAGCACAGGGCGACGAAGCGGCGGGCGCGCTCGCGAAGGGCGGCCAGGTCTCCGCCGTGTACGGCGTCGCCGACGAGCGGCGATCCGACACCCACCGCGACCGCTCCGTGGGCGAGGTACCGCTCGGCTCCGGCGAGGTCCACCCCGCCGACGGGCACGATCGGCATGTCGGGGAAGGGGTCGCGCAGGGCCTTGAGGTAGGCGGGTCCGCCGAGCGAGGCGGGGAACAGCTTGACGGCGTCGGCGCCCGCGCGCCGGGCGGCGACGGCCTCCGTCGGGGTGAGCGCACCGGCCAGTACGGGCAGCCCCGCCCGTACCGAGGCGGCCACGGACTCGGTGAGCGCGGGGGTGACCATCCAGCCGGCCCCGGCCTCGTGGGCGCGTTCGACGTCTTCCTCGGTCAGCACGGTGCCGGCACCGACGACGGTTCCGGGGCCCACCTCGGCGGCGGCGCGGCGTATGACCCCGAGGGCGTCGGTGGTGTTGAGGGAGACCTCCACGAGGGCCACGCCCTCCTGCGCGAGGGTCAGGACCGTGCGCAGCGCGGCGTCGGGGTCCGGGCCGCGCACGATGGCGGCCAGGCGGGTGCGCCGGAGCACTTCGGCGAAGGTGTCGCTGTTCGGCGGGGACAGGGGGTGCATGTGATTCACGTCCATGGAGTCGTTCTGCGGGTCGGCCGCGTCACCGTTCGGTGGCCGGGGCCGGGTTCACCATTCGGCGAAGGATCCGTCGGCATGGCGCCAGATCGGGTTGTGCCAGTCCTCGACGGTGTTGTCGGCGGCCCGGACCGCGCGTTCGTCCACGTCGATGCCGAGGCCGGGTGCCGTGCTCCGCAGGAAGTGTCCTTCGTGGAAGTCCAGCGGTGTCGGGTCGGCGAGGTAGTCCAGCGGTCCGGCGCCGACGTTGTAGTGGATGCCGATGCTCTGTTCCTGGATCAGGAAGTTCGGGGTGCTGAAGGCGACCTGGAGGCTGGCCGCGAGTGAGACCGGTCCCAGCGGGCAGTGCGGCGCGAGGAGCACGTCGAAGGTCTCGGCGAGCGCGGCGATCCGGCGGACCTCGGAGATCCCTCCCGCGTGGGAGAGGTCGGGCTGGATGACCGCCACTCCGGCCATGAGGGCGGGGAGCACGTCGGTGCGCGAGAACAGCCGCTCCCCCGTGGCCAGCGGTACGGGCGATCCCGCGACCAGGTCGCGCAGCCGGTGGGTGTACTCGGGGAGCACGGGCTCCTCGACGAACAGCGGGTTGTACGGGGCGAGATGCGGCAGGATCTTGGCGGCGTTGGCGACGGTGAACCGGCCGTGGAAGTCGACGGCGAAGTCCCGGTCGTCGCCGAGCGCCTCGCGTGCGGCGGCGGCACGGGAGACGACCTCACCGATGTCGCGGGTGGTCGCCAGCCGGTTCATCCGCCCGGAGGCGTTCATCTTCACCGCGGTGAAGCCGGCCTCGACCTGTTCCCGCACCGCCTCGGCGATCTGGGTGGGCTCGTCCCCGCCGACCCAGGTGTACGCCCGCACCCGCTCGCGTACCGGCCCGCCGAGCAACTGGTGCACGGGGGCGCCGTAGACCTTGCCCGCGATGTCCCAGAGTGCCTGGTCGAGTCCGGACGCCGCGCTGGAGAGGACCGGGCCGCCGCGGTAGAACGAGCCCTTGGTCATGGTCTGCCAGTGGTCCTCGATCCGCAGCGGGTCCTGCCCGACGAGGAGTTCGGAGAGTTCGTGCACGGCGGTGCGGACGGTGGCGGCGCGGCCCTCGACCACCGGCTCGCCCCAGCCGACGACGCCGTCGTCCGTCTCGACCCGGCACAACAGCCAGCGGGGCGGCACCGCGAAGGTCTCGATACGGCTGATCTTCATGTTTCTCCTCGGAACGGCCGGCAGCGGACGGCGGTCCGCCTGCCGGGCACGGGCGACCTCGGTGAAGGGGTGCGGGTCAGCAGGAGGTCCGGCAGGCGCTCCGTCCTCCGTCGACGACCGGTGGGGCGCCGGTGACTAATGGGGTGTCCTCGCTCAGGAGGAGGGCAGTCGCACCGGCGACCTCCTCGGGCCGTCCGAGCCCCCGGGCCACTGTCTGCTCGACGCTGCCGCGCCGGTCGGCCTGGCCGACCCGCGCGGCCCGCGCCGCCGGACATCTGCGGGCCTGTGGGCTGCACGGGCGGCTCCGGTACTGCGGCCTGGACGGCGTTCGGACGGTCGGCAGGCGCCCGGGGCACCCGCAGAGTTATTAAATATGAATTATTGCCTCAGGCCAAGGGGCCGCCCCGCGGAACGCCGGACCGGAGCCGCACGCGAAACGGCACGGCCGCACCCCTGTCAGGAGTGCGGCCGTGCCGTGTGCTGCCGGTGCGCGGTGCTCAGTAGGCGGAGTCGACGTTGTCGATGGAGCCGTACTTGTCGGCGGCGTAGTTGGCCGCCGCGGTGATGTTGGCGACCGGGTCGGTGAGGCTCTTGGCGGTGCCGTCCACGTGGTACGCCTCGAAGGTCGGCTGGATCACCTGGAGCAGCCCCTTGGACGGCGTGCCGTTCTGCGCGTTGACGTCCCAGCCGTTGGCCGCGTGGGGGTCACCGCCGGACTCACGCATGATGTTGCGGTGCAGCCCCTCGTAGGTGCCGGGGATCCCCTCGGCCTTCATGATCTTGAGGGACTTCCGGATCCAGCGGTCCAGGTCGTCCGTGTCGGTGGCCTTGCTCGCCTTGTGCGCCCTCTCCGCCATGGCGTGCGCCTGCGCGGAGATCCCGGCCGCCGAGACTCCGGCGGCGGACGTCGCCACACCGTGCGAGGCCGGCTCGGCGGCGTGCGCGGGGGACGGGGCGAGGGTCAGGGCCGCTGCTGCGGCCCCGGCGGCACACAGTCCGGAAACGGAGAACCTGCGGATCCGGGCGTTGCGGGCGGCGGGGGTCAGGGACTGGGCGGACGTACGGATGGAAGATCTCCTTGCGACGGGGTCGGGGATGCCACGGGGCTACGGGGGCCAGAAGCGAGGCAGGGTCCGTACGTACGGACCGTGCGGCGTGTCCGGCCGCCCCGGAGCATCTGCTCCCGTGGGCTCGATCCATGGTTAGCGGCACATCGGAGCGAGGGCAACGACCGGCATTACTACGCCTCCCCGTAGGCCGGGGCGTACGGACCGGTCTGGGCGGTCAGGCACCGCCGGACCCGGCCCGGCGCCCTACTACCGCGCCTCGTATGTGACCTGCGCCCTATGGGTGGGCTCACAGGTAGGGCCCGGATCGGACCAGGCGGGGGGGGCAGGGCACCGCCCCGGGACGTCCGCACACACCGACGGCGTCACGCGGACACTGCGGGAGCGCGTGGGCTGACCGGTCCTGGGCTCGGTTCCGGGGACGGGGCGGGAGAGGTCACGGCATGGCCCCCGCGTCTGCCCGGCGTCATCCGGGCCGCCCTCGGACGTCCCGTCTCCCAGGACCGGGGGCGGACGCGCGTGCGGATCAGGGCCCGCGCCGACGGTGCGGGCCCTGTCGGTGATCTCGCCCCGGGCCTGGGCGGGTCGATCAGACCTTGTCGAGGTCGCGCTCGGCGGTCTCGGGGAGCGCGAGAACACACGCCAGCGAGACGAGCGCCATCGCGCTCATGAACCAGCCGCCCACCGACGGGCTGTACGCCTCCGCCAGCGCGGTCACGATCAGTGGCGCGGCCGCGCCGCCGAGCACGCCACCGAGGTTGTAGGAGAATCCGGCGCCCGAGTACCGCATGTTCGTACCGAACAACTCGGGCATGTAGGCACCGGCCGGCCCGTAGATGATGCCCATGCAGAGCAGGGCCCCGCTCAGCGCGACAGCGATCAGCACGTAGTTCCTGGTGTCCAGGAGCGGGAAGAGCACCGCGCCCCAGACCACACCGAACGCGGCGCCGGCGATGATCAGCTTGCGGCGGCCCACACGGTCCGACCAGCGGGCGACGAAAAACGTGGACACGCCGAGCACCACGACCGCGACGAGCGTGAGGCCGAGCATGTCGTTCTTGGGGATCTCCAGCGTGCCCGTCGTGTACGTCATGCAGTAGGTGGCGACGGTGTAGAACATCACGTACACGACAGTGATCATTCCGGCGCCCAGCAGCATCTCCTTCGGGTGGCGGCGGAAGGCCTCGACGAGCGGGGCCTTCGTCGTCCCCCGTTCCTCCACGACCTTGGCGAAGGCCGGAGTTTCGGAGATCTTCAGCCGGATGGCCAGACCGACCGCGACCAGCACGAAGGAGAGCAGGAAGGGGATGCGCCAGCCCCAGCTCTCGAACGCGCCGTCGTCGAGCACCGACGACATCAGCAGGAAGGTCACCGTGGCCGCGAAGTAGCCGACCGGTGAGCCCATCTGCGGAGCCGCGGCGTACAGGCCCCGCTTCTTCTTCGGCGCGTGCTCGACGGCGAGGAGCGCCGCACCGCCCCACTCGCCGCCCAGTCCGAGGCCCTGGACGACGCGCAGGAGCACCAGCAGGACCGGCGCCCACACACCGAGGGTGGCGTAACCGGGCAGCAGACCTATCAGCCCGGTGGAGAGGCCCATCATCAGCAGGGACACGACGAGGACGGTCTTCCTGCCGACACGGTCTCCGTAGTGACCGAAGACCGCGGCCCCGATGGGCCGTGCCGCGAAGCCGATGGCGAAGGTCGAGAGGGTGGCCAAAGTGCCGGCGGTCTTGGACAGTTCCGGGAAGAACGCCTCGTTGAGGACGAGCGCGGCCGCGGTGCCGTAGATGTAGTAGTCGTAGAACTCGATGGCCGTGCCGATGAAGCTGGCCGTGGCGATGCGTCGCATGCCGCCGGGGGACTCGGCGGTGACCGCGTTCGCGGGCGCCGGTGCCAGGTGGGCAGGTTCGGTCATGGGTCTGCTCCGGGTTCGGGATAAGGGCTCGCCGTCGCGGAAAGCGAACGGGGTGTGAACCTAAACCGGCGCCGGTCACCTGCGGTTTGTCCGCCCGGACAGCGTTCCGGGCATCGGACTGTCCGTGCGGACAGCCGCGTCGGGCAGCGGGGAGCCCCGGCCGTCATCCACCGGGGAACGGGCTTGTCCCCGGCTCCTCTCGGGAGAGCCGCAGTTGCAGCATGGCCGCGATCCGGTGCTCGGGATCGTCCAGATCGAGGCCGGCGAGAGCGACGGCCTTGCGAACCCGGTAGCGCAGGGTGTTGGGATGGACGTTCAGGTCCTTCGCCACCCGGCCGACATCGCCGAAGGCGTCGAGGTAGAGCAGCAGGGAACGGCACATCTCGGTGCCGTGCGCGTCGTCGTGGCGGGCGAGTACGTCGAGGCCCGGATGGCGGATCTCGCTGTGCCGGTCCAGCAACCCGAGCACGTCTCGGACCATGAGGGACGCGGTGAGCGCCGTGTGGGTGGCCACCTGCCGCTCGGGGGTGCGGGCGAGGACCTGGAGGCCGTGGTGACCGCGTAGCTTCACGGCGGGTATGTCGTCGAGGCGCGGAGCGGTGCCCGCCACCACGGCCTGGACGGGCGTCCGGAGGTGGTGGCGCAGCGCGCTCACCAGATCCTCGGCCCACCGCGTGAGCAGCCCTTCGGAAGAGGGTGCGGCGGCACGCTCCGGCAGCATCGCGTACACCTGCCCGCAGGCCTGCGCCACCATGGCGCTGCGCCGGTACGAGGCCGCGTGTACGGAGATGATCTCCGCTGCCTCCGCACGGCGGGCGTCCTGCGAGACTGCGTCCCCGCTCTCCGGCTCCCGCAGGTCGAAGGCGACGACCGTCGCGGAGGCGTTCGGCGCGATGCCCAGGTGCGCGGCGAGCGCCCCGGAGTTGAAGCGTCCTGTCAGCAGTCCGTGCGCCAGTCCCGCCCGGGACGGAAGGCGTGCCCCCGGGTCACCCTGGAACCAGTGGTCGACCAGTTGTGAGGCTGCGAGCCGCGCCGCACCGCGCATCACTTCCTCCGTGCGCCCGGCAAGGCCGCGGGTGCCCTCCTGCACCCAGACCGTGCCGAGGGGCCGGCCGGCGGCGTTGATACCGATGACCATTCGCCGGCGTGCCCCCATCTCGGGCAGTTCCTCGACGTCGACGACCTCCTCACCGGTGCGGGCCCGCCTGTAGACCCCCCATTGCCGCAGATGCGCGAGGTAAGGCTCGGGACAGGTCCGGCCGAGGATGGAGCGGCGCCGCAGTTCGTCCGCCTCGTCACCCGAGTCGGAGTAGGCGAGCACCCGGTGTGCGGCGTCCTCGATGCTCACCACGCCGCGGGTGAGCGTGGCCACGGTCTGGGCGAGCGAGAACAGGTCGCCCCGGTGGCCGGAGGTCCCGTCCGCGGCCCCGCGTTCCAGCACGCCGCGTATGTCGGCCTCGGCCCGGTCCCAGCGGACGGAGGCGGCGATGCCCATCAGCGCGATGCCCGCCCTCTCGGCTGCGGCCTTCACCTGCGGGGTCAGGGCGCCGTCCTCGCCGGGCGCCGCCCTGACCGCGACGGCGGCGGCGCCCGCCTCCGCCGCCGACCGCACGACGGTGATCGCGTCGGCGCCGCGTGCCCCGACGGCGAGTACCAGCGCACCGGGGAGGTCTGCGAGCACGTCCCCCGGTTCGGCGATGACCACCTCACCGATCGGACGGTCACGGGCTCCGGCCCACATCATCTCGGTACCCAGTGCGTCGGCGAGACGTCGCAGCGAGGTACCGGTCGCGTCGGTGCCCCCGATTCCGGCTGTGTTCACGCGGTCAGAGTACGGTCGGTGTCCCGCCGGCCGGTCACGAGGTGGGCAGACGCGGCACGCTCTCGATGAGACGGCGGGTGTAGGCGTGCTCCGGTTCGCCGAGCACCTGGGAGGTTGCGCCCTGCTCGACGACACGACCGCGTTCCAGCACGGCGGTGTGCTCGCACAGCGAGGCCACGACCGACAGGTCGTGGGAGACCATGACCAGCGTCAGGCCACGCTCCTGCTTCAGCTCGGCCAGCAGATCGACGACCTTCACCCGGGTGGTGACGTCGAGTGCGCTGACCGGTTCGTCGGCCAGGAGGACGCGTGGATCGCAGACCGTGGCGCGGGCGATGGCGATGCGCTGGCGCTGCCCGCCGGAGAACTCGTGCGGGTAGCGGTCGACGGCGTTCGCCTGGAGACCGACGCGTTCCAGCGCGGCGGCCACCTTGGGCGCGGCGGTGGAGCGACTGTCCAGGCCGAGGGAGCGCAGGGGTTCCGCGACGATCGCGCCGACCCGGCGGCTGGGGTCGAGCGAGGAGTACGGGTCCTGGAAGACGCACTGCACGCTGCGCCGGAAACGGCGCATCTGTTCACGGTCGCGCGGGTTCAGGTCCGCCCCGTCGAAGCGGACGGCGCCGGCGGTGGGGCGGGCCAGGCCCAGCAGCAGCCGCAGCAGCGTGGTCTTGCCCGCTCCGGACTCGCCGACCAGCGCGAGGCTCTCCCCCGCCTCGACGGCCAGGGACACGTCCGAGACCACGTCGGCCGCGCTCCCCCGGTAGCGCACGGCGGCGTCCTTCAGCTCCAGCACGGGCGTCATGGCGCGCTCCTCAGGTCCAGGGCGGACTCCAGTTTCCGGGCACTGGCGACCAGGGCCCGGGTGTACGTCTCGCGTGGTGCGCGCACGATGTCGTGGACCACGCCCTGCTCGACGGCACGGCCGTCCTTCATGACCAGCACCCGGTCGGTGACCCGGGACACGACGGCCAGGTCGTGGCTGACGAACAGCACGGCCATCTCCCGCTCCCGGACGAGGCCGTCGATCAGCTCCAGCATCTCGGCCTGCACCGACACGTCCAGGGCGGTCGTGGGCTCGTCGGCGACGAGGAGCTTCGGCTCGCAGGCCAGCGCCATCGCGAGCGCGACCCGCTGGCGCTGTCCGCCGGAGATCTCGTGCGCGAACGCCCGGGCGATGCGGTGGGGCTCGGGCAGCCGTACCTGTTCGAGGGCTTCATGCACGGTCGCTCGCAGGCGCCTGCCGCTCAGGCCGGTGCGGCGGGCGAGGGGCTCGGCGATCTGCCGGCCGAGCCGCATCAGCGGGTCCAGTGCGGTCAGCGGCTCCTGGAAGACGACCGCCGCGTCCCGTCCGCGGACGGCGGTCAGGGTCTTCTCGGCGGCGCCCACGGTCTGGGTCCCGGCCAGTTCGACGCTGCCGGACGCGGTCATGCCGTCGGGCAGGAGCCCGAGGACCGCGAGGGTCGTCAGGGACTTGCCGGAGCCGGACTCGCCGATGAGGCCGAGCCGTTCACCTCCGGCGACCGTGAAGGACAGGTCGTCGACCAGGGTCCGCCCGTCGTCGGTCCTTACGGTCAGTCCGCGTACGTCGAGGAGAGTCACGCGCGCCTCCGCCGGGTGGCCGGGTCGAGGGTGTCACGCAGGCCGTCGGCGATGAGGTTCACGCCGATGACGAGCAGTACGAGCAGGATGCCGGGTGCGAGCGCACCGGCCGGCGCCGTGGTGAAGGTGGCCTGGGCCTCCTGGAGCATGCGGCCCCAGGAGGCGTTGGGCGGCGGTGCTCCGAGGCCGAGGTAGGACAGCCCGGCCTCGGCGAGCACGGCGAGGCCGAACTGCAGGGCGAGGTTGACCACCAGCGTGGGCCAGATGTTGGGCAGGACGTGGGAGAGGACCGTACGCGGCCAGGAGGTGCCGGAGGTACGGGCTGCCGTGATGTAGTCCTGTGCCAGGACGCGCTTGACCAGGATGCGTACCAGGCGCGCCACCACCGCGCTCTGCGCCAGGCCGATCGCCAGGACCGCCGAACCGAGTGTCGCCGAGCGGGCGGCGACGATGAGCATCGCGAGCAGCAGGGTCGGGAAGGCGATCAGGATGTCGAGGAACGCCGAGAGCGTGTCGTCGATCCAGCCCTGTGCGTACGCGGCGAGCACGCCCAGGGTGATCCCGATGGCGGCGGCGATGAGCACCGACCCGAGACCCGCCTCGACGGCGATGCGGGAGCCGGTCATCACCTGGGTGAACAGGTCGCGCCCGAGCTTGTCGGTGCCCAGGAGATGGCCGTCGCCGGGTCCGGCGAGCCGTCCGCCCGAGGTGTCGTCGGCGTCGTAGGGCAGCCAGAGGAGCGAGACCACGGCCAGCAACGCGATGATGCCGGCGAGTACGCAGCCGACGACGAGGGTGACGGAGCGCCGGGTGCGCCGCTTCGTCGGGGTGAGCAGGTCCGTCCCGGTCATCGGGAACCTCCCGAGAGCCGGCCGCGCAGCCGCGGGTCGATGATCCGCTGGGCCAGGTCGGCCACGAAGCCGATCAGCAGCACCGCGAGGGTGGACACGAACAGCACGCCCTGGATGACCGGGTAGTCGTGCTGTGCGATGCCGGTGGCGAGCATCGAGCCGAGGCCCGGCAGCGCGTACACCGACTCCACGACGACCGCGCCGAGCAGCGTCGAGGCGAGTTCGATGCCGAGGACGGAGATCACCGGCACGGAGGCGTTGCGCAGCCCGTGCCGCCGCATGGCACCCCCGAAGGACGAGCCGAGGGCGCGCGCGGTCCTCAGGTAGTCGCTGCCGAGGACGTCGAGTGTGGCGGAGCGGACGTAGCGGATCAGGGACGCGCTCATCACGAGGGCGATGGTCACGACCGGCAGGACGAGGGAGCGGACCGCCTCGGCCGGATCGGCCCAGCCGTCCTGCGGGAAGCCGCCGGAGGGCAGCCAGCCGGCGTTCAGTGCGAACACCGCGATGAGGATCATGCCGAGCCAGAACACGGGTATCGCGATGCCCAGTTGGGACACCCCGTTGAGCAGCGCGCCGTACCAGGTGTGCCGCTTGTGGGCCGCCGTGAATCCGGCGGGAACCGCGATCAGCACGGCCAGGACGAAGGCGGCCAGGGTGAGCGGCACGGTGACGTCCATCCGGGCTGCGACCTCGGGGCCCACGGGCAGTGAGCTGACGAAAGAGGTCCCGAGGTCGCCGCTCGCCAGCTGCCCGATCCAGTGGGTGAACTGTTCGGGCAGCGGGCGGTCCGAGCCGATGGCGTGACGGGCCGCGGCTATCTGCTCGGGGCTGGCACCGACCGAGGTGAGCGCGTTGGCCGGGTCGCCCGGCAGCATGCGCAGCAGCACGAACAGCACGACGCTCGCCAGCGCCAGCGACACGGCCAGGAAGGCCAGTCGGCGCGCCAGGTAGCGCGCCATCAGCCCTTCTTCTTGATGTCGTAGGCGTAGAACTGGGAGTTCAGGCCGTTGAGGGGGTAGCCGGAGAGCTTGTCGTTCGCGACGACGATCTGCGGGTAGAGATACAGCCAGTCGCTCGCCGCGTCCTCGGCGGTCTGCCGGTTGACCTTCTTCAGCAGCTCGGTCTGGTCGGCGGTGCTGGAGGCTTCCTCCGCCTGCTCGACCCACTTGGTGACCTGCGGGTTGTCGTAGCCCCAGTAGAAGTCGGGGTTGCCGTACCAGACCAGGTCGCGGTCGTTGACGTGCTCCTGGAGCGTGGCCGAGAAGTCGTGGTTCTTGTAGACCTTCGTGTACCACTCGTCGGGCGTGATCGTGTTGATCTTGACGGTGATGCCGACCTTGGCGAGCTGGGACTTGATGAAGGTCGCGGCCGTCGGGTGCGGGTCGTAGTTGGGGGTGTCGAGGGTGAAGCTGAAGCCCTTGGCGTAACCGGCCTCGGACAGCAGCTTCTTGGCCTTCGTCACGTCATGGGCGTTGACGTCGGTCAGGTCCTCGTACCAGGGGTCGGTGGGCGGGACCATCGAGCCGATCTGCTTGCCGTAGCCGCCCCAGACGGACTCCAGGAGCTTCTTGTCGTCGATGGCGGCGGACACGGCCTGGCGCACCTTGACGTCGGTGAAGGGCTTGGCCTTGTCGTTGAACGCCAGCAGCAGCTTGGTGGTGGAGTTGCCGTCGTTGACCTTGTAGGTGCCGTTGCTCTTGAACTGCTCCAGCGCGTCGGGCGACTGCTCGCTGGTGACGACGTCCACGGCGTTGGTCAGCAGGGCGTTGTTGAGCGCGGACGCGTCCTTGTAGTAGTGGAAGACGACCTGCTTGTTCGCGGCGGCGTCTCCCCAGTAGCCCGCGAAGCGGTTCAGGCTCAGCGCGGAACCGCGGGTCCACTTGTTCAGGGCGTACGGGCCGGTGCCGTCCTCGGTCGTCTTCAGGTTCTCGGCCTGGGAGTTGATGATCCAGACATAGGAGAGGTTGTAGACGAAGGAGATCGACTTCTTGGACAGCGTGATCTTCACGGTCCGCTTGTCGGGGGTGGCGATGTCCTTGACGACTTCGAGGTTGCTCTTGCGGGCGGACTGGGAGTCGTCGGCGAGGACCTTCTCCAGGCTGTACTTGACGTCCTCGCTGCCGAGTTCCTTGCCGCTGTGGAACTTCACGCCGTCGCGCAGGGTGAAGGTGTAGGTGAGGCCGTCGGCGCTGGTCTGGTAGTCCTGGGCCAGGAGCTTCTCGACGTCACCGTCGTCGGTGAGTCTGAACAGACCCTCGTAGACGTTGCCGTTCAGGGCCTCGGTGACACCCTGTCCGCCGCCCGCGGTGTTGTCGAGGTTCTGCGGCTCGTAGAGGGAGCCGATGTTGACGACGGCGTCCTTGTCCCAGGTGCCGCCCGAGGCGCTGGTGCCGCCGGAGCCGCCGCAGGCGGTCACGGTCAGGGCGAGAGCGGCGACGGCGGCGGTGGCGTACAGGACGTTCTTCTTGGTGCTCATGGGTCAGGACTCTTTCGGTGCGGGGAGCTGCGGGGTGATCAGTGCTGGGCGTCGGAGCCGTCGCGGAAGACGGGGAGCTTCTCGCCTGCCTCGACGGGCAGGTGGAAGCGGTTCTGCCGCGGCGGCATCGGACAGTTGTACTGATCGGAGAATCCGCAGGGCGGCACGAAGGCCTGGTTGAAGTCGAGGACGACCCGGCTCTCGTCGTCCGTGCGCCGCACGAAGAGGAAGCGGCCGGCCCGTAGGTGATGTCACCGTTGGTGGGGTCCCCGAAGACGAGCAGCAGGGTGCCGTCGTCGTCGAAGGCGCTGAGCGTGTACGCGCGGCCGTCGACGGTGAGCGTGATGTCACCCGGGACGACCAGGTCGCGGCTGCCGCCGTTGTCCCGGATGTGCTCGAAGGCGATGCGCCGGGCGCCGGGGACGGGGGTGTAGGAGGCTTCCAGGACCCAGGCTGGGTCGTACGGGAAGGTGTCGACCCGGTCGAAATCACGGATGGCGGGCGCGTCGGCGTCCCAGAAGCGCAGGCCGTGCTCGGGCTGGCCGGTGACCAGGTCGGTGCGCCGGAGCGTGGTCACCGTCACGGTGTCCGGCCGGCTCGCGCGCGCTTCCTCCGCGTCCGGCTCCTCCCCAGCCGGCGCCCAGCGGGTCTCGACCAGGGCGAGGTTGCCGGTCGGGGACGTGAGCGAACGGTGACGCTCCGCACGCCAGGCGTCCCACTCCTCCGCCGGGTCTACGGGTGCGCGGTCGGGGGACGTGTGGGACACGGCAGTACTCATTCATCTCGGCGAGGGCGGCCCTCACAGCCTGCGTTACACAGGGCGTGAATAAGTGGCCAAAGCATCACCTTTATTGACCATAAGTGCATCTAATGTCAAACGCCTGTTTCACATGGTGAGACGCGCCTCTCGGGAGGACGCTGCGGCGCTCCGGCCAGGAGCAATGCCTGCTGGGCACCGGCCCGAGGCACCGCGCCACCGGAGCAGGCGGGCCGGAACATGCGGAAGGGAGCACCCACCCGTCGCCGGTGCGAGGGGTGGGTGCTCCCTTCGAGAGGTACCGCGCTCGTCGGTGCCGAGGCTCCGTCGCCGGTGTGCCTAGTACCCGACCGGGGTGAAGTCGCGGGCGCCGATGAAGTCGGGCCTGCGGACGGGGGCCGCGAAGGGTTCCTGGGCGGTGTTGTCGACACTGTTGAAGACGATGAAGACGTTGCTGCGGGCGTAGGGGGTGATGTTGTCCCCGGAGCCGTGCATGGCGTTGCAGTCGAACCAGGTGGCCGAGCCTGCCTTGCCGGTGAAGAGTTTGATGCCGTGGCGGTCGGCCATGGCGGTGAGGACCTCGTCGGAGGGGATGCCGGCGTCCTGCATCTGGAGGGACTTCTTGTAGTTGTCCTTGGGTGTCTCGCCGGCGCAGCCGACGAAGGACTTGTGGGAGCCGGGCATGATCATGAGCCCGCCGTTGGTGTCGAGGTTCTCGGTCAGGGCGATCGAGACGGACACGGCCCGCATGTTGGGCAGGCCGTCCTCGGCGTGCCAGGTCTCGAAGTCGGAGTGCCAGTAGAAGCCGGAGGCTCCGAAGCCGGGCTTGACGTTGATCCTGGACTGGTGGACGTAGACGTCCGAGCCCAGGATCTGGCGGGCGCGGCCCACCACGCGTTCGTCGCGGACCAGTCGGGCGAAGACCTCGCTGAGTTTGTGGACCTCGAAGACGGAACGCACGCTCTGCGTCTTGGGTTCGATGATGGAGCGTTCGTCGGCGCGGACCAGCGGGTCGGCGACCAGCCGGTCCAGCTCGGCGCGGTAGCCGGCCACCTCGTCGGGGGTGACGAGCTGGTCGATGGCGAGGAAGCCGTCGTGCTCGAAGGACTGCAGGTCCTTCGCGGCGATCGGTCCCGGCGCGCCCGGCGCGGACCAGATGACCGGGTCCTGGCGGGGAGTGGTCATCTCGGCGGCGCCGCGCGAGGGGTACAGGTCGGCGCGTACATCGGTGGTCATGGTTCAGCCCTCCTCTGTCAGCAGCGGGTATACACCGTTCTCGTCGTGGTCCTCCCGTCCGGTGACGGGGGGATTGAAGACGCACACGCAGCGGAAGTCGGTCTTGGGGCGCAGTGTGTGGTGCTCGTGCCCGTTCAGCAGGTACATCGTCCCGGGGGAGATCCAGTGCTTCTCGCCGGTCTCGTCGTTGGTGAGCTCGGCCTCGCCCTCGGTGCACAGAACGGCCTCGATGTGGTTGGCGTACCACATCGACGTCTCCGTGCCCGCGTACAGCACGGTCTCGTGGAGCGAGAAGCCCACCTTCTCCTTGGCGAGCACGATGCGCTTGCTCTCCCAGGTACCTGAAGCGGACCTGACGTGCCGGTCGGTGTTCTCGATGTCATCGAAGGATCGGACGATCACGGCGGGGCGGTGCCTTTCTTCGGTGCCTCATCGGGTGCCCGGGGAGGCGGAGCGGTGGCCCGGTGTGCCTGGACAGCGCCTCCGGGCCGTGCGTTCGACCGTGCTGCCACCGCTCTTCAGGCGGTGTCCCGCACAGCCTTGGCGAGGATCTGGAGGCCTTCGTCCAGCTCGGCCGAGGAGACGGTGAGGGGCGGAAGCACCTTCACGACCTCACTCTCCGGGCCGGAGGTCTCGACCAGCAGGCCCAGCTCGAAGGCGCCCCTGCACACGGTGGTCGCACGCGTGGGATCGGCGAACTTCATCCCCCAGACCAGTCCTCGGCCCCGGACCTGCACGCCGGCCTCAGGGTGTTCTTCCCCGACTGCCAGCAGTGCCTGCTCGACCTGTTCGCCGCGGGCCAGGGTCTGCTTCTCCATCTGACCGTCGGCCCAGTACGCGTCGAGCGTCGCGGCAGCGGTGACGAAGGCCGGGTTGTTGCCCCGGAAGGTCCCGTTGTGCTCGCCCGGCTCCCAGACGTCCAGCTCGCCCTTGAACAGGCACAGCGACATCGGCAGACCGTAACCGCTGATCGACTTCGACAGCGTCACGATGTCCGGGACGATCCCGGCCTCCTCGAAGGAGAAGAAACCACCGGTCCGCCCACAGCCCATCTGGATGTCGTCCACGATCAGGAGCATGTCCTGGCGGTGGCACAGATCCTGCAGCGCGCGCAGCCACTCGGCGCGGGCCACGTTGATGCCGCCCTCGCCCTGCACCGTCTCCACGATCACCGCGGCCGGCTTGTTCAGCCCCGACCCCTGGTCCTCCAGCAGCCGCTCGAACCACAGGAAGTCCGGGACCTGACCGTCGAAGTAGTTGTCGAACGGCATCGGCGTGCCGTGCACCAGCGGGATACCGGCACCGGCCCGCTTGAACGCGTTGCCCGTCACCGCCAGCGAACCCAGCGACATGCCGTGGAAGGCATTGGTGAACGAGACCACCGACTCACGGCCCTTGACCTTACGGGCCAGCTTCAGCGCCGACTCCACGGCGTTCGTGCCCGTCGGACCCGGGAACATCACCTTGTACGGCAGATCACGCGGACGCAGGATCACGTTCTCGAACGTCTCCAGGAACGCCCGCTTCGCCGTCGTCGCCATGTCCAGACCGTGCGTGATGCCGTCACGCTCGATGTAGTCGATCAACGCGCGTTTCAGCACCGGGTTGTTGTGCCCGTAGTTCAGCGAACCTGCACCGGCGAAGAAGTCCAGGTACGAGTGGCCGTCCTCGTCCGTGAGCCGGGCACCCTGCGCACGGTCGAAGACCGTCGGCCAGCCGCGGCAGTAGCTCCGCACCTCCGACTCGAGGGCCTCGAAGACACTCAGGGCATGCGGGTTGTTCGTCGTCATGACACGCTCCTAGTGCGCCGGGCGTCCGAGAACTCGGTCTCGTTCGACGAGGCGGGTGGTTGGGCCAGCGGCCCGATCCGATACAGGTGTTCGGACTCGTGTGCGTCGGGGAAGAGTCCTGCGGGGAACAGCAGCTCACGCTCCACCGACGCCCCGTGTCGCGCGGCGAAGGAGAGGAAGAGCCGTTGTGAAGCGTCGTTGTCTGCGCTGATCGTCGTCTCCATTCGCTGGAGGACGCCCCTGGACCGCAGACGGGCGGTGAGGTGATCGAGCATGGCC